>JBBRVX010000005.1:0-52237 GCA_038246475.1 Thermomicrobiales bacterium | reverse complement strand
TATCCGCGCAGGATCGGGCGTGTCAGGCATGTCGGGCCTCCGGCCCGATTGTGCGAAATCTCCTCGCCGCGGTAGGCAACCACCGTGCAACCGGCCGCTTCGAGCCGCCCCTGCGTAACGGGGGCGCCTTCACACACGAGGACGCGCTTCGGCGCCAACGCCAGCACATTGCAGCCGTGACGATCGAACTCCTCGTCTGGAACCTCGATGAACTCCCAACCTCGGCGTTGCAGTTCCAGCACGAAGGGAACCGTCATCATCGGCGGATAGACGACCGCCAATCGCTCATCAATCGGGCTGATGAACGACATCAGATGCAGGCATTCGCCCGCTCCGCGCCAATGCGGCAGATCGACGGTGAGCACCTCGATTCCCAGCGGCGCCAGGATCTCGCGCAGTTGGCGGATCCCCTCATCGTTTGTGCGGTATCCCCGTCCCACCGCCAGCGTCCGCGCATCGAGCCAGAGCGTATCCCCGCCCTCCACGGTTCCCGGCGCTTCGATACGGCCGATCACCGGGATTCCGAGCTCCGCATAGCTCTTCTCCGCGAGGTCGACTTCCGGGATGCGCAGCGCTTTCCCCGGCCGCAGCAGCACAGCTCCTGCATCAGTGGTCAACGACGGGTCGTAGGCGAAGATGGCGTCGAGCAGCCCGTCATCATCCGGTCCCGCCACTATCGTTTCCGCGCCAGCCGCTTCCAGAATGGCGCGAAAAGCCTCGTGCTCGCGCGTTGCCCCCGCGTGATCGACGTCGTGGGGATAAGCGAAACTCGCAAAATCCTCGCGGGTCGCGGGCGCCGCTGGTTTGCGCACCAGGACACGGCGCAGGGGCCCCACCATGCTCTGCCCACCCCATGCCCGCGCGGTCGAAACGGTCGCTTGCTCGGTAGACGTCGCCATCTCGTAGTCCCCTTCACTTCGTCCGGTCGAGGCAGATGCAGCCGATGCTAGCACGGTCATGGGGCCGGAGATTCATGGGTATCCTTGCCTCCACGATGCATCGCCCGATTCGACTGACCAGGGAGCGTTCGCGTGGCTCGCACCGTTCTATTCGATCCCTTCTCCGGCGCCAGCGGGGACATGATCCTTGGCGCGCTTGTCGATGTCGGGGCGCCACTTGCCGCTATCCAGGATGCCGTCGCCCGGCTCGGCATCGCGGGCATCCGCATCAGCGCCAGCCCAGTCAAAAGCGGCGCCATCCGCGGCACGCGCGTCCGTGTTGAAGCCGCTTCCGATCAGCCATCACGCGACTGGAGCACGATTCGCGGCCTGATCGAACGCTCGACACTCGCGCCCGCCGTCCGCGACGCGGCGCTTGCCGTCTTCGCCACCCTTGCCGCGGCGGAAGCTGAAGCCCATGATGAGCCAATTGAGACGGTTCACTTTCATGAGGTCGGCGCCATCGACGCCATCGCCGACATCGTCGGGGCCTGCGCTGCCCTGGCCCATCTTGGCGCGGAGCAAATCATTTCACGCTCCGTGGCCGTCGGCTCCGGCTGGGTTCGCTCCGACCACGGCCTCCTTCCTGTGCCCGCTCCGGCAACAGCCATCATGGTGGCCCAGGCCGGTGCGCCCATCCGGCCAGCTCCTCCAGGCGAACAGGAGCCCGGCGAGCTCCTGACGCCGACGGGAGCGGCCATTCTGGGCACGCTCGCGAACTGGAGCGATGGGCCGTTCGTTCCAGACCGGGTCGGGTACGGATTCGGGACGCGGGAGCTTCCCTGGCCGAATGCGCTTCGCGTCTGGGTTGGCGAAACCGAGACCGGCGCCGCCGAGGAGGGATCGGGGGCGGAGTTCCTTATCGAAACCAACATCGACGACATGAATCCCCAGTTCTTCGCACCGCTCGTCGAACGTCTCTTCGCCGCCGGCGCGCTCGATGTCTGGCTCACCCCGGTCACCATGAAGAAAGGCCGTCCCGCCACCGTGGTGTCAGCCATCGTGGCCGCGAGCCGCCGCCCCGAGATTGAGCGGACGTTCTTTCTGGAGAGTACGACGCTTGGCGTCCGGGCTACCCCGATCAGCCGCACCCGCGCCTTGCGTCGATTCGAAAGGGTCATTACCCGCTGGGGCGAGGTGCAGCTCAAACTGCGCGGTTGGGACGGCCGGGTGATCGGGGCGATGCCGGAGTACGACGACTGCCTACGCCTCAGCAGAGAAAGCGACGCGTCTATCCGCGATATCTGGGCCGAGGCCAATCGCCTCGGCGAAGTCTTCATCGGCCAGCGCTGGGAACCCAAAGCAAGAGCGCGCGAAGCTTTGGAGCCTCGCCCTACCGAAACCTGATCCAGGCGATGGCGAGAGGCATCAGCATAAAGAGCAGATCCGGAATCGGGCGCAAATACAGCGCATATTGCAGCGGTGCGCTGAAATCATTGATCAGCCTGACATCGACGCCAAGGCGGAGCCCGAGAACGACCCGGCTCAATAGCATGCCGTAGCCGACGATCGCCAGCGCGATCAGTTGCAGGTCGAGGCCCTGTCGAGCGCGTAGCAGGTAGGCCATGCTCTCTACGGCCCCGAATCCGAGAATAAGAGCCCAGTAGAACCCCCAGTCCGGCAGCACCCCCCAACCGACACCGGCCAGCGTGGCAACGACGATGCCCGCGGCGGCCGCCTTCAGCACTCCCGCCGGGTTCGCTTTCACCGCGGCCCGTGTGCCAGCGCAATCAGGGCAGCGCATCCCCACCGGCGTGCGCACCGCGCATCGTGGGCAGATCGGCTTTCCACAGCGAGAGCAGCGCAGGCGCGTCTCCGTATCGGGGTGATCGGCGCAAGGGACGGCGCAAGTCGTTGACAACGCGATCGGCAGATCGGTCATCGGCGGGCGCCTCGCGGCCTAGGAGAAGCCGCCACCACCGCCCCCTCCGCCGCCGCCGCCTCCGCCGCCGCCGCCACCGCCGCCGAATCCGCCGCCACCGCCGAATCCGCCGCCAAAACTTGAACCGCCGCTCCAGCCGCCCCGGCTGCCGCCGCCGCCCCAATCCCCGGCGGTGAAGGCCTGACCTGCCGAATTGAAGAGATCGAACAGCGAACCAGACGAAGACTGCAGCGATTGCCCGGCACTATCACTGAAATCCTGCAGGTCGGGCATGTTCCACGATCCGCCGCCAGGTTGGCCCTGGCTGCCAAAATCCCCGACCTGGCCTCCGCCCGATCCTGATCCAGCGTATCCACCGCCGCCGGGTATGATCACCGTACCGCCGCCATATGGCCCAAACCAGGGACGCGACCGCGAAGTCCCCGGAAAACCGCCGAACGGTCCCGTGGCAGGTCCAGAGTTGTCACCGTACCAGCCAGGCTGGGCAGTTGGGACCTGGGCAAATTTCCCCACCCACGAGCTCTCGAGACCGAACGCGATGGCATAGGGCAGGTAGCGATCGAAGATCTCCTGCGCTTGATCGAGCTTTTCATAGCGCTCAATCGATTCCAGGTAATTCTTGAAGGCGCGCCACTTCGCGGCGGCTTCGGCCCCAGCACGCGTTTTCTGCGGCATGAATCGCGAAAGAATGATGATGATCACGGCGATCAGGCCCACCGCGGCAATCGGGACGACGATCGTTGGGGCAATCCCGGAAACAGCTCCCAGTGCCAAACACCCGCCGATAAAAGCCAACACGAGCAGGACGAACCCAATTGACTTCCAGCGACTGCGTGTCTCCTGCGGTGCAGCGGTGAAATAACCACGAGTTACTAGCTCATCGTAAAGCTGTCGCTGAATCTTCGCCTGGGCGGCGGCGAATCCGCTCTTCACCTCCGAGAGGGCGACCTGCTCACCCTTCTTCATGTCGATGCCGAACATCGCGTTGAGCAGCTCTCGCTCGTAGGGAGCGACCTTCGGCTCGGGGTCGAGCACGGTCAGCGTGAAGTCGCCGCCCCGCCCCAGCATGCCGGCGATGCCCGTCGCCTCCGTCCGGTCAATGCGAAGGATGCCTCGATGCCCGAGGTCCACCATCGTGGCCACGATATCGCGCTGATCGACCTCTTCGTCCAGCAGCGCGCCGACGACCCCTGGAGGCAAATCCTCCGGCGGCTCAGGCAGAAATGCCGCCACTGGCCCGGCCTCGGGATCGCGTCCCCTGGTCCACCAGATGCCAAGCGCGGCAATCGTGCCGCCAATGGCCAGCAGCACCCCCAGCCCAAGAAACACGACGGAAAGCAGGCTGTTTTGCTCGGGGCGAGCACTTTCCTGCTGCTCCTGAGCATCGCTGGAGCCCTGCCAGGCGGGTTCTCTTGCTTGCACCAATGGCTCGAACTGCATCCCTGCCGCGAACGAATCGCCCTGCCCCAGGTTGCTCGCGGTCCAGGTCCAGGACTTGCCGCCATCGGTGGCGTGCGCCTCGGGAAGCGGATCACCTGGGCCCTGGATGAAGACCTTGCCCGGATCGACAGAACGCGGCAGGACAATCGTCAGACTCGCGTTGTTCACCGGTGCGTTTTCGGTAATCTCCTTGCCCACGCCGATCCAGGAAATCTGCTGATAGGGGCGCTCGGCGTCGTTGTAGACCCGCAGGCCACCGTACGCATCGAAGGCGATTTCGAACGTTCTGTCTTGCGAGGACGTCGGTGGGAAGCTCCAGTCAATGCGCAGCGCGGAACCAACCGCCTCATATGTGTAGGTGTTCGGAATGTCCCGCGAGAATTCCCGCGGCCGCACGAAGGTGTAGGGTTCGACAGAGCTGCCAAGAACTTCGCCGACCTGGATGTTGTCGATGTTTTCGACCCGGGCCAGCGGCACTTCGCGAAATCCGCTTCGGAAAGGCCCTCCATTGAACTCGATCCGGTCTCGCTCGGTGACGTGAAACGAACTATCCTCGCGAAGTTCCACCGTGACGTCGATCTGGTCCCAGGTCACCGAGCGATTCTGTTGGCCGCTGGCGCCCTGGGGTACAGGGAGCACAGTGAGCATGAGCGCGAAGGCGATACAGATCGCCGTGGTCAGCATCGCCACGGGTCGACCGCGAACATACGCGCGGATCGGTCTGGTGGTCAGCAGAGGGATGAGGTGCTTCATACGGGCGAGGATACGATGCGGACCCTCCCCTCCACCACTGCGACGGCCGTCCAGGACGGAAGTGTTACGCTTTATTCATGGTCACGATCAACACGTCCCCCCCACGGGAAAACGAAATCGATGTCACGGAGTACTCACCTGCCGAAGCCATTGCCGCCATGTCGCGGCAGGGGTACCGGATGACTTCGCCCCGCCGCGCCATCATCACCGCCGCGCTTCGCCAGGAGCGCCCGTTCACCGCCGAGCAGCTTGTCACCGAAACGAGCAGCGGCGATGGAGAAAGCGGTCGTTCGACGGTCTACCGAACCCTTGAAATCCTGGCGTCCCTCGGCGTCCTCTCCCGGATCCTCGATGCCTCGGGCCGCCCCGTCTACGTCGCTGGCGCTCCTGTACACCGCCACCACTTGATCTGCTCCGGGTGCGGCGCCGCCGTCCCCTTCAATGCCTGTCCCATCGAAGATCTCGCCGCCACCCTCGCCCGCGAGAATGATTTCGAGGTCCACGGCCATCTGCTCGAAATCTTTGGCACGTGCGGCGGCTGCAAGAGCGGCGCCGCGTGACTCCGGCTCTCGCAGTCGCGTCGAATAATTGACACGTCATCTCATGTACTGGTAGCGTCTCCCGCGAGGTCTTCTTCCGTTGACGATCGCGACAACGAATCACCCAAACAGGGCTTCCTTGCCGATGACAACCCACATGCAAAGCACCACGTCGCGGAGTGATCTGCTGACCCTCACGCATGCTGCGCGCGAACCCGCGGGCGTCGCCCGCATGCAAACCAATTGCCTCAGTGTCCATTTCGAGGATCGCTCGGCGATCGATGACGCGACGCTCGACTTCTTCCCCCACGAAATGACATCGCTCGTCGGCCCCAATGGAGCCGGCAAGAGCACACTGCTCAAATGCCTTGACGGCATTCTGGAACCGACCCACGGCGTGGTCATGCTCGATGGTCAACCGCTCCGCGGGCCAAGCCCTCGTATTGCCTATGTTCCGCAACGATCCGAGGTCGATTGGAAGTTCCCCATTAGCGTCCTCGACGTTGCCATCATGGGCCGCGCCCTTCACCGTAATCGATTCCTGCGCCTCTCCCCAAGCGACCGCGAGGACGGGCTCGTGGCGCTTGATGAGGTCGGCATGCGCCGCTTTGCCAAGGTGCAGATCGGCGCGCTCTCCGGAGGGCAGCAGCAACGGGTCTTCATCGCTCGCGCGCTCCTGCAGGATGCTGATGTCTACTTGCTCGATGAACCGTTCAGTGGTGTTGACGCCCCGACCCAGGCCCTGATGGTGCAGGTTTTTGCCCGATTGCGCAGCGCGGGCAAGACCATCATCTTTGCCACCCACGACCTGGCCATGGCCGCTGCATCTGCCGATACCTGCGTCCTGCTCAATCGCAAGGTCATCGCCACCGGGCCGCCCGCCACGGTGCTTACCGTGCCCAATCTCCAGGCCTCGTTTGGCGGCGCGGCCATTCTTCCCCCTGGTCTCGCCGCACGCCCGTGATCGACCTGACGACACTCCTGTTGGAACCCTTCCAGTATGCCTTCATGCGGAACGCCTTCGCCGCGATCGTGCTCGTCGGCCTCATCTGCGGCGTGATGGGCGTCTTTGTCACATTGCGAGGCCTCGCCTTCATGGGGGACGCCATCGCGCACGCCGTCTTTCCAGGTGTTGTCATTTCGTACATCGTCGGCGGCAGCTTTCTCGTCGGAGCCATCATCGCGGCCACCATTGTCTCCCTGGCGATTGGGTTCGTAACGCAGAGTGGCCTGCTCCGCAATGACACGGCCATTGGCGTTTTCTTCGTTGGCGCCTTCGCACTTGGCGTCGCCATCATATCGACCCAGAAGTCGTACGCCCGTGATGTCGCCAGCCTCCTTTTTGGATCGATCCTCGGCGTTTCGCGCACAGATCTCTTACTGACATTTGGCGTCGGCAGCGGGGTCCTGCTCACGCTCTGGCTCTTTCGGCGACAGGTCGTCACCATTTCGTTCGATCGAACCTTCGCGCAGGCCCAGGGGCTGAATCTTTGGGGCCTCGATCAACTCTTTCTCCTCATGCTGTCGCTCACCATCGTGATCTCGCTGCAGACCGTGGGCAATGTGCTCGTGCTGGCCATGCTCGTCACGCCAGCGGCAACCGCGCGCATGCTGACGACACGGCTGACCACCATGCTCGCCGTTTCCGCCCTGGTCGGGGCGGCATCAGGGGTTATTGGCCTCTACGTGTCGTATTTTCAGGGGATCTCTTCGGGTGCCAGCATCGTGCTCGTGGCGACCGCCATCTTCATCTTGACATTTCTCTTCGCGCCCCGCACCGGGGCGATCACCACGCGCGTCGCGCGCCGGCTCCATTTTGAGCATCCCGAGCGTGATCAATTTCTCGAAGATGGGGTGGCCAGTTCGCGCCCCTGAATTCGTATCAGCCAATCGTCGCCGCGAGGTCCCAATATCTCCGCTGCACGTCGTGTGCGCGCTCGATCGCGCGTGCCGCGTCCAGGCCAACCTCGACAGATGCCGGCTGCGTCTCCGCTCGCTCGCCATACGGATCGCCGATTGGCGCGTCCCCTGGCCGAATTCCAACCAGCGTCTCCGCCACCGTGGCAGAACAGTATGGCGCGTACTGAGGCGCGTAGCCGCCCTCCTGGGTCATGACCAGTCGTCCTGCGCAGCACGCATCGGCAATCGCCATCATCGCCTGGGTCATGGCCCTGAAGCCCGCCAGCGTCAATGACATGCGCCCCAGAGGATCGAACACGCTGCCATCTTGACCCGCGGAAACGATGACGAGATCAGGATCGAACTGGCGCGCGATGGGATCGACGAGTTTTTCGTAGACGAAACGGTACCCGGCATTGCCCGTGCCTGCTGGCAGGGGAATGTTCACGGTGAATCCTTCCCCCTCGGCGATCCCGACCTGATCAGCCGCTCCCCATCCGACCGGATAGAGATCGTCCTGATGCAACGAGATGAACAGAACACTCGGGTCGGACCAGAACGCTGCCTGCGTCCCGTTCCCATGGTGGACATCCCAGTCCAAAATGAGCACTCGCTCTGCGCCATGCATTCGCTGCGCCACCCGGGCGGCGATGACAGCATTGCTGTAAACGCAAAATCCCATTCCCTCGCCGGCCATCGCGTGATGCCCCGGTGGCCGCACCAGCGCATACGCGGCATCGACGTCGCCAGTCATCACCGCGTCGACAGCCGCGATCGTACCGCCCGCCGCCAGCCGCGCGATGCGGTCGCCGCCCTGGCCGATCGGAGCTCCATCGCCGGTATCCCCGCCTGAGGTGGCCGAAAGCTCGGCCACGCGGGCGAGGTATTCCGGCGTGTGGTACAAGCGCAACTGCTCGTCCGCGGCGACGACCGGTTGCATGCGTTTCATCCGCTCTGATACGCCATGAAGATCCATCAGATGCTTGGCTCGCCCGACAAGGATAGGGCTGGAGGGGTGGGCGATCGGCTCTGCAAAGGGATAAGGCGCCGCGCGGTCAATCAGGTCCAGACCGGTGTTATGGGTCAAGTACCGATCGTCGAAAACAAGTCCTACCCGGCGCTCCTGATCCAACGCGTCCCTCCAGCCTGGAGACCTACGGGCGCCATTTCGTTAGTTCGGACCGACAGAGAGCCCCATGCCATCGAGCACATTCCAGTACGTCATGAACGTGCCCCAGTCGTACTGGTGCTTGCTGCCGGTAGCCGGATCGGACACCCATACCCCGTTGCTGTCATACCCATAGGCCACGACGACGTGCATGCCCGAGGCCAACTTGTAGCGGGTCCCATCCTCCATCCAGTTATAGAACGAGGTGTCTCCCCAGAGGCCGAGCCAGACAATCACCGGCGCCCCAGCGTCGATCCGCCGGGTCAGCGCGGAAGCATCGCCCAACGCGTAAAACTCATCCGCCCAGAACCCAAAGGCCTGGATCGCGGGAACCAGCGCCGCGGCATAGATGCCGTAGTCGTCCGTATTGCCCCACCAGCCGCTGATATTGCCCCGGTATCCCCAATGGGGATTCTCTGACTGACCAATCAGCCCATCGAACTCGTACTCCGAAATCCAGACTCCGTACGCTGCCATGGCAATGACCGACGCGGCGTATTCACAGGAGAGATTCCGCTGCTGCACGTACTCTGGCACCCAGACAAATGACCCGTCGCCTTCATCTTGCAGGAATTCGACGCGGCTCTGAGCAGAATTGAGATCTGACGGAACCGTTGTCGGACGTGCCACTGCCGTCTGGGTAAAGCCGCTCAAAGCCATGCTGAGTGTAAACACGACTGCCATCGCGGCTGTGGAAATCCGCACGTGTGCCCTCCCGTTTCGAGGCCATTTTCCCCAAAGCCTCGTGTTCACACCGCGCGAGCGCGGCCTGGACCATGATTCGATCCTACCATATGGTCCTGAAAACACCCTCTACAGATGTCCTGAACGTACGGTCATGGCTACAGAACTAGGACTCGAAGCGTTCTTCCTGCCAGGGATCGGCCGAGTAGCTGTAGCCAAATTCCTCCCAGAATCCAGGACGATCTTCCGCCATGAACTCGATGCCCCGCAGCCATTTCACGCTTTTCCACGCGTAGCGGCCAGGTACGACGGCCCTGAGGGGTCCTCCATGTTCGGCCGTGAGTGCCTGACCGTCGTGTTCGAACGCCAGCACCACATCGTCTTCCAGGAAGGTCGCAAGCCGGAGGTTCGCGGTGTAGCCACCTTCACCGTGGAGCAGAACAAAACGCGCCGCCCCATCAACCTGGGCGATCTCGAACATGGACCTCCCCAGCACCCCTGTCCATGCATGATCCAGCGTCGACCAGCGAGTCACACAGTGCAAATCACCAGTCGTCGAAACGACGGAGAGCGTCCGGAACTCAGCCCAGGTTAAGATCAGCGGAACGTGTACGAGTCCGGAAATGCGAAAATCCCAGGCGGCCGTATCAATCGGCGGAATCTCCCCCTGGTGCAAAATGGGCCAACGTGGAGTGAAGAATTGGCCTGGCGGAAGGCGCCGCGTGGTTGCCTCAGGCAACGCGGGTCGCCGCACACTCCGTGCCTGGCGGGGTTTTTGCGTCACGGGTTCCTCAGCGAACGCGCGTTGGCGGCAAAGCACCAACCAACGGTAGGGATCAACAAAGCGCCTCCGGATCGACAGAGGCGATCTGGCACTCTAAACTACGGATTGCCAATCTCCGGTTGGCGACGCATAGATGGTAATTGTAGTGTCGGCAGGCGAAGCAAAATGGACAGCACCGGCTCTGCTATCTTCCTGGCGATTCCTTCGTGGCACTGACGCATTCTCGCGCGCATTGAGGAGTCTTGGAATTCGCCCTTGCAGGCGATATGGATAGAACATGTCTCAGGACACGATGGCTGACAAGAGAGACTTTTACCAGGTTCTTGAAATCGAACGTTCGGCTTCAGCCGACGATGTTCGCCGTGCCTACCGGCGTTTAGCCCGGCAGTATCACCCCGACTTGAATCCGGCCGCGGAAGCCGAGGAGCGGTTCAAGGAGATCAACGAAGCCTACGAGGTGCTCTCTGATTCGAATCAGCGCGCCTCCTACGATCGCTTCGGTCATGCCGCGTCGGGCTTCCCCGGTGGGTTCGCGGGCTCGGCCGATCCTTTCGGCTTCGGCAACGCGGCGGGTTCCCCCTTTGCGGACATCTTCGAGACCTTCTTCGGCGCCTCTGGAACCGGACGCCGCACGCGCGGCGCGATGCGGGGCGCAGACATTCAGGTCAGCCTCACCATCGACTTTGAAGAAGCCATCTTCGGCGCGGAGAAGGACATCGAGGTCACCCGGCTGGAAGTCTGTGAAGGCTGCGAGGGCTCGCGCATGCGCGGCGGGCAGAGTCCCCCCGTCTGTTCCGTCTGCAATGGCGCTGGTCAGGTTCGCCGTGCCCAGCAGACGATCCTGGGTCAGTTCATGACCAGCGCGCCCTGCTCGGCCTGCGGCGGTGAAGGTGTGAGCATCACCGATCCCTGTCCCGATTGTCGCGGGCGCGGTCGCGTGGCCCGGTCGCGCACGATCACCATTTCGATTCCGGCCGGCATCGACGACAACTCCTCGCTCCGTCTCACCGGCCAGGGTGAAGCGAGTCCCGACGGCGGGCTCTCGGGCAACGCCTACGTGCGCATAAACGTGGCGTCGCATCCCCTGTTCACCCGGAAAGATCGCAACGTGTTCGGGCAGGTTCGCGTCAATGTCGCACAGGCCACCCTGGGAGACGAGCTCGAAGTCGAGACCCTTGACGGCCCGGTCGCCTTCAAGCTGCCGGAAGGAACCCAGAGCGGCCAGCAGTTCCGCCTGAAGGGTCGCGGCGCGCCATCGATAGGATCGACGGATCGCGGCGACCAGATCGTCACGGTTCAGGTCATCACTCCGAAGAAACTGACCGCCGAACAACGCGAGCTTTTCGAACAACTCGCCGAATCTCTCGATTCGGAGGCGCCTCGTATCGAAGGCGAGCGGAACTTCTTCTCACGGGTTAAGGACGCGCTTCGATTCTGAGGTTCGCTGTTCCAATTGGCACAGCTTTGGCGATCACGAGCCTGGTCACTGGCAGATGGTCCAGTGGCTTCGCGGGGTCTGCTGACCCTGCTGGTATAATCGGCGTCGTGGAGGCAGCCACCTCGCGTTTGTTGCGCTGGCAGGATCTGTTCACTCCGATGGCGGGTAGTGAAATGGTATCACAAGGGTCTTTGGAACCTTTGTTCCAGGTTCGAATCCTGGCCCGCCAGCCCCGCTCTAGACCTCTTCGTCCACCATTCGTCCTTCCAGGCTAGGGGTACGCGCTCGCACCGTGGGGACATTTGAACCACCAGCCGAACGGATCGGTCTCGTCATTCTTGCCGCCGGTTCAGGCAGCCGGATGCGTTCTTCGATGCCGAAGCCGTTGCACACCGTCGCGGGCATCCCGATGGTGGAACGCGTGCTCCGCGCCGGTATGGGAGCCGACCCGGCCGCGACGGCCATCGTGGTCAGTCCGGAGACCGCGTCCATCGTCAATCAACTGCCGGGCGCTGCCAGCATCCTTTTCGTTACACAGGACCCGCCGCAAGGGACCGGAGATGCTGTCCTGCGGGCGCTCCACGCCCTTCCGCCCACCGACCGTGTCATCGTGCTCTTCAGCGATCATCCGCTCCTCGATCCCCGCACCGTTCGGCAGCTCCTGGACGGAGCTCGGGCCAGCGGAGCGATGGTGACGATTCTCAGCGCCTGGCTGCCTGACGCGAGGGGGTACGGGCGTGTCGAGCGGGATGAAGAAGGGCGCGTCACGCGCATTGTGGAGCGGAAAGACGATGATCCGCTCTTCCGCACTGGCGTAACCGAAATCAACTCCGGCATGATGGTGCTCCACGCGCCTTGGGCGCATACCGCGCTGGCCAACCTCTCTCCCAGCACTGCCACCGGCGAGCTTTACCTGACCGAGCTCGTTGTCGTCGCGGCGCGAGAGGCAAAGGTCGGCTCCCCGTGGCCCGTCGCTGCCATCGCTGGCGATGCCGACGACGCTGTCGGCGTCAACGATCGCGTCGATCTCGCGTATGCCGAGTCCCGGGCCTGGCAGCGTAAACGAGACCAGGTCATGCGATCTGGCGTCACCATGCGCTTACCCGAAACGACCATCATCGACGAGGATGTCGATATTGGACCGGACACCGTCATCCTTCCCAACACCGAGCTGCTCGGCAAGACCAGCATTGGCTCCGGGTGCATCCTCGGGCCATCCGCCGTCGTCATCGACTCGCATCTCGCCGACCGCGTCATCGTGCGCTCATCGACGGTTGAGCAGTGCCGGGTCGCCGAGGATACCGACATCGGTCCCTACGCGCATCTGCGCGCGGGAAGTGATATCGGCCCCCGGGTTCACATTGGAAACTTCGCCGAGTTGAAAAACGCGCGGCTCTCCTCCGGCGTCAAGGTCGGGCACTTCAGCTACATTGGGGATGCCGATATCGGCGCCGGCGCCAACGTCGGAGCCGGCACGGTTACCGCGAACTTCGACGGCTCTCAAAAGCACCACACCTCCATCGGCGCCAGAGCGTTCATCGGCAGCGACACCATTTTGCGGGCGCCCGTCCACATTGGCAGCGACGCCCGTACTGGAGCCGGATCAGTGGTCACCAAGGATGTCCCTGATGGCGCCACCGTGGTCGGGGTGCCGGCAAGAATTGTGCGACGAGACGCCATAGGACGTGCTGACGGAGCCGAGGAGGTTTAGGTGGACGGGCGCTTGCAGATCTTTACGGGGACGTCCCATCCCCAACTCGCGGCGGAGATCATGAGCGTCCTCGAAGCCCCACTTGGCCGGGCCGTGGTTGGCTTCTGGCGAAACGGCGAGACGAGGGTGAAGCTCGAAGAAAATGTGCGCGGATCGGATGTCTTCGTCATCCAGGCGATGAGCGACCCGGTGAATCATCACCTGATCGAGCTCCTCCTGATCATTGACGCCTTGCGGCGCGCTTCAGCAGCCCGGATCACGGCGGTCATCCCCTACTTCGCGTACGCCAAACAAGAAAAGAAGACATCGGGCCGGGAACCCATTTCGGCGAAACTGGTCGCGAATCTGTTGACCACCGCCGGGGCGGATCGCATCCTCACCATGGATCTTCACTCGCCGGCCATCGAGGGATTCTTCGATATCCCTGTCGATCATCTGCGCGCGGCCCCGATCCTTTCCCGCCACATCAACCACCAGTCGTTGACTGACCTCGTGATCGTCAGCCCCGATGCCGGAGGTGTGGCCCGGGCCGAGGAGCTGCGGGGGCGCACCGGGGGATCACTGGCCATCATCTCCAAGCGTCACCCCGGCCCCGACGTTTCCGAAGCCCTGGAAATGGTCGGCGATGTCGGCGGGAAACCGGCCGTCATCGTTGATGACATGATCTCTACCGGGGGCACCCTGGCGTTGGCAGCGGAACTTCTGCGGGAGCGGGGAGCGGCTCCCATCTTCGCCGCCGCGACCCACGGCATCTTCGCCCAGGAGGGGCTGGAGCTGATCGCGCGATCACCCATCGATCGCGTTCTGGTTACCGACACCTTGCCCCTGCCGGCTACCGGTCCCACGGAGAAGATCGAAGTCGTTTCGGTGGCGCCGCTCCTTGCCGAGGCAATCACCCGCATTCATAAAGACCTGAGTATCAGCGCCCTCTTCACCTGAGGGGGGCGCGGCACGTTGACACGGGAGGCAATCGTCGCGTGAGCGGCAACAGTTGGACCCTCATCGCAATCTCGGCCGTGGCCCTGCTCCTGATGACGGCGGCAGCCACGGTCGAGGCGAATGCCGGGCTCATTAGCCGCCAGCGACTTCGTCAAGCCGGCGCCGGCCGCGAGCGGAGCGTGCATGCGCTGCTCGATCCGCGCCGTTCCCTCGTGTCAGCCCTCCAGCTCGTGCAGGCCATCTGCATTGCCCTGGCCGCGAGTCTGATCACGTTCGTGGTCGCGCGGGAAGGCGCTCCTGGCGCCGTTGCGCTTGCGGTGGCCATCGTTTCGGCCAGCGCCCTCCTGCTGGGCCAGGCGCTTCCGCGCGCGGTGGCACGGACCCGTCCCGTAGCATCTGATGGCGTTCTGCTCGGCATGGCGCGCTTCTTTGCCGCGGCGGTCTGGCCACTGCGCGCCCTCTCGGATGGCGCGGCCGACGCCTTGACCAGATTGTTCGGCGGCGACCGGCCGGATAGCGTTCCCGTGGGCTCTGAAGACGAGCTGATCAGGCGGGGCCTGGACTCCGAGGATGACGATGTGATCGAGCCCGAGGAACGGGCCATGATCGACAACGTCCTCCACCTCGAAGAAACGATGGCCCGAGACATCATGGTGCCTCGTGTCGATATCGTGGCGGTTGACGAAGACGCCTCACCGGACGAAATTGTGGACAAGATCACTGCCAATGGTCACTCCCGCATCCCCGTCTACCGGGAGTCGATCGATCACATCGTCGGCATCCTCTACGCCAAAGATCTCCTCCCCTTCGTCATCGGGTCCACACGAACGCTGCCGTTGAAGAAGCTCGTGCGCCCGGCCTTCGTCGTTCCTGAATCCAAGCGGATCGACGATTTGCTCACGGAGCTCCGACGCAACCGCGTACATATCGCCATCGTTGCCGACGAATATGGGGGCACCGCTGGGCTCGTCACCATCGAAGACATTCTCGAGGAGATCGTCGGTGAAATTCACGATGAATACGACGAGGAAACAACCCTGCTGGAGCGGGTGAGCGAGCGGGAGATCATTGCCGACGGCAGGCTGCCTATTGAAGATGTCGAGGAAGCGCTGGGCCTCGAACTGACCGGCGATGACGATCCCTATGGCACCGCGGCCGGCTTCGTCCATTGGCATCTCGACCGCCTGCCTCAACCAGGCGACCGCTTCGACGCCCAGGGACTCCGCGCCGAAGTGCTCGATATGGAAGGCCATCGATTGCGCCGGCTGCGCCTGATCCGACTTGACGACGATGGGGAGGAGTTCGCGGAGCCGCTCCCGGAATCGATCGCGACGTCCATTCCGCCGCTTCCGAATCCATGACGACAGAGTCCCCATGGATCATCCATCGGTACACGTCGCTGACCAGCACCATGGATCGCGCCGAGCTGTTCGCCTGGTTCGGCGTGCCCGAGCGAACGGTCATCCAAAGCGCAGAGCAGACGGCCGGGCGTGGACGCGCGGGTCGATTCTGGCATTCTCCGGCGGGGACCGCCGTCTATGCCACGATCATCCTTCGCCCACACGTGGCGCCGAATCGCCTGTCCACACTTCCCCTCCTTGCCGGCGTCGCGGTCGCGGAGGCCATCGAAGCGGCCACCAATGCGCCTGTTCAATTGAAATGGCCAAACGATGTCTGGATGGGAACCGAAGCGGACAATCAAAAAGTCGCGGGGATCCTTGTCACCTCACGGCTCGAGGGCCAGCGAGTGAATCACGTGCTGGTCGGCATCGGCATCAATGTCTCTACCCCGTCCGCTGCGCTTCCTCCGGGGGCAACCAGCATCGTGCAATCGACAGGCATCCAGTTGGCGGCCGATGCATTGCTCGTTGCTGTGCTTGCTCGCTTTGATGCGGCATACGCCGAGTTTCTTGCCACCGGGGGGCAGCCATCACTCGATACGTGGCGGGCTCGTGCGGCCCTCATTGGCGAATGCGTTGCCATCGAAGAATCCGGCCGCCGCCTTACCGGCACGCACCGTGGAGTCGACGACACCGGCGCCCTGCTCCTGGAGGGCGCCGCGGGCGACCTTCGCCGTATCGTGGCCGGAGACCTCGTGCGCGGGCCGATTTCAACAGGGGAGACTGTCTGACGCTACCAATCCTTCGCCCATCGTTCGCCATCTATCACCCTACCCCCCTTTCCCCCTATCTCCGCGGTGAGGGCCGGTAAGACCTCAAACAAGTCACCGACAATGCCGAATGACGCCAGCTTGAAGATCGGCGCGTCTGGATCGCGATTGATTGCCACAATGTGGTCAGCGCCTTGCATCCCGACGTTGTGTTGCACCGCGCCACTGATGCCCACGGCCACGTAGAGTCGTGGCGAAATAGTCCGACCTGTCTGGCCGATCTGCTCGTGATGCGGCCGCCACCCCGCGTCGACGACAGCCCGCGTGGCGCCGACCGCCGCGCCAAGCGCCTCTGCCAGTTCCTCGATGAGAACGAACTGCTCCGGCTTCTGCAATCCCCGGCCTCCGCTGACCACGATCTCGGCGGAATCGAGCCGGGATACGCCCGTCCCTTTCGGCGTCGTTTCGACCAGAGCCACCCGCGCATCGTCATCAGTCGCCGGAATCTCCAGCGATCGTGCGACAGGTTCCGTTGCGCCAGGTTCGGCTTTGGCAAAACTCCCCGGTCTGATCGTGACAATCGCAAGCTGCCCCTCTCCGAAATGCACGCGAGACAAGGCCCGGCCGCCGAGGACCGGCCGCAACGCCGTAAGCCGTCCACTTTCCATCGCCAGCTCCACGCAGTCCGCCGCGAGGCCGGCGTCCAGGCGAGCCGCTGCCAATGGCGCGAAATCTCGACCGGCCGTGGTCCCCGGAACCAGCACCACGGCCGGATTGATCTCGGCAATCGCCTGTAGCACCGTCACCGCCGCGATTGAGGGCAGCAGACCCGCGTACCGCCGGTCGTCTGCCACGAGCAGATGATCCGCGCCCGCCGAGCCCCACGCTCCAGCAACCTCCTCAATGCCCTGGCCCATCAACAGGCCATGCACCTTGCCTCCGGTTTCGTCCGCGATCTTCCGCGCCGCCGTGAGCACTTCCCACGCCACGGTTCGTATCGCGCCGCTTGCTCCTGCTTCGCCTACGACAAGGATGTCTGTGCCGGCTGGCATTGAATAGTCCTCCTGGGTTCCTGATCAGGGGCAGATTCCGGGTCTAGATCAGCTTCTGACCACGCAGCCAATCGACGAGCTGTTTCGCGGCCTCAGCCGCGGGCACATCCTGCACGATGGTACCGGATCCACTCTTGGGCGGTACGTACGACGCGTCCCAGGTCAGGCGAGCCTCTCCCTCAACATGAACGGGAATCGTCTCCACCGGCTTCTTCTTGGCCGACATGATCCCCTTCACCGACGCCACGCGGGGCTCATCAAGCCCGGTGGACGACAGGAGCAGGGCCGGCAACGATGCGCGCACGGTTTGATAGCCATCCTCCATGTCGCGGCGGGCCAGAAGACCTTCCGTGTCAATCGTGATTTCGACCACATTGGATATCACTGGCATACCCAATAGCGCGGATACCTGAGCGCCCACCTGACCTGCGTCATAGTCATCCGAAGCCTGGCCGGCGATGACGAGGTCACAAGAGAGTGGCCGCACCGCGTCAGCCAACAGCCGGGCAATGCCGAGCGTATCCGTCGCGTTCACATCCGCGAGCTCAAGATGAATCCCGCGGTCAGCTCCCATGGCCAGGGCCCGCGATATAACGTCTCGAGCGCCCGAAGGCCCCACCGTTACCGCGATGATCTCTCCACCATGCAATTCCTTCAGTCGCAACGCCGCCTCGACCCCATACCGATCGTACGAGCTGATGCCGAGCTGTGTTCCCACCATGACCCGCCCCGTCGCGCGATCGACCCGGGCGGCGTTCATATCCGGCGTCTGTTTGATCAAGACGGCAATCTTCAACGGTCCATGGTCAGTCATGTAGCCGAACAACCTCCACACTTTTTGCAACAGCATCAGCAACCCAGCGGAACCAGCTCCCGCGCGGGGCGCGATGAAACGTTTGGCGGCTCATGGTAGCGGAGTCAGGAACAGCGGGAAGAGCTTCAATTCGCGAGCACGTCTCCAAGTGCGAAGTGGATGTGCAGAGCAAGATGGAGTCGCAAGCGCAATCCTGAATCTTCGAGATCGTAACCAGTGATTTCCCGGATTCGATCGAGCCGATACAGCACCGTATTACGGTGGACGCCAAGACGCTCCGCCGCCTCCTTGGGGCTGCCGTTGGCCGCAAAGAAGGCATCCAGTGTCCCGATCAACCCCGAGTTGTTCTGCCGGTCGTAGTTCAGCAATGCGCCAAGCGTCTGGGAGTAGAGGTCCGTCATTTCCGGCAACGCTTCAGCCGCGAATATGAGCCGGTAGACCCCCAACTCGCCGAAGAGCGTCTGGTGTCCGACGCCCTGCATGCGCCGGCCCAGGAGCAGCGCTTGCCTCGCCTCAGCATGAGAGCGCCGAATCCCGGCCAGGCCCTCTCGCACCGTTCCTACGCCGAGTGACACGGCCGTGTCAATATCATTGCGATTCAGCACTCGCAAGTCCTCGCGGAGCGCTTCCACCAGGCGGCGTTCGTCCCGTTGCCCCTCCGCGGGCAGCACGAACTCGGCGCCATTGTTGCGAATCCGCCAAAGCACGCGGCCCCCTCGCGTCGCACCGAGGCGAGCGATCGCGCCTTCGAGCCCGTCCCACCGCTCTTCATTTCCCCCGGCGCGCACAGGGCCATTGCTGGAACTGTCGATGCGGGCGATCACCGCGACATACGGTGCTTGCAAATCGTGGCCCAGGCGGCGGGCTTGTTGGAGCAGCGTCGCTTCACTCCGCAATGCGCCATCCAGGACCTCGTCGAGGACGTGCAGCTCGACTTCTCGCCGCACCGTTGCCGCGGCCTGTTCCCGTGCCAACACCACCGCGCACGCTGCCGCGCCACTCGCCGTGATCTGCGCATCCTCCGGCGATGCCCGTCCCCGCGGGACGATCAGCGAGACACTGCCCAGCAATCCATCGCGGCCGATCACCGGGGCCACCAATCTGGACCAGACGTTGTCCAACTCATAGACCGCCGTTGGTGGGTCGGCTGGGCTCGCCTCGACCGTGCTGCGGAGCCACCGCGCCACCACGGGGCGATCGCGTTGGATCATCGGCTCGATGACATCGCGTGTTTCTGCCGCTGGACCTACCGGATGGTAGGCAAGCAATCGCCCATCACGCCCTTCCAGCGCGACCGACCTGCCGCTGACCAGCGCCAACTCCCGCACGATGTCGCCCAGCGGTTCGCCTGCAATTGCCAGATCCATCAAACGGCGCAGGACTTCCTGACCCCGATGCTGGACTTCCCGGCGTCGGTCGGCGATCAACCTTGCCGCGTCGCGTTCAAGCGCCCCGATATCGGACCCTTTCGGCAGCGACAACAGCGGCAATCCTGCCGCATCCGCGGCTTCGCGCGCCGCCTTGCCGATCGTTCCCAGAATGGCCGCCGCCGCGACGCCCAGTTCAGCCAACCGGACAATGGCTTCATCGAGCTGCAGCCGCTCGTCAAGTTCGGCCAGGACCGAGCCAGGGAGGAGAACCAGCTCTCCTCCCGTGAGATGTCCGAAGGCAGGAGGGGTGGATCGGATGCGCGCCGCCCAGGTCACTTCACGACCAAGCCCGGCTTCCCCCGCCACCAGGGTCGTGCCGGCGGGCAAGGCCAGCTTGATTACATCCTCGACCGTAATCATGGCTGCCGCCAGGAGGGCACACCGGCACGTCGGGCCGTTCGTAAGGCAAGCTCATTCACCGTAGCGTTCCCGTTCCCACGGACTCACGTACCGGCGATAGTCAGCCCACTCGGCGCGCTTCACGAGCAGGAATTGATCGCAGACATAGTCTCCCAGTGCGGTCCGGATGAGATCGTCTTCGGCGAGGGCCCCCAACGCATCGCCCAGCGTCTGCGGCAGCGATGGCACGCCCATCCGCATCAGTTCGGCCTCGTCGTATCGCACCAGGTTTTCATCGAGGGCCAGCGAAGGTTCCTGCCCCTTCTGTACGCCATCCATCGCGCTGGCCAGGGCGACCGCGAGCGCCAGGTACGGATTGGCCATGTTGTCGAGCGAACGCAGTTCGAGCTCCACCGTCGAATCGCTCGATGGTCCCAGCGCCGGTACCCGAATCAGCGATGCCTGGCTGAGCCGCGCCCATGTTGCATGGCGCGGGGCACGATGTCCGGCCGCCAAACGTTTGTAGGAATTCACGGTTGGGCAAACGATCGCGCTCATCCCACGGGCATGACCGAGCTGGCCAGCAATGACATGCCGCGCCCGCTGTGAAAGCGCGTCGCCGTCGCCGCGCAAGGCATCCGAACCATCGTCGACGCGGCGCAATTGCTGAAACACATGCATGCCGGATCCCGGAGCGTCTGCAAGTGGCTTCGGCATGAAGTTCGCCTTCAACCCGTGACGTTCGGCCACCGCCCGGATCACCTGGCGAACGGTGAGCACCGTGTCGGCCATCCGCAAGGCGTCGCCCGGCATCAGATCGAGCTCTTCTTGTCCTGGACCGGTTTCATGATGAGCCCCGCCGACCTGAATGCCCATCGCCGCCAGCGAGGCCACGACATCGTCCCGGGTGCCGGTTCCCAGACCTGGACCCGCGCCGAAATACCCCGCGGCGTCCGGAGGCGGCAGCAGGCCCGCATTGTCGGGCCGAAAGAGGTAGTACTCGAGCTCGATGCCTACGAGATATTCGAACCCTGCCGCGCGTGCTTCGGCGAGATTGCGTTCCAGCACAGATCGCGGATCGCCCGCGAAGGGTTGACCGTCGCGTCTCCGCACTGAGCACGAAAAGCGCGCGCGCCGTCCACCACCCGACGGCTCCAGATAAGTAACCAGTGTGGATGCATCAGGAACAAGGAACAGGTCAAGCTCGACCTCCCGTTGTCCCCCGGTGACGGCCGAGCCATCGACCCGGTAACCGTTGCGCAGGACGTGGGCCAGAATATCGACGGGGATCGTCATCACCCGCGCGCCGCCGGCCAGATCGCTAAATTGGAGATCGACCAATTGCACGGCTTCGCGAGCCACACGATCGAGCGTTTCTTCGAAGGGGGCCGATCCACCCGAGCTCACACTGTTCACAAATGCTGTCCACCTACGAACGACGCCGGCTCTCTTCTTGGGCGGAGCGCCCAAATGCGGTAAGTAGAGCGTAGCGCGCCTGTGGACGCTGCCGCAATACCACGTCCCGCGGGGCATTGGCCGGCGCTATGAAGCCCGGGGCCGGAACAGAACACGCCGTCCAAATGATCCGCACCTTCGATATGGACGTTGCGCCTAATTCCCGATGAGCGCATCAAGGCGTTCGAGCCGATGGTTGTCGCCTCAAATCGATCTACGCTATTGAGCCCACGATGACGTGATGGCTCGGGCGTTGCCTGAGCAAAGGCGGCGCCCGCTTGAGACGACGATCCAGTGCGCTCCGTTGCCACGGATTGACGATGTGAGAACCATTCATCCTGGAGAGTACAGAATGACAGACGCGCCCCGCCCCTTGGACCGTATGGCGCCACTCTGGAATGCAGCGTTCGAGCACGATTCGTGCGGCGTTGGACTCGTGGTCGACATCGCGGGGCGGCCTTCTCGCACGATCGTCGAACGCGCTCTCGCGGGACTCGTAAACCTCACCCATCGCGGCGGCGTTGGCGCTGATTCCCGCACGGGAGACGGCGCGGGGGTCCTGACGCAGATTCCGCTAGCCATCTTTGCCGATACTCTGGCCGGCTTCGGCCATCAGGACCTCTGCCCCGGCGAGCTCGGGGTGATGATGTCCTTCCTTCCTACGAACGACGACCACGCCAGGGCCGCGCGGCGGGCCCTGGAGGCGGCGTTGCGCGGCCGCGGTCTTGAGCCCATCACCTGGCGCGTCGTCCCCACCGATCCCTCGGCGCTCGGTGAACAGGCTATCGGTTCCATGCCCCGCATCGAGCAATTGCTGACGCGCCGTCCAGAGGGAATGGACGAGGAACACTTCGAGCGCGAGCTGTTTCTCGCCCGGAAAAGCGCCGACCGCGCCGCGCAAGTGGCCGGCTGGTCGGACTATTTCGTTGCCTCGAGTTCGGCGCGTACGCTCATCTACAAGGCATTTTGCCTGCCTCGTGACCTCCCACTCTTTTACCTCGATCTGCAAGATCCGCTGTTCGAGAGTGCGATCGTTCTCTTCCACCAACGCTATTCCACAAACACCCTGCCCACCTGGGGGATGGCGCAACCCTTCCGCTTCCTGGCCCACAACGGCGAGATCAACACCATTGGCGGCAACCGCCAGTGGATGGCCGCCCGTGCGCCGCAGCTCGCCTTCCCCGATGGCACGACCGGCGAGGAGTTGCAGCCGGTCGTCTCCTGGTCTGGGAGCGATTCCCTGAGTCTCGACGATGTCGTTGGCCTCGCGTATCACGCTGGCCGGTCGCTTCCCCACACCCTGATGATGCTGGTGCCGGAGCCCTGGGAACAGCTTCCCGACATGGACCCTGCCCGTCGTGCCTTCTACGACTTCCACGCTGGCCTCGTCGAACAGTGGGACGGTCCGGCCGCGCTGGGGTTCAGCGACGGCATCATCGCCGGAGCCACGCTCGACCGCAATGGCCTCCGTCCCTTGCGCTATGCCATTACCGAGGACGGCCTCTTTATTGCCGGCTCCGAGGCCGGAACCGTCGATGTCGATCAGTCCCGGGTCATTGAAAAAGGCCGCCTGGGACCAGGGCAAATGATTGCGGTCGACACCCGGCGCGGCGTCGTGCTCCACAACGATCTGCTCAAGGGCGAAGTCTCGGAACTTCAGCCCTATGCGGAATGGCTCGCCACCGGCCGCGTCCATCTCGGAGAGAGCCCTGAGGCCGATGCCGTCTCGTCCGCGTCGCACAATGGCAAGCTCAATGGCAGTTCGAATGGGAATGGGGCCTCGCCACTTCGCGCCAAAGCGGACCCCGCCAGCGTCGCGCTCCAGCGCGCCTGCGGCTATACGGCAGAAGATCTCCGCCTGATCGTCAATCCGATGGCCGCGGGTCAGGAGCCTACCTGGTCCATGGGTGACGACGCCCCCCTCGCGGTCCTTTCCGATCGACCGCGACCCATCCACGCCTTTTTCCGGCAACGATTCGCGCAGGTGACCAATCCTGCTATCGACTCCCTCCGCGAGCGACAGGTGATGGCGCTGGAGAGCTTTGTCGGGCGCCGTGGCAACCTGCTCCAGGAATCAGCCGAACAGGCCAGGTTGTTGCACCTGCCCAGCATCGCCATCAGCGACGAGGTGTTGGCGCGGATCACCGCGCTTGAGATCGATGGGCTGCGTGCCGCGATGGTCTCTACGCTCTTCGAGATTCCAACCGAATCCGACTCTCGCTCCTCCGGCGATTTGCTGGCTTCGACAATCGAGCGCGTCATCGCTCAGGCCGATGGCGCGGTCCGCGCTGGAGCCGGCATCGTTGTTCTTTCCGACCGCGGGATCGACGAGCGCCATGCCGCCGCCCCGGCCTTGCTCGCTACCGGAGCAGTCCATCATGCGCTCATTCGCGCGGGCCTGCGCAACCTTGCCGATATCATCGTGGAAAGTGGCGAGATTTGTGACGTCCATGCGCTCGCCTGCCTGATCGGGTATGGGGCATCCGCGGTGAACCCGTACCTCGCGCTCGACGCCAGCGCCAGCCTCGCCGGCACCCGCGGCCACGAGGAATTGACAGCCTCCATGCTCCGCGACAACTATCTGCGGTCGATCGAAAAGGGCTTCCTCAAGGTCGCGTCGAAGATGGGCATCTCGACCGCGATGGGGTATCGCGGGGCGCAGATTTTCGAAACGCTAGGCCTCTCCAGCGAACTGGTCGATCGTCATTTCACCGGCACGCCCGCGCGTCTTTCGGGCATTGGCTTGCCAGAGATCGAGTCCGATATCCTGCGTCGTCACGCCGAGGCCTACACCGATCCCGCGCCGAAGCTGATCGATGCCGGTTTCGTCCGCTACCGCAAGGATGGCGAGCCGCACGCCTTCGAGCCGCCTATGGTCAAGCTCCTGCAGGAGGCGGTCAACACCGGCAGCACGGAGGCATATCAGGCCTACCGCGATCACGTCGCCAGCCACGCACCGACCTCCGTGCGCGATCTGCTGCAAGTCCACCCGCTCGGTGATCCCATCCCGCTGCACGAAGTGGAGCCGGTCGAAGCCATCATCCAGCGCTTTGTCGTCACGGCCATGTCGCTCGGTTCGCTCAGCCCCGAGGCCCACCGCACCCTCTCCACCGCCATGAACCGGATAGGCGCTCGCTCAAATTCGGGCGAAGGCGGCGAAGACCCGAGCTGGTACGAAGAAACCGGCCCTGACACGGTCCACTCCAAGGTCAAGCAGATTGCCTCGGGGCGGTTTGGGGTTACGGCTCGCTATCTCTCCATGGCCGAAGAGCTGGAAATCAAGATTTCGCAGGGAAGCAAGCCGGGCGAAGGCGGTCAAATTCCCGGCCACAAGGTCACGCCGTTTATTGCCCAAATCCGCCACGCAGTTCCTGGGATGTCCCTCATCTCGCCGCCACCCCACCATGACATCTATTCGATCGAGGATCTGGCCCAGTTGATCTACGACCTTCGCCAGATCAACCCCCGCGCAAAAATTGGGGTGAAGCTGGTGGCCGAGGCTGGCGTCGGCACTGTGGCCGCCGGGGTCGCCAAAGCCCGCGCCGACTACGTGCTGATCAGCGGACACTCCGGCGGCACCGGCGCCTCGCCGCTGGCCTCGATCAAGCACGCCGGCTGCCCGTGGGAAATCGGTTTGGCGGAAACCCAGCAGACGCTCGTCAAGAACGGATTGCGTTCACGCGTCCGCTTGCGCACAGATGGCGGCCTGAAAACGGCTGAAGATATCATCATGGCGACGGTCCTGGGCGCCGAGGAGTTCGGGTTCGGCACCTCCGTGCTGGTCGCCATTGGCTGCGACATGGCCCGCCAATGCCACCTCAACTCCTGTCCAACCGGCATCGCCACCCAACGCGAAGATCTACGCGCGAAATTCACTGGAACCCCGGAACAGGTCATCTCCTACTTCATGCATCTCGCCGGCGCGATCCGCGAGTCCATGGCTGCCTTGGGCGTCGGCGCCCTCGATGAGCTTGTCGGCCGTACCGATCTGCTCGCTCCGAAGCCACTCACCGGGCGAGCCGCCATGCTCGACGTTTCATCGCTGATGGCGGAACCTGCTCCCGAAGCGCAACGCCGCAAGCAGGTGGACCTCGCTCCGCAGGCGGCGACCCTCGACGATGCCGTCATCGAGTTGGCCGGCGACGCGTTCGTCACCGGCGAGCCTGTTGCCATCGAAATGGATGTCCGCACCGACAATCGCACCGTTGGCGCCAAGATCGCCAACGCCATCACCCTTCGCCATCCCAACGGTCTCCCTGACGGAACGATTTCCGTGCGATTGCAGGGCAGCGCTGGCCAGAGCTTTGGCGCCTTCATTGTTGATGGCATCCAGCTTGAGCTTGAGGGCGAAGCGAACGACTACGTTGGCAAAGGGATGAGCGGCGGCCTGATCGCCATTCGCCCCCCGCGCGTCGCGCCCTATGCAACGCCGCAAGTTATCGCGGGCAATACCAACCTGTACGGAGCCACCGGTGGTCACTTTTTCGCGGCGGGCCGGGCTGGCGAGCGCTTTGGCGTGCGCAACAGCGGCGCCACCGCCGTGGTGGAAGGAATCGGCGACCACGGTTGCGAATACATGACCGGCGGCACGGTGGTCGTTCTTGGCCCTACTGGATACAACTTTGGCGCGGGGATGACGAACGGCACGGTCTATGTTTACGATCCCAGTGGCGCCTTCCCAAGCCGCATCAACGGCGAATCGGTCCTTCTGGAGCCGATCCATGGCGAAGGCGATGCCGCGCGGGTGCGCTCCCTTTTGGAGCGCCATCTGATCCTCACCGGAAGCGCCCAGGCGGAGGCGTTGCTGGCCAACTGGGCCGACGCTCGCTCGGCCTTCTGGAAGGTCATCCCCCGGGCCGCCGTCGTGCCCTTGGCCAGCGCGGAGCCGATCGTGCTCACGCCGGAGCCCTCGCGAGGAGTTGCCGACTAATGCGGAATGAGGACGAAGACTGCCGATTTCGTTGAGGCGCCTGGATCGGTCCCCTCTCCTCACCGCAGTGAGCCGGGTACCCGCGGAGCGGGCGGTGGGCAGGGGGGTGAGGGCGGCTGTGCGCGGAACTGATGACCCAGTCGCCGACTAACAACCGCTGTTTCCATGATCCGGCACAATGAACGTCGCGTGGCGCTGGCCGCGCGACGTTCATCTGTTGCGGAGCGCATTGCGTGGCGACAAAGCACTACAGCCTGTTCAGTGGAAGAGTCCTCGATCGCAAGGCTGAGCCGGACGGCAGAACCCCCCACTACCAGATTCTTGTCTCGGGCGGCGACGAGCTCTTCCGAGTCGCGGTAAACACCCGTTCCGGCGCGAGCGGCGGGCAACGCTCCGAATTGCTCTACTTCGCCGACGACGACTTTCGCCACGACATCACCACGCGCTTGGCATCCGTCGCGGACGGGCTGCTGGATGTACCAACGCAACCGGGAGGTCTCGCGCTCGACTACCAACGCGGCGGAATGTTCGATCGCCGGCATATGCGGCGCATTTCGCCCAATCGACCCGGTCCCCGCAACGACCTCATTGATGAACTCGAATACTGGGTCGGGAGCGCCATCGCCGATCCTGACACACGGGTTCATGCCTTCGGCACGCGTTGGGGCCCGGAGGAACACGCTCCAGATCAGGTCTTCGGTTTCATCCCGGGTAACGGAATCCACGACGTGCACATGAACCAGGGCAATCGGGACGAACACAGGCACGATAACGGCATCTGGGCCGATGGCGGCCTCTTGTTTCACCAACGGGGGTCCGATCGCTGGTGCGCCATTCTCCTCGCGTTTCAGACGCAGTCCTGGCACACCGACGAACGTGGCAACCCAATCCTCGGGCGCCAAACCGCAAACAGGGAGGAATCCGGCGATCTCCGCAAGAAGCCACCCCCGGCGTCAATCGTCGCCGCCTTCGTCCACCCCAATGAGGAAAAGGATGGAGTCGAACACGTGACGATTCGGAACCCTGGCGACGGAACCCTCGACGTTTCTGGATGGCAGGTGCAAAATCGGCAACGGGATGCCATGACGCTCAACGGTCTGATCCCGGCGCGACGTGCCCGCCGCTTCCCCTTGCCAGCGAGTGTCCCCCTTTCCGCACGAGGCGGACTCCTCAGGCTTATCGACAACGAAGGCGTCGAAGTCGATGGCGTAACCTACACCCGGCAGGAAACACGCGCGAAACGCGGATCGCTCACGTTCTGACCTTCCTCCAGGCGACGCCTCGCAATCCCGCCAGAAGCAGGAAGTTAAAGCCAAAACCGAACGCCAGCCCACCGGCGACATCCGACGGCCAATGCACCCCCAGGCGCACCCTCGCGAGGGGAATGAGCACCACCATCACCGTTGCCAGAACCCGCACGGCTTTCCCGGCGAGCTTGCCGGGCAGCGCCCAGGGGAGCACGATGGCTGCCATGCCATATACCAGCGCCGCGCCAAACGCGTGGCCGCTGGGATACCCGAACGCATCGACGTGCTCCATGATGCTGGCGACTTCCACGGGTGGACGCTCACTTGTGAACAGCGCCTTTAGCAACGGACCGGTGGCTCGCAAGGCGGTCGCCAGGAGAATAATGAGTGCAAGGTCCACGCGCTTTCGAATGACACAGACACCTGCCGCGCAGACTGATGCCAGCAGCAATGCCGGCACGGCATCCCCCGCCCGGCTCGCGGCCCATGCCAGCCGGTCCCACCCGATCCACGGTGGCCGTTGCACCGCGTCCAGAATCGCCTGATCCGCCGGCAGCACGCGAACCCCTGCACCCGCGATTCCGAGCAGGACGCCAATCACCACGAGAGCCGCCCCGCATATGGCCAGTTTGACTGCCTGACCTGGCGCCCCCGCTGGCGTCGCCATCATGGCCGTGTCAGCCGCGTCAGCCGCATCCACGGCATCATCGCCTGCAATCCCGGCCAATTCCTGGCCCTGAAGCTGATTATCCCGCGAAACTCTTGACAAATCTTGGCATTCCCCGTATGGTCAATTTCGTCCTACCGAGGACGTTTGATGATCTGTGCATTGGGTGAAGGTTAGCCGCATCATGACGGCGCTCGCGGTCTCGAACTTCCGAACCCCTACGTGCCGGACGGGCGCACCCCGTTCGGCCTGACGTTTGCCGCCCCTCAAGGGGTGTGCGTGGTTCGCGTTCGTTTTCGTAACCGGGAGTCTTCACACGTGTTATCGATCGTCATCCCCGCGACGAGAGACGTTGCCTTCCCCAAACCAGGGGCTCTGGGCGCATCTGCCGTTGCTCCCTTGTCAAGAACGCAATCTGCCCGGGTCGAGGCTGCCCTGGGCGTGAATTCGGCGTTTGCCGACCGAACGCAACCTGGTGGCCTTGGGGCGGTGGTCACGACAAACCGCCCGTTGAGAAAGATCTTTCTGGAGGTTCCGCGATGAGCAACACCGCCTGGCCCCAGTGGGAGAAACTCTCCCGCTCTCCGCTCCGGCGGCCTGCGCGTCGGTCCCGTCCGACGCGCTGACGGCCGCCATCTAGCGGATCGATCAGCGCGACGTTGCGCACAACCAGATAGCCATGCCTCGATCATCGCGTCGGCACATCGCCAGCGATGGTCCCCCGCAACGACGGGGAGGAGTACAGGCAAGTTTCGCGCGAGCGACCCAGGGATGGTGGAAGCCTGGAACACGCGAACGAGCCTGGAACGCACCCCCGAGCGGCTGGCCGAACAGCTTCGCACTGCGCGACAAGTAGGCCCAGGTGGGTGGTTCCCACGGAAGAAACAACCGAGAGATGCGTACCTCCGGAGCGGTCCGGAGGCGCGCAAGAAGGGTGGTACCGCGAGAGCTAACGCCTCTTGCCCCTTCGGTTCGGCTCAGGCGAAGAGTTCGCCGGCCGGCGCCGGGCGTTCGTATGACGTCAGGATCCGAAGGGGGATCACTATGTTCGAAGCCTCCGCAGCATCCAGTTCATTTGCGGCTCCGCCGAGCCTTTCCCGGGTTGCGCCAGTAACCGATCCGTTCACCGATGCCATCGCGCCCGCCGCCATCTCACTCGGCGGCCCGGTGCTCGGCAATCTGACCACCTTTACGATCAGCGCGCGACTCCAGGGCCGCAGTGTCCTTAACGACACCGACCTGACCCGAGACGAAATCTACGAGGTGCTCGATACCGCCGTCCGCCTGAAGAAAATGCGGCAGGCCGGTCAGCCGCACGGCTATCTGGCCGGCAAATCGCTCGGCATGATCTTTCAGCACCCAAGCACCCGGACCCGGGTCTCCTTTGAGGCCGGCATGGCCCAACTCGGCGGGCAGGCGATCTTCCTCGGCGTCCATGATTTACAGATCAAGCGCGGCGAGTCGCTGGCCGATACGGCGCAAGTCCTGAGTCGCTACGTCGACGGCATTGTTGCCCGGGTTGTCGCTCATGAGGACATTGAAGAGATTGCCAATTCATCGACCGTGCCCGTCCTGAATGGCCTCACCGACCGCAGCCATCCCATGCAGGCGCTCAGCGATCTGTTGACCATGCAGGAAGCGTTCGGAGGTTTGGCTGGCCGCAAGCTGGCCTACCTCGGCGACGGCAACAATGTCGTGCACTCGCTCTTGCTCACCTGTGCGGCGATGGGGATGAGCGTCTCCGTGGCATCGCCGGAGGGCTATCAGCCCGATCCAGAGATCGTCAATCACGCCCGCTGGCTTGCCGCCTCGAGTGGCGCTGGCTCCGAAATCATCATCACCGACGATCCCGCCGTGGCCGCAATGGGAGCCGACGCGGTCTACACCGACGTCCACGTCAGCATGGGCCAAACGGATGCCGCCACCCGGGCCGTGGCGCTGGCGCCATACAAGGTCACCGAGTCCATCATGCAGCGCGCGAATCGCGGAGCCGTTTTCCTGCATTGCCTCCCCATGCACCGCGGCCAGGAAGTTGATGCCGCCGTCGCCGACGGTCCACGTTCGATCATCTTCGATCAGGCAGAGAACCGGATGCACATGCAGAAGGCCATCCTTCTGCACACCCTCGCGTCGACGGTGGCCTAGCGCAATGCAGATCACGACGGGGGGATTCGAAGCGGAGATGGCGGCGGCACAGGTCCGTTCCTGGATCGATGACGATGTCGCGCGAGCCGCGGCCCCGGGCCTGCGCGGTCGCAGCGTGCTCTCCGATCTCGATCTCTCTCGTGCCGAGGTCGATGCCCTCGTCGAAACGGCGCTCTGGCTGAAAGGTCAGCGCGAGCGTGGCCGGCCCCATCCTCTCCTTTCCGGGAAGACGCTGGGCATGCTCTTTCAGCACCCCAGCACCCGCACCCGGAATGCCTTCCAGGCCGGCATGGAGCAGCTCGGAGGTCATGCCACATTCCTGGGCGCTCAGGAACTGCAGCTCACGCGGGGAGAAACGCTGCCAGACACCGCCCAGATCCTGAGCCGCTACGTCGATGGCATCGCGGCCCGCTTTGGCGCTCACGAGGACCTGATTACCTTCATGGGCGGCGCCAGCGTTCCCGTCTTCAACGGCCTCACCGAGCGTTTTCACCCGATCGAAGCGCTCAGCGATCTGCTCACGTTGCGGGATCAATTCGGTGGCTTGAAAGGCCTCAAGCTGGCCTATCTCGGCGACGGCAACAACGTCTGCCACTCCCTGATGCTGAGCGGCGCCGCGGCGGGAATGCATGTGTACGTCGCCTCTCCGGCGCCGTTTTCGCCCGACCCCACACTGGTTGAGCGCGCGAAAGAGATCGCGGCGCAGGCCGGAGGATCCGTCATGATTTCGCACGATCCCATCCAGGCCGCTTCGGGCGCGGACGCCATCTACACCGATGTCCACGAGAGCATGGGACAGCCGGACGATCCTCACAAGCGAAGCGCATTGTCGCCGTACAAGGTGACCTCCGCGCTGATGGCCGAAGCGAAACCCGAGGCGGTCTTCATGCACTGCCTGCCCATGCGCCGCGATGAAGAAGTCGAGGCCGCGGTTGCGGACGGCCCGCAATCGATCGTATTCGAACAGGCGGCCAACCGCCTGCACATGCACAAAGCCTTGCTGTTGCTGACATTGGGCTGATGCCCGGTGAGGACAGACGAACGACGAAGCAGGCGCTTCGTCGCAGCGAACAAAGAGTTCAGGAGGGAATCGCATGAACGTTTCGTGCCCGGAGTGCGGAGCCGAATGGGAGCTGAGCGGCGTCGAGCAGGGCGAAATTGTCGTTTGCCCAGACTGCAGCGTGGAGCTGGAAGTGCTCAGCGTGAGTCCGATCACACTCGGGCTGGCCCCTGAAGAGGGCGAAGACTGGGGCGAATAGCGGGTTGTGACAACAATCCTGAGTACGGACGTGGGACAGGAAGGAACGACGATGTCTACGGTGGGCGTGCTTTGTGCGCGCGGACGGGTTGAAGAAAAGGCGCTCATGGCGACGCTGGCGGAAGCCGGCATCGTTTCCGCACTCTTCCCGCCCGTGGACGAGCCGCTCCCGATTGGCCCGCTCCCCGTCACGGCCGCTGGTCGGCCATTCCCAGTGCCGCGGCTCGTCGTCGATCGACACCCGAGCCGCCAGATCTCCCGGGCGGTGCTTTCGACATGCCGCGCGCTCGGTGTGCCGACGCTCAGTGCTGGCATCGCCGCGACCGGCGATCGCCTCGATGTCGCTTCGGCCCTTTCGGCCCATGGCTTACCGCGGCCGCTGACCGCACTCTGCACATCGGAAGAAGCTGCTCTGGCGGCGGTCGCGGCAACCGGCCTTCCTGCCACGTTGCTGCCGCTCGACCTGCAATCCCCGGCCATCCGCCTCTTCGACATGGATACCGCCGAGGCAGTTGTGGAGCACCGGGCGGTGCTCGGCAGCACGGAGCGCTCATTGGGCCTCGTTCAGGCCGGAGCGCCCATGGAAGCAAATCTCACCACGGTGATCGTCATCGATGGCCTGGCATCAGCCGCCAGCCTGCCAGCGGGTGACCAGGTTCCCGCTTTGGCTTTACGTCTCGCCGAGGAAGCCGCTCGCGTGCTCGGCGCCGATCTCGTCGGCATTGTCCTTAGTTCCGTCTTTGATGAGCCGGCAATCTGGGACGTGCAGCCCGTTCCCGACTTCAGGCATGCCGTTCCATTTTCCACCTTGAGCGTCGCGGCCACGATCGCCCGCGCGGTCGAGCGAAAGTTGGAAGCCTTGGCGCCGGCAACCGTCGCTCCTGAGGCAGGCACAACGTGGATTTCCATTTCGCGCGAAAGGATGCACGGTGACGTTGTCGTCAGCGCCTGACGCGACCGCGACGAGCATCCTGCCGGCACCCGCCGACGTTGAGCTGCTGCGCCGTCTCGTCGACATTCCAAGCCTCTCCGACCAGGAGCGGCCGGCCGTCGAGGAGCTTTGCCGCCAGATGGACGCCCGCGGCTTCCGCACTGAAATAGATTCCGCTGGCAATGCCATCGGCACTATCGGCTCGGGCTCGAAACGCGTCGTCCTCCTCGGGCACATCGACACCGTTCCCGGGCAGATCCCTGTCCGCATCGAGGATGGCGTGCTTTGGGGGCGTGGCGCCGTCGATGCCAAGGGTCCCCTCTGCACCTTCGTCGCCGCCGCCGCCGCGGCAGCGCCCTCGCTGCGTGCGGCGGTCACCGTCGTCGGCGCGGTTGGCGAGGAGCGCCTCGGCTCGCCAGGGGCAAACGCCGTCGCCCTTTGGGACGCGCCGGACTTCTGCGTCATCGGCGAACCGAGCGGCTGGGACGCGATTTGCCTCGGCTATCGCGGCACGTTCGGCTTCACCTATCATTTGCGGCAGCCCTCCCGGCATAGCGCTGGCCCGGGCGAATCGGCCGGCGAACAGGCCATCGCCTTCTGGAATGCGATGTGCGCGGAACTCGACACCCTCAACCGCAAGCGCACCGCCTCATCGACGTTCTTGACCATTACTCCCGGCCTGCGCGAAATGCACGCTGGCTCGAACGGGCTCGCGGATGAAGCAGCCATGTCGATCGGGCTGCGGCTCCCCCCTGCCGTCGATATCGAGCATTTGCGATCGCGGATCGTCGAACTCGCTGGCCCCGCCGAAATTCAGATGAACGGCATTCAGGAAGGATTTCGCTCTTCCAGGCAATCCCCGTTGGTGCCTCCCTTCCTGCGCGCCATCCGCGCCGAGGGTGGCGCCCCCCGCTTCACGCTGAAGCTCGGCACCTCCGATATGACCATCGTCGGGCCGGCCTGGAATTGCCCGATGGTGACCTACGGTCCCGGAGATGCCTCGCTCGATCACACGCCGGAGGAGCGCATCGACCTCGCGGACTATGGCCGAGCGATCCGCGTGCTGCGCGACGTCCTGGTGACCTTATGACCACGACGACGGCAAACGGCCGCGCGCCGCACGTGCCCACCTCACTACTCCGGCTCGGGGTGCTGATCTCGTATCTGCGCGCCGAGGAGAAGGCCATCCTCGCCGCGGCGCGAGAACGGGGCATCGATGTCACGCCGGTCTTCGATCGCGAGCTGATTCTCGACCTCTCTTCGCCAGACGCGCCCGGCAGCGGCTTCGATTTTGACGTCGTGCTCGATCGCAGCGTCGCCCACTCCCGCTCCGGGTACACCCTGCGTGCCTTGCGGCGTTGGGGCGTTCCCACCCTGAACACTGCCGAGGCGGTGCGGCTCTGCGATGACAAGGCCGAGAACAGTCTCGTCCTCGAAGCCGCCGGCATCCCCTCGCCACGGACGTTGATCGCGTTCGATGTCGATTCCGCCATTCGCGCCTGCGAAACGGTCGGGTATCCTGCCGTCCTGAAGCCGGTCACGGGCTCGTGGGGCCGGTTGCTTGCCCGGGTGAATGGCCCGGAGCAGGCGCGCACGATCCTGGAACAGAAGCGGGACCTGGGATCGTTTCACCACGCCATCTTTTACGTGCAGGAGTACATCGAGAAGCCGGGCCGGGATATCCGCGCCTATGTCGTCGGCGATCGCGTGCTCGCCGCATCCTACCGCTCCGCCCAGCACTGGGTGACGAACGCCGCTCGTGGCGCGCAATCGGCGCCCTGCCCGATTACACCTGACATCGAAGAGCTGGCGCTCCGCTCCTGTGCCGCCGTCGGCGCCAGGTTGGCGGGCGTCGATCTGATCGAAACGGCGGATGGCCTTAAAGTCGTCGAGGTCAATACCGGTGGAGAGTTCAAGGGGTTGATGTCGACAACCGATGTCGACATTGCCGGAGCCATCGTCGAAGAAGCCGTCGAGACGGCGCGGGTTGGGGTCAGATGAACGGGTGTATGGTTTCGGTTTCCAGAGACGGCATCGCGTCATGAGCGAACCGCTTGTCGTCGGTCTCCTATTGTCGCGGGTCCGGGTTGAAGAGAAGCTGCTTCTGGCCGAGCTCGAAAAACGCGGCGTCGAGATAGTGCGCTTCGACGATCGGGAGATCGTCCTCGATCTCGCCAAGCCGGAGCCGGCCATGCTGCGCTGCCATGTCGTGCTGGAGCGCTGCATCAACCACCTCCGCGCCCTCTACACCCTGCGCGTGCTGAACGACTGGGGCGTGCCAACGGTCAACACCTACGATGTCGCCAACATCTGTGGCGACAAGCTGCTGACAACCACCGCCCTGGAACGCGCTGGCGTGCCCACGCCGCGCACTCTCATCGCCTACACCCCGGAGTCCGCGCTCGAAGCGTGCGAAGAGCTCGGCTACCCGGTCGTCATGAAGCCCGCCGTCGGCTCCTGGGGGCGGCTTCTAGCCCGCGTCAACGACCGGGACGCCGCCGAAGCCCTGCTTGAGCACAAGACCACCCTCGGCTCGTTTCACCACGGTGCCTTCTACCTTCAGGAATTCATCACGAAACCGGGCCGCGATATCCGTTCGTTCGTCATCGCCGGCGAAACGATCTGCGCGATCTATCGCGATTCCCCCCACTGGATCACCAACACCGCCCGCGGCGGATTTGCCAGTAACTGCCCCGTCACCGACGAAATCCATCAGGTGTCGCTCGCCGCGGCGCAGGCGATCGGCGGCGGCGTCGTCGCCATCGACCTCTTTGAAAGCGAGCGGGGCCTGCTCGTGCCCGAGGTCAACTACACCATGGAGTTCCGCAATAGCATCGACACCACCGGCGTCAACATCCCCGAGAAGATCATCGACTATGTGATCGAGGTTGGTCAGGCCGAGCGCTCGCGCCGCGCCTCCGTCCCGGTCGCTGCCGCCACCATGCCGGCGCTCGTCGGATGAACGCCATGCTCGATGAAACCCATTCGTCGCTCGAATATGACCTGGACCGGATCGCGACCGACTACGCCCGACACCGCGACATTCATCCCGGCGTAGTTCAAGAGCTCATCCGGGTCGGAGGTATCGACCACACCACGCGCCTCCTCGATGTCGGCTGCGGCACCGGGAATTACGCGCGAACGTTGACCGCGACGACAGGATGCCGTGTTTCAGGCGTAGAGCCTTCCGTCAGGATGCGAGAGCACGCTCGGACCGCCACCACATGGGAGTCGCTCGCGCTCGGCGAGGCCGAACGCCTGCCTTTCCCCGATGCCGCCTTCGACGTGGTCATGTCGACCGATGTGATCCACCATGTCGGCGATCGCGGCGCATATTTCCGGGAGGCCGCGCGTGTGCTGGTTCCAGGGGGCCGTATCGCCACCGTCACCGACTCGCATGAAGACATCGTCCGCCGTCGTCCCCTTTCCAGCCACTTCCCCGAAACGATCGGTATTGAATTGGCTCGATACCCAGCCATTCCTCGCCTCATCGCGGAAATGACCGGGGCCGGTTTCACCGATACCTCCGCGTCTCATGTCGAGCGCGAATACGAGCTGTCGGACATTCAGGCCTATCGCGATCGCGCCTTCTCGTCACTGCAATTGATCGCGGAAGCCGATGCGCAACGCGGGCTGACCCGCCTGGAATCTGATCTTGCCCGTGGACCAATTCCCTGCCTGTCGCTCTACACCATCGTTTGGGGATCGTTGCCGCGCGTCTAAGGAACCGGCGCCACAGGAGGAAAGCAAACTTCGATGCTACACGTGTCAATCATCGGCGGCAGCGGCTACGCGGGGGGGGAGCTGGTCCGCTTGCTCATCGATCATCCCCACGTCGAGATCAAGCAGGTGACGTCAGAGCGGAACAGCGGGAAGTTCGTCCGCTCGCTTCATCCCAACCTGCGTAAGCGGTCCGACCTCAAATTCTCGACCATCGCCGATCTCCAGCCAGTCGATGTGCTCTTCTCCGCGCTCCCGCACGGCGTTGCCATGGGCCACATGGCCGACCTGCGCCAGAAGGCGCCCATCGTCATCGATCTCAGCGCCGACTTCCGTCTGCGTGATGCCGCCGCCTATCCCAAGTGGTACGGGCACGCCCACTCGGCCCCGGAAATGCTCGGAGAGTTCGTCTACGGCATTCCGGAGCTGCACCGCGACGAGATTCGCGAGGCCGATCTGATCTCCAGCGCCGGCTGCATGGCCACGACGACGATCCTTGGCCTCTACCCGCTCTATCAAGCCAGGGTTGTCGATCTCGCCCGGCCCGTCGTCGTCGAGGCCAAGACCGGATCATCTGGATCAGGAGGATCGCCGGGGCTCGGCTCGCACCATCCCGAACGCAGCGGCGCTATGCGCTCATTCAAGCCAACCGGGCACCGGCATTCGGCCGAGGTCATCCAGGAACTCACCGTCGACGGTCAGGCGCCGGAAGTCGCTTTCTCGGCAACCTCGATCGAAGCCGTACGCGGCATTCTGGCCACGTCGCACGTCTATCTCAAAGACCCGCTCCCCGACAAGGAGATCTGGGGCATCTATCGCGCCGCCTTCAAGGACGAGCCATTCATGCGCCTGGTCAAGGAAGCCTCCGGCGTTCATCGTTATCCGGAGCCGAAACTCCTCTCCGGCTCCAACTGGTGCGATGTCGGCTTCGAGCGCGATCCGGATTCGAACCGTCTCGTGGTCATGGCGGCGCTCGACAATTTGATGAAGGGCGCGGCGGGCCAGGCGGTGCAGGCGCTCAACATCCGCTGTGATTTCCCCGAAGACACCGCGCTCGAATTCACGGGACTCCATCCCATTTGAATGTTATTGTCATCCTGAGGAACGAAGGATCTCGGCCACTGTCCCGAAAGTTCGCGGAAAACACCGGGCTCTTTGCGCGTTTAGAATCGCGACAGATTTGCGAGGCGCACTCGCCTGACGGAGGTCTTAACGCTCCATGCTCGTGATCAAGATCGGCGGTGGCGCCGCGATCGGCGAAGGCGGCTTCACAAACTTTGCTGAAGACCTCGCCGCATTTCGCGAGCCGATCGTCATCGTCCACGGCGGCAACGCCGAGTTCAGCGAGTTGAGCCGCCGGTTGGGCATGCCCCCGCGCATGGTCACCTCGGCCAGCGGCCGGGTCACCCGTTACACCGACGCCGCCACGATGGACGCCATGCTGATGGCCTATTGCGGCAAGGTGAATAAACGTCTTGTCGCCACCCTCCGCGCCGCTGGCGTCAACGCTGTCGGGCTCAGCGCGATCGACGGCGGCATCGGTGTCGGCCGTCGCAAGCCGGTCCTGCGCGGTACAGAAGATGGGAAGACCAGGGTCTTCCGCGACGATCACGCCGGCACCCTGCAAATGGTCGATCCCACGCTCGTACGCCTCCTGCTCGACCATGGCTATGTGCCGGTAATCACGCCGCCCGCCCTTGGCGAAGAGGGCGTTCCCATCAACGTCGATGGCGACAAGCTGGCCCTGGAGCTTGCGACCGTCTTCGCCGCCGATGGCCTCCTGTTCTTTTCGGATACTCCTGGCCTGCTGCGGGATCGTCACGACGAGACATCGCTCATCACCGATATCGACGCTGGCGAACCCGAGACGGCCATCGCCGCCGCCGCCGGCCGCATGCAGGTGAAAGTCGAAGCCGCGCTTGGCGCCGTAGAAAGAGGCGTCGGCCGAGTCATCTTTGCCGATGGCCGCATTGCCAACCCGGTGCAGGCCGCTCTTTCGGGCCAGGGAACGACCGTCCGCCACGCCGCCTCAGTCACGGCTTGATGAAGGAGTAACGACCAATGTCCACCACCGCTCTCGATCTTCTCGCTGTGCAGCAACTCGAGAACGATCACCAACCGCCCCTCTATGCGAAACGAGAGATCGCGCTGGTGCGCGGCGAAGGCTCGTACCTCTTCGATTCTGACGGAAGGCGCTATCTCGACGCCATGAGCAATTACGGCGTCGCCATATTGGGGCACGCGGATGAGGAGTATGCCGCCGCGCTCGCGGACCAGCTCAGAACGCTCGCCACCGGACACCAGAGCTTTTACAACGACGTGCGCGCGGAGCTGCTGGCGGAGATTGCGACGATCGCCCCAGCTTCGTTGACGCACTACTTTCTCTCGAACTCAGGCGCGGAGGCTATCGAGGCAGCGATCAAATTCTCCCGCGTCGCGACTGGCCGCACCAGTCTGGTTGCCGCCAAGCGCGGCTACCATGGCCGAACGCTCGGCGCGCTCGCCGCCACGGCCGACCAGAAGTACCGTGCCCCTTTCGAGCCCCTTACCCCGAAGACAACGCATGTCGCCTTCAACGATATCGATGCCCTAGACGCCGCCGTCGGCGAAGACACCGCGGCGATCCTGCTGGAGCCCATTCAGGGCGAGGGCGGCATCTGGCCGGCATCGTCGGAATATCTCCAGGCAGCGAGAGACATAGCCGCCACCCGTGGAGCGCTGCTTATTGCCGACGAGATTCAGACCGGTTTTCGCACCGGCGCCCCCTGGGCCATCTCCGCGTCGGACGTCACGCCCGATATCCTCGTCACCGCGAAGGCCCTCGCCAACGGCTTCCCCATCGGCCTGACCATGATGACCGAAGCGGTTTCGGCCTCGATCCCCGCTGGTGGACATGGCACGACGTTCGGCGCGAATCCCCTCGCGGCCCGCGCCGCCATCGTCACCCTGCGCGCCCTTCGCGACCGGGATCTGTACGCCCGTTCAACGCTCATGGGCAACGCCATCAAGGAAGGTCTCGATGCGCTCGGCAGCCCCAGGCTCCGCCAGGTCCGCGGCCGCGGCCTGATGATCGGGGTCGAACTCAAGGAACGCGTTACCTCCACCTTGCGCGCCTTTCAGAACCACGGTGTCCTGGTCCTTCCCGCCGGTCCAACGACCTTTCGCTTGCTCCCTCCGGTCATCTGGCAGCAAGAGCAGGTAGACGAGTTTCTCCACGCCGCGCGGGCGGTCCTGAGCTGATCCACCTCACCACAACGTCGGGATTCTGGTCGAAGTGGATTGCCGAGAGAGCACGCCTTCTTCATCATTTTCTATTTATTGATTGAGAAATAGTAGATATTTCTCATGGAACTCGTGAATTCTTGTGTAGCGGGGGGTGTGCCGTGCATATATTTTTACGTGGTATCAATCGTGCATAGATTACATCGTAACTGGCAGATTCTGCAACGCCGCGTGGCGTTGATCTGCCATGCTGATGGAGGTTTACGTGGACGGGAAGCGGTTCGACGAATTTACGACCGCGCTCGCGGAGGGTGAAACCTCCCGACGCTCGATCCTGCAGCGCGTTGCAGGCGGCAGCTTTGCCGCGGCGCTCGCGGCGATCGGCATCACCGGCTTCAGCGCCGAGGAAGCAGACGCCAAGAAGAGCTGCAAGAAGAAGTGCAAGAAAAAGAACACCGCCAAGCAGCGCCGCAAGTGCAAAAAGCGGTGCAAGAAGAAGGACAACGGCACAACGTCAGCAGGCTTCCCGATCACAATTAACACCACCCTGCTCGGCACCGTTTGTACTGTCGGCGGCACGGAATGTGGCACGGGCACAGGACTCACCTGCGTTCTGGGCCTTTGCGCGCCGATCGATAATGGCGCTGCCTGCTCGACCGGCTCCGATTGCAGCACAGGGCGATGCACCGGTGGCGTCTGCTCTCAATGCGACACGTTGAACGTTTGTGGCACTGCAGGGAGCCAGCAGTGCTGCGTCGCCGAAGCGTCCTGCGCTTCGGGGCAGTGCGTTCTTCCGCAATAAGTGTCTACTGAACCATCTTTCGCGCGAGATGGTTCAGCCGAAGGGGCGGGCGCGTCGGCGCCTGCCCCTTCGCACAGGCTCGCCTCCCCGGCCCTCGCCTGCTCAACTGGTGCTCCCCCCGCCTCCAGCCCCCGGCACGGTCTGCCGATGCGGGTGCAGCGCCTCGTCGACCTCTTCCCGCGTTAGCCCCGATTCCTCGTAGGCCAGCTCGCGCACCGTTCGCCCCGTCGCGTGCGACTTCTTCGCCAGCTTGGCGGCATTGTCGTAGCCGATCAGGGGATTGAGCGCGGTGGCCATGCTGATCGACCCCTCAACATACCCTTCGGCCTTCTCGCGATTCGCCTCGACGCCAGCCAGCGCCTTGTCGACGAAGGCCCGCGCCACATTGGCCAGCAGCCGAATGCTCTCCAGCATGTTCCTGGCCATCATCGGCAGCATCACGTTCAGATCGAGTTGTCCCCACTGCCCCCCCAACGTAATCGCCTGGCAATTGCCAATCACCTGGGCTCCCACCTGGATCACCGCCTCACTCATCACCGGGTTGACCTTCCCCGGCATGATCGAGCTTCCCGGCTGAATCGCCGGCAGCACCAGTTCGCCCAGCCCCGCCTGCGGACCCGAGGCCAACAAGCGAATGTCGTTGGCGATCTTCATCAGCGCGGCGGCCAGCGAGGTCAGCGCCCCGGCCGTAAACACATAAGCATCCTGCGATCCTTGCGCCTCGAAATGATTCACCGCTTCCCGGAATTCCGTCCCAGTCAGGGCGCTCAACTCGCGCGCCACTCGCGCCCCGAATTCCGCGTGGGTATTCAGACCCGTCCCAACCGCGGTCCCGCCAATCGCCAGCTCGCGCAACCCCGGCAGCGTCGCCTCGATCCGTTCAATAGCTAGCTCGATCTGCCTTGCGTAGCCGCCAAACTCCTGCCCCAGCCGAATCGGCACCGCGTCCATGAGATGCGTGCGGCCGATCTTCACGACATCATCGAACTCGATCGCCTTGCTCGCGAGGGTTTCGTGCAGGTAGCGCAATGCCGGAACCAGATCGTGCTCGATGCCGAGGACTGCCGCCACATGCAACGCCGTCGGAATCACGTCGTTCGATGACTGACCCAGGTTGACCTCGTCATTGGGATGCACCCGCCGCCCCAGCGCCGTCGAAGCGACCGCGGCGATGACCTCGTTCGCGTTCATGTTGGAAGAAGTCCCAGATCCCGTTTGGAACACGTCGATCGGAAACTGGGCGTCGAGCTCCCCATCGGCCACGCGCCGCGCCGCCTGCTCGATCGCCCCGGCGACCTCTGCGTCGAGCAGACCAAGATCGCGATTCACGCGCGCGCCGGCGAGCTTGACCAAGCCAATCGCGTGGATCAACTCGGGCGGCAGAGGTTGCCCCGAAATCGGAAAATTCTCGACCGCCCGCTGCGTCTGCGGTCCGTACAGTGCGTTAGCGGGCAGCACCACGTCGCCCATGGAGTCCCGCTCAATGCGCGTCTCAGACATGCCTCTCGACCTCCACGATCCGGAACGGCGGTCAGACTGAGACAGGATCGCCTGTCAGCGTGGCGTAGAGGTCGTCGAGCATGCGCCGCACGGTCGGCTGCACGTCGGCAAGTGGCACGTACGTCGCGTCCTTCTCGGTGCGTGGCTTGATCTCCGCTTCGCCCCGCTCCAGGGTGCGCGGGCTGACCGAGACCCGGATCGGATTCCCGATCAAATCGGCGTCATTAAACTTGACACCCGCCCGATCAGGGCGATCATCGTAGAGGACTTCGATGCCCGATCGCGTCAGCTCGGCATAGAGCGTGTCGCCCGCCTCCCGCGCGGCCGCATCGTCGGCCGCGCCGATCCAGAGCAGCGAAACCTCGTACGGGGCCACCGTCACGGGCCAGGCGATGCCGCGATCATCATGATGCTGCTCGACGACCGTGGCCGAGACGCGGCCAGACCCGATGCCATACGATCCCATCACGATCGGATGATTCTCGCCCTCCTCATCCTGATATTCAGCCCCCAGAACCTTGGAATACCGCGTGCCAAGTTTGAAAATGTTGCCCGCTTCGATGGCGCGCTCCGCAATGAGCGGCTCCCCACACACCGGGCACGGAAAACCGGCTTCGGCCGATGCGATGTCCGCCGTGACATCCGGCTGGTAGTCCCGCCCAGGGTTCGTGTTCAGGGTGTGCCACCCCGGCCGATTTGCCCCGGCGACCAGATTTGGCGTGTCGCGCACGCTCACATCGATCACCACCAGGGCGTCATGCACCCCCACCGGCGAGCCGTATCCCGGCTCCGCGCCAATCGCGCGAATCTCTTCCGTCGTCGCCGGTGTCATGCCAGTTTCGCCCGCCGCCTTGCGCAGCTTGGTCTCATTGACGTCGAGATCGCCGCGGATCACCGCAAACACAAAGCGGCCGGAATCGCCCTTGAAGAACACGGCCTTCGCCGTCTTCGCCAGCGGGATGTTCAGATTGTCGGCCAACGCCTGGATCGTCGTCGTGTCCGGCGTCGCCACATCCTCAACTGGAAGGAGCGCTTCTCCGGTCGGCGCGTCGCGCACGAACGTGGCAACTTCGCGATTGTCGGCATAGCCGCATGACTCGCACAGCAGGATGATGTCCTCACCATACGGTGAGAGCGCCATGAACTCGTGCGAGGCGGAGCCGCCCATCATCCCCGTATCCGCGCCCACCACCACGAAATCGAGTCCCACCCGGCGAAAGATGCGCTCGTAGGCCCGCCAATGATTCTGGTATTGCACGTCCAGCCCCGCCTCGTCGCGGTCGAGGCTGTACGAATCCTTCATGGTGAACTCGCGCACGCGGATCAGGCCGCCGCGCGACCGCGGTTCATCCCGCCACTTGGTCTGAATGTGATAGACGAGCATTGGCAACTGGCGGTATGAGCTGATCTCTTGTCGCGCCAGATCGGTGACGATCTCCTCGTGGGTCATCGCCAGCACCATGTCCCGCTCGCTGCGATCCTTGAAGCGAGTCAGCTCTGGGCCGACCGTGTCATAGCGGCCCGACTCGCGCCAGATATCCGCTGGATGCACCACTGGCATATAGAGTTCCTGGCCGCCAATCGCATTGATCTCTTCGCGGATGATCTGCTCGACCTTGCGGATCACTCGCCAGCCAAGCGGCAACAGGCTGTAGATGCCGGCGCCGAGCGGGCGGATCAGCGCCGCCCGCAACATCAGCCGATGGCTGGGCAGCTCGACGTCGCCTGGCGCTTCACGCAGCGTCCGGCCGAACAGGTGTGACATCCGCATCTGCTAAAGAACCTCACCTTCAGTTCGCATTTCCGCGCTTCAATAGGCTGAGAATACCAGCACGGGCGAGAATGAGATGGTGGATTCTGGCGTCAGATCATCCCGTTTTGGCCCGCAACGGCGCGTGGCCCGCGGCGTGGTCTTCAACCCTCGCCGCAACGAACAGCAGGGACGAAAGCCGGTTCAGATAGCCGAGGATCGCCGCGCTGACTCCGTGATCGCCGCGAGCAAGGGATACCGCTTCCCTCTCTGCCCGGCGCACGACCGTTCGCGCCACGTCCAGCGCCGCCCCTGCCTGCGATTCGCCCGGCAGAATGAACTCCTTTGGCAATTCAACACCGTCCGCCAGCGCATCGGTTTCCGCGCCGAGCCACTCCACGCGCTCCTGCGAGAGTTCGTACGACGGTGGACGCATATCGGCGGTGAACGCGAGCTCGGCCATAATCCGGTAGAGGTCGCGTTGCGCGGTAACAAGATCTTCGTTCACTCGCCCATCGACGGCCAGTGATCGACCCAGCCCAATCGCCGAACTCGCCTCGTCCAGCGCGCCAAGCGCCTCGACGCGTGGATCGTCTTTCGTCACCCTTGCCCCCAGGAGGTCGGTTGTCCCGTCGTCTCCCAGGCCCGTGTAGAACCCCATCAGCACTATCCCTTCGTGTCATCAACGTCGCCAAGGCGCCAAACGCGGTTTTCGCCACCCGGGAACGCGGAACGACTCAGGCGTGGTAGCATCCCCCTCCCGGCATGCTCCAACGTCTCATCGTCGCCATGCCGCGAACTGGACACGCCAGGAAGGGCCTTGAGCTTTCCAGACCTGTCGTCAACTCGCGATGCTGATCCGTTCAGCCATGATCCCATTCGGGTTGGTGTCATCGGCACCGGCTTTGGCGCCTCGCTCCACCTTTCCGCGCTGCGCGAGAACCCCGAGTTTGCCGTGGTCGGCATCTGCTCCCGCCGGCCGGAACGCGCCCGTGCCGCTGCCCTCGATCACAATATCCCAATGCATGTTTCGGATTATCGCGAGTTCGTGCGCGACACGTCGATCGACGCCATCATCATTGCGTCTCCGCCGCATCTCCACCACGCCATGGCCATCGCTGCCCTGGAAGAAGAGAAGCACGTCCTCTGTGAAAAGCCGATGGCCAGGAATTTGGCGGAAGCGCGCGACATGCTGCGCATCGCCGAGCGGGTCGGCAGCGTGGCGATGGTCAACAATCAGCTTCGCTTCCTTCCGGTGCGCATGCGCATCGCCGAGCTGATCGCCGAGGGATACATCGGCGAGCCGCACGCCGCGAGCGTCGTCGTCCACCGCTCGAGTCTCAACGATCCCCACGACCGCCCATGGGGTTGGCTCATGGAGCTCGAGAAAGCGGGGGGCATGCTGGGCGCCACGGGAGCCCACTATCTCGACGCCCTACGGTGGTGGTTCGGGGAAGTCAAAGGAGTCGCTGGCGCGGTCTCCACCATGGTCCGGCACCGCCGCCTGCCCGATTCGGCGGCGATGGCGAAAGTCGATGCCGACGACAACTTCGCGGTCATCCTCCGTTTTGCAAATGGCGCCATCGGCACGATTCATGTCTCTGCGACGGCCGGGCACGAAGGGGACGAAGAGATTACGCTTTCAGGATCAGAGGGCGCCATTCAGCTTCGCGAAGGTCGCCTGCTTGGCGCGCGGACCGGTGACTTCAGCCTGATGGAGTTGCCCGTTCCCGATCGTCTCTCCGGCGGTCTGATTCCGGGGAGCCATTACCTTGTTCACCCCACCTCGCTCCTCCTCCGCGCCTGGGGCCAGGCGATTCGGGATGGCGTGCAGACATCACCCTCCTTTGCCGACGGCGTAAAAACGCAGGAGCTCATCGACGGCGCCCTCCGCTCCAGCCAGCAGGGCCGCTGGATCGATACGAGCGGCGCCCGATGGCCCATGGCCGGTTCGGCACAGTAGGCAGCGGTCTAGGGTGATGGCCTCGGTCTGGAACGAACCTCCGCGGAAAAAACGCGATCTGCTCGTGTTCCTTACGGGTGCGACATTCTGAGACCCGCGGGAGAAATCAGGTTGCCCCGATTGTCTTCCTCCTCGTCGATCTCGCCGCCCAGCACAAACTCGCTTTCGTACGGTTCATCGACAAATTCGGCATCGAAGCCAAAATCATGGCCCTCAAAATCCGGCAGCGCCTCCTGCACGAGCGGATGACCCGAATTCAGCTCGGTCATCACCAGTTCCTGCCCTTGACCATTGATGGTCTGGCGCTTGGTGAGAACACCCTTCCGCAGGAACTCCATGACCTTGGCCTCAATGTGCTCGGAAGGGAGGACCGTCCGATCGACAAAGCGCCACAGCGTGCGGCTCATATGGCTCTGCGTGGGCACAAACCCATCGTGGAGTTGGCGCACATAGGCGTCAATCGCCTGCACGACCTGCCGATCGATGTCCGCCGACTGTGGAAAGGTCAGGATATCCTCGGCGCCCGCCGCCGCCACCAGATCGGGGCTGATTGAACCCGGAACGCCGCAGATCACCACCTTCTTGCCGAGCCGGTTGCGCAGGGTCGTCACCAGGCGGATGAAGTCCTTGTCGCCGGTGAAGAGCAGGAAGATCTCGATGTCAGGCCGGGTCAATGCCGTGTTGATGACGTCGATTACAAAATTCAGGTCAGCTCGAGACTGGATCTTCTCCCGCCCTGAGCCGTCCGAGGTCCGCTTCGCCGGATAGTGCTGTGCTTCGAACCCCGCCACATCGAGACGCATGCGCACGGGCGGCGGATGCTGATCGAAATCGGCATAGGCCCGGGCAACGGCCATCAGCCCATATTTCAGCGCTTTGTCTCGCCACGCGAGAGGATCTGGTTCCCGTCCAAACGAATTGATGCTCGAATATCGAATATTCTCGAAATCTACGAACGCGGCCACTTCGCTGCGTGAGGCCGTGACTTGACCGTTCCCCCCGTCCACACTCGCTGAGCTTGTCAGTCCCGGCGGACTCATCTCACTTTGATGCATGGAACCCCCTAAACCATTCTTCGGGCTCTCTTCGCGTCACGCGCACGACGGGGAATCAGGGGTGGCATGCCGTTTTCTGGTTCTCGCCCTGCATTCCTGGCGCGGAGAGTCGTCTTAATCCCGAACCATTACCGCAAATACCGGGCTGCTTCGCCCGAAACGGTGTCTCGGCTCGTCCACTACTCTTCGGCGAGCTCGTGTACGCCAGTCTATCATGGTGGCGCCTCTCGACCGCGCGGGATCCTGGGTTTGTGCGTTACGACGCGCCGATCAACGCGGCGCCGATCACCCCCGCGTGGTCGCCTAGTGTCGCTTTCGTGTAGGTGACCACCCCTCCCGGCGCGGCTAACGACTCCCGCCTTGCGTACTCCACGGCAACGTCGTACAACAGCGCAACCGATTCGATCACCCCACCGCCAAGCACGATCTGCCACGGGTTCAGCAAGTTGATGACCGAGGCAATGCCGTACCCGAGATACCGCCCCGCTTCGGTGACCGTCTCGATCACGAGCTGATCACCCTGGTCGACGGCTTCCTTCAATACCCCGGAGCGAATAGCGCCGCTTTCCGGCCACATCCCACCGGCGGCAAGGTCGGGAGCCAATTCCGTGAGGATCGACTTCCGGCCCCGCTTGAGATCCCCCATCAGGCTTCGCGTGATTGCCGTGCGCGACGAGTACGCCTCGAGATGGCCGCGACCTCCGCACCCACAGAGGCGGCCCCCGGTATCGACGACCAGATGCCCAATTTCGCCTGCGCTGCCGCTCGCTCCGGTGATCAGCCGCCCCCCGGTAACGACGGCGCCGCCTACGCCGGTACCGACGAAACAACACACGAAGTCGGAAATCCCTTTGCCAGCGCCAAAGTAAAGCTCGCCCGTGGCCGCTGCCTGGACATCGTTGCGCAACGCCGCCTGCACGCCATATCGCGCCCGCAGCGATTCGGCGATCGGCAGGTCGATGACCGCCTGGCTGAGGTTTGGCGTTCCCTGCAACACCCCCCGTTCCGCGTCCACCTGTCCAGCCGCCCCGACGCCAATGCCCGCCAGCTCCTTCGGTTTCATCTTCGCCGATTCGAGAACCGCATCAGCCACGGCGTAAATGCGATTCAGCACCTCCTTCGGCCCGTCTGTCGCTGACGTCCGTTTCTTGGCCGTCGCCACTACGGCTCCCGAATCGAGATCGATCACCGCCGCCAGAAGCTTTGTCCCTCCGAAATCGATCCCCAGCGCGTGCTTCTTTGCCATCTCCACGCCTCACTTCTCTTGGCCCATTGCCTCATTGCAAGAGGTCGTTCCGCTCACCCGCGGCGCGATCCCGGCCACCTCCGAGAGGCCTCATCAGCCGCGATCGAGGATCTCCAGGACTGGCGCGAATGCTTCGATCGATTCCGTCGTGATCGGATCCATGACCAGTTGGACGTGGCTTATGCCCTTGTCCGCGTATTGACGGAGCACATCCGCCACCTGCTCCGCGGTTCCGGTAAGCGGCTGCACCGCCGCGTTGCTTTCATCCATCACGCGGCGGCCAGCGCCGGAAGGCAACCCGACGTAGATGGCGCATGTGCGCTCCACGCTTTTCGGATCACGCCCGGCCCGCTCGCACGCCTCATCGACCTTCTGCATCCAGGGCGCCAGCTTTTCCGGCTGGTTGTCAAACCAGGCGTACCAGGCGTTCCAGCTCTGCACGTAGGGAAGGGTGATGTCGAGCATGCGCGGGCTTCCTGATCCCACCATGAGCGGCAGCGATCCCACCCGCGGCCCCGGCGGATCGATCACGCAGTTGTTCAGGGTGTAGTACTTGCCCGCGAAATCGAACTCCTCACCCGCCAGCAAACGACGAATAATCGTGAACGCTTCGTCGAACCGGGACACCCGGTGGTCGTAGGGATACCCATACGCCGCGTACTCTGTCTCATTCCAACCAGCGCCCAGACCAAGGATCAGCCGGCCAGCAGACACCTCATCGAGCGTGGCCGCCTTCTTGGCGATCATGGCTGGGTTGTGAAACGAGGTGCAGGCGACCAGGGGTCCGATCTCCCCCCGCTCCGTGCTGGCCGCCAATGCCGCCATCATCGTCCACGCTTCCCAGGGGCCGCGAGGCGGATCACCAGGGTTTCGATAGAGCAGGTGGTCGCCTAACCAGAGCGAGTCATAGCCCAACGCTTCAGCGGTTGTCGCCATCCGCGCCATGTCTGACCAGGGCGCGACACGCTCGATCTCAGGCAATTGCACGCCGACCTTCAACGGCCGGCCAGGTGACCTTGCAAAGGACATGAACGCCTCCCCCGATCCCTCTCATCCACAACCACGGCGGAAACCGATCATACCGCGTCCGCGATCCTTCCGATCACACGTACAGAATCCGGCTGAGCAATGCCGTCAGAGCCCCGCACGTGACGGTATTCGCTCAACTTTGGCTCGGTGTCCAATCAGACGCGCGAGCGGTCGCGGGAAAGACAAGATGCTTCGCATGCTCAGCGCAACGACACCGCAACGGTGTCCTTCCGACGGCGGAGGAATCTCGTCGTTTGTCTCGTCCGTACGCGGAGGAAACTCAGTCGATCTGCATACGGCTCAAGCGCCAGATAGCAAGCACCAGACAAACCAGGATGACCACGCCGATGGTCGAGATCGCGGCCACCGTCGCCGCGGAATCGCCGTCCAGCAGACCTTCAAAAACTCTCAACGTGTATTCACGGCTGGAAATTGCCTGGACCCCGGGCAGGAAACGGCCTAACAGACTCTCCCACGCGAAGACGTAAATCATGCCCGCCAGCAGAGCCCGGGGGACAAGGAGGCTTACCAGCAGAAAAAGCGCCCCGAGAAGCAGCGCGCCAACCGCTGCCGCGCCCGCCATCGCCACGAAGATCGGCCAGAGCCCCTCGGCGCCCGGCACGCGGGAGACGACCACCGTGGTCAATCCGACGCCGACGATCAGCGCCGGAATCGTCACCAGGATGATGGCGAGGTACTTGCCCAACACGATTCTGGCGCGGCTCACCGGCTTCATGAGCAGATAAGGCAGCGTGCCGTCTTCCAGTTCGTTGCCCAGCGCCGCGGTCGCCGGGAGAAGAACAACGATAGGAAGCAGCGTCGGCACAATGAGCTCGCGGAAGAGGTCAGCCAGGTACTCCGCGGGATCCCCGCTCCAGGGCCGGATCACGAAGATCGCGGCAAACAGCACCGGAAAGCAGCTCAGGAGCAGGACCAGCCGGGCCGTCTTGCCGCCGCTGAACTGGCGAACGGTCAGCATGGTGACAGGCAATAGTCGCCAAAGCGCGTCCATGGTTACGAGTTCACTAGGTACGAGAAGACCGACGCCAGCGATTCGTCAGTGGCTTGCAGCTCGAAGATGCGAATCTGTTCCCGCCGCGCGATCTCGGGCGCCAGCAAGCCGAAGCGGCGCACATCATCGGTTTCGGCGATCAGCCCCTCCTGCCCCTGAAAGCGCACCGAACGTGTGATCCGATCAGCCACCAGCGACGACGCCAGTCGCCGTGGATCGCTGCAGCGAATCCGGATGATGTGATCCCGCTGATCCATCCGCTCTCGAATGGTGCGGTAGTCGCCGGCGGCGGCGAGCTTGCCATTGACGACCACCAGCACGTTCCGGGCGAACCGCTCAACTTCGGACAGGACGTGCGAGGAGACGACGACGGTCTTCCCCTCGTCTCCAAGGCGCCGCATCAGGTCAATAAGGCTTGCTCGCTGCACAGGGTCGGTTCCATTGAGCGGCTCGTCCAACAGCAACACTTGCGGCTCATGCACCAGCGCTGCCGCGACCTTGATCCGCTGCCGCATACCCTTGGAATAGCCCCCAACCCGCCGGTTCGCCGCGCTTTCCATGCCAACGACCCTAATCACCCGCTCCGTCGCCCCATCCGCGTCCGGAACGCCTTGCAATATGGCATTGAGCCGCACAAACTCTCGCCCTTGCAAGGAGCCGTACACGTGCTCCTGCTCGGACGCCAGTCCGATCTGGCGATAGATTGCCGGATTGCCGCGCACCGGTTTACCAAGCACGCGCACGCTTCCGGCGGACGGCGCCAGCAGGCCGGAAATCATGTTGAGCAGCGTCGACTTGCCCGCGCCGTTCGGCCCCAGCAGGCCGGTGACTCCGGCGCCGATACCAAACGACATGTCGGACACGGCGACAATATCGCCGTACCATTTGGCTACATCGCGCACCTCAATGATCGCCTGCTCGCCCCGCGCGAGGCCCGGAAGCTCGGTCGCCGTCGTTTCTGACGCATTGGGCTCACTCATCTCGCTGATACCAGGCGAACATCACCAGACTACAGATCACGATCACCCCGGCCATGACGGCGATAGCCGCACTCAGCGGTACTTCACTGCTGAACTCCGGCACCCCGAACAGCCCATCCACCAGGGTCACGATTGTTCTCGTGGGGCTGAGGACAAACAGCCAGCGCTCGATATCGGGCTGATCCCGGAGCGCCTCGGATAGCGCCAGGGAAAGCGATTCGGTTATGACGAAGCCGAGCACGATGACGCCCACGGCGACACTCTTGCGGCTCGTGAACGACGCGATGACCAATCCGATGGCCCCCAGATAGAAGGCGATCGCCGTCCCGGCAATCACGATGCGGCCAAGATCTCCAAGACCCTCCCGCATGCCCGCGATAGGATCCTGCGCCAGTAAGCCGTTGCCCAGCCAGAGGATGACAGCGGGGACCAGGGAGATCGAGAGGGTCAGAAGGCCGGTGCCCAGGAGTTTTGCTGTCACATAGGAGTTGCGCGAGATGGGACGGGAGAAATAGAGCGGCAGCAATCGGTCATGACGATCGCTCGACACCATCTCAGGCGCGATCAGCGCCACAAAAATACCTTCCAACAGGACAATCGCGCCGAAGAACGACGCGTAATCAAGAAAGTCAAATGCTGGGAAAAAGGCCCGGATGCCGATCGACACCGCGACCGGAATGAATACGGCCGCATACAGCAGCATGGGAATGATCTTCGCCGACCATGGCCGCCGAATTCCTACCGCCCGCGCCATGGAATAGCGCGCCAACGCCCAGATGGCATGCATTTGCCCCAGGCGCGGCCCTTCGTAATGAAGGTAGCCCCGATCGAATATCTCGCCATAGTCGCGTGGGGGTGTACTCACGCCGCAGTCCCCCGGCGATTCTTCCTCGATCCACGGCCTGCTTTTGCGTCGCGGGGCACGGCGTCATTGGCGCCAACGGAATCGACGTACAGGTCTGCGAGCGAGCGCGTCGCGGAACGCAGCAAGCGCAGGGATGATTTCGACTCGGCCGCCGCATTTCGCACCAGATCGAGAGTGCGATCACCGTCTCGCTCTACAACGAATTCGTCACTTGAGAATTCAATCCCAGCCGAGCGCACCGCGCCGCCAAATCCTTCCAACGCGCGCAGGAATGGACTCGGGTCGCCATCGACCCGAACATGGAGATCGGCTGCCACGTCTTCCGGCACGTGCAGCGCTTGGGAGGCCACTACACGCCCGCCGTCAAGGACAACCACGTAGTCGCACACGCGCTCCACGTCGTCGAGAATGTGCGATGAGAGCACAACCAGAATGCCGAGTTGCCGATGAATGCGGTCGATCAGGGTGAGCATCTCGTCCCGCCCGAGCGGGTCAAGCCCGTTCGTCGGCTCGTCCAGAAAGACGAGTACAGGGTCATGC
>JBBRVX010000004.1:0-55946 GCA_038246475.1 Thermomicrobiales bacterium | reverse complement strand
CTCGCTCCGTCTTCGACAGACGACGAAACCCCCCACGCCCTCTCAAAGCGCCAGGCCCTCCGTCCACGTCTGCCAGCTTGTCAACGTGCCGCCCCTCGCGAAGCCCGCAGAGCCTACCCCACCCCCCGTCCCCTGTCAAGGATGGGCGGGGGGAAATCGATGGGCTCCGCGCGTTGCTTTCCTGCCAAGGCGGCGCCGGTTCCCCGGCCACTCTGCCCGTGGCGTTTCGCAACCCGGAAATTCTACTCCAGTACCTAGCACTATGTCAAGTGCATTGCCGGTGAGGCGGATTGCTTGCTCCACGTCCACGAGCTCAGTCTCGTTCGTTTGGACAGGCGAAAAATCGTGCCACTGTTCCGGAGGTTTTCCAGGCCCAGTTGCGCAGGCTGACACGCGCAAGCCTTCCGGTGCGGCGGGCAACCTCGCCTCTATACTCTATGCCGATCGATCAGATCGTGGTCGAGTACGGGAAGAGACGGGGACGGAAATGAAACCGATTGTCGGAATCACGCCGTCGGCTCAGGTCGATGAGCTCGCGCACGGAACGTTTCGTCGATACCTTACTTCGGCCCCGTACGTCCGCGCGGTCGAAGCATCTGGCGCCATTCCCCTGATTCTGCCACCTCAGTCCGATGCCGCGGAAACGCTCGCGGATCTTCTCGATGCCCTTCTCCTCAGTGGCGGCGCCGACGTGGCGCCAGCGCGGTATGGCGATGCCAGCGTGCATCCGGAAACCTATGGAATTGATGGCGAACGGGACGCATTTGAGATTGAACTGTTTGGCGCCATGCTCAGACGAAACAAGCCGGTCCTTGGAATCTGCCGCGGCATCCAGGTGATCAATGTCGCCCTGGGGGGAACCCTCATTCAGGACATCCCCAGTCAGCATCCGGGCGCCGCCGCGACAGGCCATCGGCAGCATGAGCGCGGGCTTGCCGCGTCGTCGGTCGGACACGTGGTCACTCCACGAGACGAAGAGCTTTTTCCCATTTTTGGAGATAGTACGTTAGGGGTGAATTCGTTCCATCATCAGGCAATTCGTGAGCTCGCGCCCGACCTGATTCCGGTCGCCTTCTCCCCCGACGGCCTCATCGAAGCGGTTGCCATGTCGGGCAATCGCCCCGTCTTCGCCGTTCAATGGCATCCCGAGCTCATGTTCGAGGCTCATCCCGAGCATCTCCGCCCTTTTGAACATCTTGCCGAAACCGCTCTCGCATGGAAACTCGCCTTGGCCGCGAGCTGATTAATACGGGGAACGCCAACAGGGCCGGCATATGCCGGCCCTGTTGGCGTGTCAGCCTTCGTGGCGTCTGTTACGGAATGCGGGTGATCAGTTCCGGCGCCGCGGCGAGCCCTCACCCCCTAACCCCTGTCCTCCCCGAGCCCCGTCGGGCCGGGAGAGGGGGAATCACGCTTCAACAAACCGTGAATCTGGCAGTGATCAACCGTCATTCGTATTAGTGGCGTCTGCGCCTATGCGATTGCCGCGTACGGAAGATGGCCGGGCGCGGTCGGATCGGCGTACTCAATCGAGTCATCGATGCCAGGCCGCTGCTTGGTGAAGTCCTCAGGCATGGCCGCGGCGAGGACATCGTCCAACGTTTCGGCCAGGACGAACGTCATCTCCTGGCTCAACTCCGGGGGCAGATCGTCCAAATCTGCTTCGTTCCGTTTTGGCAACACGAACGTCGTGACTCCCGCGCGCCGGGCGGCTAGCGCCTTCATTTTGATGCCACCGACAGGAAGCACCTGTCCGCGCAGGGTGATCTCACCCGTCATGGCGACATCGTCTCGAACCGAAACGCCGGTGAGCAGGGAAATCAAGGCGGTAGTCATCGCGGTACCCGCCGAGGGACCATCTTTCGGGATCGCTCCCGCGGGAACGTGCAGGTGGATGTCCGACTCCTTGAAGAAGTCCTGATCGATGCCGAGGTCCCTGGCGCGCGACCGGACGAACGACATTGCTGCCGTGGCCGATTCTTTCATGACATCACCGAGCTGGCCGGTCACCGTGAGCGACCCCTTGCCAGGCATGCGCGACGCCTCGATGAACATGATGTCGCCGCCCACACTCGACACGCCAACTCCGATCGCCACACCGGGTTGCTCGGTGCGCTGCGTTCGTTCCTCGTAGAAGTGGCGCGGGCGCCCCAGGTACTCGCGAACCTCCTCCGGGTCGATCGACGCATTGAACTCGCGGCCCTCCGCTTTCCGTGTCGCGATCTTCCGCGCAACGGTGGCGATTTCGCGTTCAAGGTTTCTGACCCCTGCCTCGCGGGTGTAATTCTGGATGAGGAACGTCAGCCCAGCGTCAGTCCATTCCAGTGGCTCACCGGCCAATCCATGCGCCTTGATCTGCTTGGGAATCAGGAATCGCTGCGCAATTGCTTGCTTCTCCTCGTCAGTGTAGCCGCTCAGCTCCAGGATTTCCATGCGATCGCGCAATGGCGCGGGAATCGAATCAAGGAGATTTGCCGTCGCGATGAACATTACCTTGGAGAGATCAAACGCCACGTCGAGATAGTGATCCCGGAACGAATTGTTTTGCTCTGGATCGAGCACTTCAAGCAGCGCCGACGATGGATCGCCCCGCCAGTCGTTTCCAAGTTTGTCGACCTCGTCCAGCACGAACACCGGATCGTTTGAGCCCGCGCGGCGGATCGCCTGGATGATGCGCCCCGGCATGGCGCCCACGTAGGTGCGGCGATGTCCACGAATCTCCGCTTCGTCCCGAACGCCGCCCAGCGACATGCGGGTAAGTTCACGGCCCAGGGCGTGGGCAATTGATTGCGCCAGGCTCGTCTTCCCAACACCCGGCGGTCCCACGAAACAGAGAATCGGCTCCCGGGACAACGTCGGCTCTTCATCACCTGCCTCGATCGCCGCTTCTCGCTTCAGCTTGCGAACGGCCAGGTATTCGAGGATCCGGTCTTTAATCTTCTCCAGATCGTAGTGCTCATCGTTGAGAATCTGACGGGCCTTGGCCACGTCGATCTCGCCCTCCGTGCTCTTACTCCAGGGCAGGGTCGTCAGCCAGTCGAGGTAGGTCTTGATGACCCCATACTCTGCCGCCGCGGGTGGCAGTTTGCTCAGACGATCGAGCTCACGCCGGGCTTCCTTGGCCGCTTCTTCCGGCATGCCTGAATCGTCGATTTTTTGCCGCAGTTCGGTCACTTCGGCTTCGGTCTCGGTACCCTCACCGAGTTCCCGTTGAATGGCTTTCAGTTGCTCCCGGAGATAAAACTCGCGCTGATTCTTTCCAAGCTCTTCCTGTACATCGCTCTGGATCTTTTTGCCGAGCTCCAGAACGTCAAGCTCTTTGGAAACGAAGCTATTCAGCGTCGCGAGCTTGTCGCGCACGGAAACGAGTTCAAGCAAGCGTTGCCGTTCGTCAGGGTCCATGCGCAGGTTGGTCGCCACGAGATACACAAGATGCCGTGGATCATCAACATTCAGCGCGGCAGTGACCAACTCGTCGGGCATGTGCGCGACCAGCGAGACAAGCCGCTGAAACAGCTCCAGCGTGTTGCGCGTCAGCGCCTCGACTTCAACGGACGCTTCGACCACCTCCGGGGCCCGCTGTACTCGCGCCATCAGGTATGGCTCTTCGCCAATGAACTCCAGGATGCGCATGCGTTCGTTGCCTTGGACCGCCAAGCGGACCGTTCCATCAGGAACTCGCATCATCTGGTGGATCGTCGAGATCGTTCCGATTGTATGGACATCGTCTGGACCCGCGCCTTCGAGCTCGGCATCCTTCTGCATGACGAGTGCGACCGTCCGATCGCCGGACATCACCTCGTCAATCAACCGCAGCGATCGCGCCTGCGCCGCGGCCAATGGCACGACTGTCAAGGGAAAGACCACCGTGCCGCGCAACGGCAGCACTGGAAGTTCAAGGATTTCATTTGCTTCTGGCGTGGGTTCTGGGCTGAGATCGTTCGCCGCCGCGTCTGGCAGCACGCTCGCCGCTGGTTGTTCAATGGTCGTCTCTTCGCCCTTCTTTGCCTTGGCAGCACTCTTGGCCCGAGGCTTACGTTCTGCATTCGTTGTCATTGTTTATTGCCCTCCTTGCTGGGCATTTCCCACCGTGGCGGAATCACGGGCAGGCACTCGTTGCGCCGCGAGCCGTGGGAGCTTTACGGTCAGAAAGCCATCGACGTAGTCTGCGGTCGAGGCCGGGACATCGACTGAAAAAGGGAGACGCACGGACGCTTCGAAGGGCCCATAACGAACTCTCGATTCATGGTAGAGGCGAGGATCGTGAGGACGCGCGACCTGGCGCTCGCCGCGAATGACGAGATTTCCATCGTCCACCAGAACCGCAACATCATCGCTGGAAAGGCCGCCAATCTCGGCGCGAAAGACCAAGGCTTCCTCGGTTTCGAACACTTCAATTGGAGGTCGCCACGGGGCAAAGCATTCCTGCCGTTGTCGGTGCAGCGCCAAGCCCAGATCGAAGGTGACATCGATATCGAAGCTTGATCCGACCGGAGGCATTGAGCGCCCCCGCCGCAACAGAATCATTCCCAAATCCTTACTGGACGAGTCGACTGCCAGACCTGTGCGGCTGACCTGCTCGTGATGCGAAAGGCGGTCGCTCCAACCGGAGCCTGACGTACCCTTCCGTACGTCAGACGATTATACACGTATATACGGTAAGTTGCTATGGATCGTGTCAATGTTTTGAAGAAAAGAGCCGTCACGAAATGGCGAGGCTCCATTCTTCAGGACCTCCAAAAGGAGAGACGATTAAAGGAGAGACAATTAGAAGTAGAAGACGATGGCGCTGAGAATTCCCCACAGGATCACGGAACCGAGCAAGGGGAAATCCGCAAGAAACATTGTCTCGGGCGCTCCACCTTCGTTACGGCGATAAAGGAGATAGAGGTACCGGAAAATCCCGTAGGCGACAAAGGGGATTGTCAGCATCATGCCGTGATCTCGCGGCGCCGTTTCGGCATCGAACGTGTAGACGGCGTAGCCGATCAGCGTTCCCGCGGCGGTTACGGCCACTGCCTGATCGAGCAGCAATCTGGAATACATTTCGAGGGCGCTTCGATGTCGACTCGCATGGTCGAGAAGCACCAGCTCGGAGCGCCTTTTGCCAAATGCTATGAGCAATGCCAGCAGCATCGTACAGAGGAGAAGCCAGGGGGAAATCGCAACATTGACGGCAATCGCGCCCGCCGCGGCACGAACGACAAATCCGGCCGCAATGGCAAACACATCGACAATGACGATCTCTTTGAGACCCAGGTTGTACGCGGCCATCAACCCCGCGTAGATCAGCACCCAGAGGGTAAAGAATGGATTGAGGAGCAACGACCCCGCGATGGCAAGGAGAATGAGGATTACCCCAATTGGCAATGCGGTCATCACCGAGAGCTCGCCGGCGGCGATGGGACGCTTCTGCTTCTCGGGATGCGCGCGATCAGCTTCAATATCGCGGACGTCGTTGATCAGGTAGAAACCACTGCTCAAAGAGCAGAAGAGCAGCGCCGCGATGATCGCGTTGGAAAGCGCCGCCAGATCGAAGAGCTTGCCGCCAAAGACCAGGCCCGCGAAAAGCACCCCGTTCTTCAGCCACTGCGCGGGACGCAGTGCCCGCACCAGTGTCCCGATCGTGACGCCCCGTGCCGCCGTGACTATTCCGGTTTCAGCGCCTCGACCTGAAACTCGCCCGCCGCGTTCCACAAGATCCACCCACTGACGCCCATGGCTTCCGCGGCGTCGATTTGCGCTCGAACCTCATCGGGTCCATAGGCGGAGTAGCCCTCCAGAGGGTACGTGAAATCCTGGAGCCAGGGCCGCATTTTCTTCATGCTGTCGGGAGCCCATTGCTGGGAGCGCTCGAGGGTATACGTCACCGTCTCGGCGGGAAAGTCGTTCGGATGCCCATCCACGGGGATGTTTCCCAGCTCGTAGTGGGATGGGTAAATCATGAGCGAAACATAGTCGGCAAGAGGTGTCAGGTCCTGGAGGGTTTGCCCAATTCCCTGGTCGTCGCCGAGCAACGCAATGATCGGGAACAAGTCGAGCGCGAACTGTGCGCCCGCCGCTCGTATCTTTTCGCTGCCAACGGCGACCGCGCCAGTAATCGCGGCGCGCCTGCTGGTCTCGGAATAGTCTGACCCAAACTCGGCGGTTCGCAAGTCGCCATCCGAGGGAAGCCGAATATAGTCGTACTGCACCTCATCGAACCCCATTTGCGCCAACTCAACCCCCAAGTCGGCGTTCGCTTGCCAAAGCTCCTGTTCGAAAGCGTTGACCCATGGCGTGCCGTTCATGTCCAGCCAGAGATCGCCAGTTACTTCGTCTTTCACCGCCAGGTCAGGACGGCCAGCGGCGACGATTGGATCCTTGAAGACCACCATCCGGGCAATTGAATAGATGCCGCGCTCGTCCAAATCAGCAAGGATCGAGGGCATGTCAAGCAGAGGGGTGACCATGCCGTCGATGTTGCGAAAAAAGGGCACCTGGGAGTCGTAGTAGATCGTGTCCTGTTTGACATCAACCACGATGGCGTTGATTTCCGTGGTGTCGGCGATTTCCAGCAACGCGTTCCACCGCGCTTCGTCGCCAAGGACACCGAAATTGGCGTAAATGGCCTTGATCATCTCATTGTCAAGCCGCGCGCTGGCCTGTCTGGATGGATCCACGGCGACCGACGCCGGAGCGTAACCCGGCGCCGAGATCAGGATCTCTGACACATCGGCGCCACCAGTTAACCGAAATGCTCCATCAGCGCCCGTAAGACTCTCGGTTGATCCATTCGCTGCCGCAACGCGGGCACCGGCGATCGGCGCGCCCGCGGCGTCCGTGACGTTGCCCACGACAAATGAAGGGGCCATTGCTTTGTCGAGCCTGACTCGCTGCCCGATCGCTTCTTGAACAACGCCATGATCTGCTGAATCGAAACGAACGGTGGCGCCGTCTGGTACGGCGTCGAACGCGTAGCGCCCTTCGGCGTCCGTCTCAGTCGAGAGTTCCGCGCCATCTGGAGCCACGAGGGCGACCGACGCCCCCCGGATAGGCGCCGCCGTTTCGGCATCGGTGAGCTGCCCGCTCAAGACGTTGGGGCGAAGCGCGACCTGCCAGTTTGATGGGCCGTCAGGGGCAAGGGTCGTTGAGACGGCTTCGTACCCAGGCGCCTCGATCTGCAATGGAGTTGACTCCTCCGCGAGGAGCACGAGGGAGGAGCCGTCTGCACCGGCGCTGATGCTTGTGCCGTCCGCCACGACTGTCGCGCCCGGTATCTCCTTCCCGGTGTAACGGTCGGTGACGCGGATCACCACCTCGGGAGCAGCCCCGAAACGGGGCGCCAGCAGGGTTGAAAGCAGAAGAAGAAGTGGAATCGCGAAAATGGCCAGACTCAATGGCCAGGTCAGGCGCGGCCAGAGCCGGCGACCCGCCGCGGAATCGCGAGTCGCGCTGACAGCACGTACACGCTGCCGCGCCGAGTCAGAACGACCAAATCGAACTGTTGATGGTTTCAGTTGCATCCATATGCCTAAGCGGTGCGTTTAAGACCACGCCCGTCGCCATCTCGGCGCGTTTCTGCATCTGCTGTGCGGGATCGGGCGGAGCCAGCGCATCAGTCGGCTTGAAGCGGCGGGAGTGTAGCACACGAAAAGTAGCGTTCTGAACAGTCTCGCTGGTGGCGCAAATCGGCCACCCCTATAATCCCATGATGGGGAGCCAGACCACGCTGTCAGCCGCTCATACGCTAGGGAATAAACGCGTTCCGGAGTAAACAATGGTAGACATCCGGACGCGAGGCGTCCTGGCAACGATGCGGCCTGCCCTCGATCGTGTTGAGGCCCGTCTCGAGCTCTCCGCGCAGATCGAGTTCCCCGTGGTCTCGGAGCTTGTCCTCGGGCTTGTGCAGGCTGGTGGAAAGCGATTGCGGCCGCTGGTTCTGCTCCTCGCGGGACGGCCATTCATGGCTGATCCCGACGCTCTCGTCACGGCAGGGGCGGGGGTTGAGCTCTTGCATACCGCGTCCCTGGTGCATGATGACACCGTGGATCGCTCATCGCTCCGCCGCGGACGTCCTACATTGAACGCAGTTCTCTCCTCTGGCGCGGTCATTTTGCTCGGGGACTATCTCTTTGCTCAATCCGCGATGCTTGCGGCAGCCACGAACAGCCCGCGCGTCGTCGGCATCTTCGCATCGACCCTTGCTGACATTTGTGATGGACAACTCCGTGAAATGTTCGTTGCTCATCGCCTCGATCAAACGCGGGAAGAGTACGACCGGCGGATTTTTGGGAAAACCGCCTCGCTGTTCGCCGGGGCGGCAGAAATGGGGGCGATACTTGGCGACGCACCGCGGCAGGATGTGCTCGCGCTTCGTCAATATGGATCAGACGTTGGCATGGCCTTTCAGATCGTCGACGATGTCCTCGATCTGCGCGAAGGCGAACAGCAGCTCGGCAAGCCTGCCGGACACGATCTGACCCAGGGAACTGTCACCCTGCCAACCCTCATGTACGCCTCCGGGCTCAGTGAATCGTCAGACGCGATGCTGCGCCTGCAGGCCGTTGTGTCCGGTGACACGGATGAGGCGGCGGTCGTCGAGCGCGTCGTCGAGGAGATTCGCCGCTCCGGCGCGCTCGAAGCGACGATGCATGAAGCTGCCCGCTATGTGACCAATGCAAAGTCACAGGCGGCAACGATCGGCGATCTGGAAACGCAGGAGATGCTGATGGAAGTCGCCGACATCGTGCTCGATCGATCTGCTTGAGCGCGACCAAGCCTACATCGCGACCAACCCCGTTTCGTACATCCGCCCGAAAATGCTGTTCCAGTATCGCCGTTCGGGATCGACCGTCTCGATTCCCGCTTCCAGCTCCCGAGGCATGTCTGGCGTCATGAGGATTGTCGCCAACTTTTGGGAATGGCGATTCTCAAGTGTTCGATCGAGCAGATCGACCTCGTGACGATGCGTTGGCCGGCAGCCTATCACCACGAGAAGGTCGGTGCTGAGCATCCGCGTCCACGTTGACGATGTGACGCGAGCGGCGAGGTCAAACTCCGCCTGGGCGCGAGCATCTTTCGCGACGTCCGGCGCCAGAATGGGCAGGCCGACTTCGGTGACGAATGAGCTCAACGCGAAGTCGCGCCACGGCATCAGGAAATAGGAAACCGGTGGGTGTTGCTCCGAGAGGCGGTGCTGGATAAAGCCGGCAATTCTGCGCGATCGCCGGCTGCCAGCATTGAAGATCATCCAACCCTCGCCATGGCGTAGGCGATGATCGACGGCATCAAAGTACAGGCTCATCCGCTGGAGCAGATCTCGATCCTGGATCGGAGCCTGATCGACAAGCGATTCGCGATCGGCCATTGTCAACCCCCGAGTTGCTGGCGCCTGATTCGAACAGCGCCGTGCACGCAACGCTGTTCGGGAGTGGATACCACATGACCCTGCCCCTTGAACATGGCAAATCAGATGAAATGGTTTTGTAGGCGACGCGGAATCACAGCACCTGGTTGGGCAAGCCGACCGTTTCGCGGAAATCTCCAAGCGCGTCAGCCGCATTCACCGCGATGGCAACCCGCACCATGCCCGGACCAACGATTCTCGTCTTGCCGCGTAGCGGTTCTTCCGCTTCGACGACGATTGCCGCCTGTTCAACCCGGATCAGCGTCGGGTCAAGCGCTACGGCAACCGCCAAGGGATCGTGCAGCGCAAAATGCTGGCGGTTCAGCACCGTGAACGCAAATTTTCCAATCTCCTTCAGGAGCAACGCTGACGGGGGAAGTTCGGCGTTCTCATGCGCGGCATTCCAATCGGCACGGGACAATGCGACCTGCTCGGTGACGTCCAGCCCTACCGCGGTAATGTTTCGGAACGGGGCGGCGAAAACCTGCTCAGCAGCCTCTGGATCAACCAGGATGTTGAATTCCGCTTCCGGCGTCACGTTTCCGGGCACGTTGTACGCGCCACCCATCAGAACGACGGCCTTCAACAATTCCACGATTCGCGGTTCGACGTTCAGAGCAATCGCCAGGTTTGTAAGCGGCCCGACACAGACCAGCGTCAATTCGCCCGGCCGTTGGCGAGCGAGCCGGATCATTGCCGCCGGCCCTCGGTCGGCTCCGATGTCTCGACTCGATGCTGGCAGCACCGCGCCGCCCAGGCCGCCTTCATCGTGAAAATAGACGGCGTCCCGGTGGGGTCGCACCAAGGGGCGGCTCGCGCCGCGATGGACTGGAACGTCCGCGGCACCCAACCAGTCGAGCACGTCAAGGGTGTTCCTGGTGGCTTTGTCGACGCCGATGTTGCCGGCAACTGTCGTCACCGCCACGAGTTCAATCCCGGGTTTGCACGTGGCATACGCAAGCGCCAGCGCATCGTCGGTCCCGGTATCGACGTCCAGGATTATGGGGAGACGCGCGGCCATCGTCAGTCTCCGGTCACGATCTGGCGCGCCGCTTCCGCGGCGACCCACGCGGCTACGGGCGGGGTCTCCGTCATCGGTGACTCCGTGACTACGTCGAGAAAATAGGGTCCGCCGTCCGCAAGAGCATCCTGAACGGCGCGCTCGACATCGCCGGGATCGCTTACGCGCGCGGCCCGAAAACCGAATCCACGGGCAATCGCCGCGTAGTCAACCGGGTTGAAGTCGACCCCAAAATAGCGATCCTCGTGATAGAGATGTTGCAGTTCCTTGATCCACCCGAACGATCCGTTCGAGCACTGAATGATCACAATGGGAAGTCCATATCTGGTGATGGTTTCCAGTTCGCCCACGGACATGCCGAAGCTGCCATCTCCGGTCATGCCCACGACTCGCCGCCCATCGCCCGCGAACCATGCGCCCACGACTGCCGGAATTGCGTAGCCGAGCCCGCCGTGTGCCCGGGGGATGACCATCGTGCGTCCTGGCCGGCGCAGCTCGTACTGGGCGCACAGAAATGGCGTTGGTGTCCCAGGATCGGCAACGATGATGGTCTCGTCATCGAGGGACTCCCGCATGGCGCGAACAACCTGGGCTGGCTTTATCGGTTGGCTTTGCACGGCCGCCTGGAGATCGACGTCTGCCCAATACGCGCGTCGCTCCTGCTGCAGATGCTCGATACGTGCTCGATTGCGCTCCGCTACGGCCGCAGGCCGGGACACCGCTTCGAGCATCGCGGCCAACGTGAGCCTGGCATCACCGACAAGGCCCACGGCCACCGGGTAGTTGTTGCCCACCTCGTATGGCGCCACATCAATTTGCACGATCTTCGGCGGATTCGCGATCGACGGGTTCGTCCAATGACACGTGGTGGTGGAGTCCGTGCGAGATCCGACATAGACGATGAGATCGGCGGCGGCCAAACACGCATTCGCATAGGGCCTGGCGCCATTCCCGCCAATCACGCCGATCGCCACGGGGCTGGTTTCGGAAATGCTGCCCTTGCCGTTGATCGAGGTGGCGACTGGCACATTCAATGCCTCCGCGAGCGCCGCGAGCTCATGCCATGCCTCGGAGATCAGCACTCCTCCGCCCGCGACGATCACCGGGCGCTCGGCGGCGGCCAGCTCCGCGGCGGCGCGTTCGACGAGGGCCTGGTCGGGTCGGGTCCGCATTGCCGGCACGCGACCGCACTCAGGCGTTCCATATACCGAGGAATCAGGGGTATCGCCTTCGAGTGAATCCGTGGGGAGGGAGAGGTGCGTCGCCCCCGGCCGGCCGGCGGTGGCCATGCGAATCGCTCTCCGGGTGGCCTCCGCCATCGTTGCCGATGAGCTCACCCGGGTGTTCCATTTCGTTACTGGCCTGAAGAGGCCTTCCTGGTCCAGCTCGGTGAGCACGCCGCGCCCTTGCTGGTTGACGGGAGTATCCGACGTGAGACAGAGGAGCGGAATTGCCGACCCTTGTGCTTCGGCCACACCAGGGACGATATAGGTGGCTCCCCCACCACTAGGGCCCTCGCATACGCCGATGCGCCCAGAAACGCGCCCATAGGCGTCGGCCATGAACGAGGCCGAGCGTTCGTCGCGGGTCATAATATGGTCGATTTCGCCCCGGACGTCGCGCAACGCGTCGTAGAACGCCATACCGGTATCCCCCGGCAGGCCAAAGACATGGCGGACTCCTGATTGCCTGAGAACTTCAACCAGTGCGCGAGCACCTTGCATTGTCAGCCCTCTCTCGTGGGGTTCATCTGAACCGGGCGCCGCGTGCGAACGGCGAAATAGAGATCGTTGACATTGGTGCCAGTTGGGCCGGTGCTCACTGCTCCCCCCGCGACTTCGAATACGGTCACGCTGTCGTTGCCGCGTAGCGCTTCTTCAGGGTTGATCCCCGCCGCTCGCGAGCGGTCCGGTGTCTTGGCATCCCCGATGGCGCCGGCGAGCCCGGTCATCGCATCCTGTCCATCAGTGCCGAGACTCGCGACAACCCAATCATGCAATCCTCGCCGTTCAAGCTCGAGGGCAGCGGCGAGGGCGAACTCTGTATTCCGTCCGCCTCGACCTGCGCCGCGGACGGTCACTGTCGCTTCTCCACCACCAAGCAGTAGGTCGATCCCGGCAGGGGCTTTGGCGACGAGTTCAACAAAATCGCGTGCGAGCACGGCCGCCTCGCCCTCAACGGCGGTCCACACGATGCGGGGCTCGATTCCGTCGTTCCTGGCCGCTTGATAGGCGGCGTCCACGGCGCTTGCATTGTCACCGATGATTACAACCGTGTCGTCGACGGTGGCACCAGCTCCTGGGCGGGCGGTATCGGACTCCAGGTGGGTAATCACCGCCGCTGGCGCCGCGTTTCTAACCCCAAAACGGTCAAGAATCGCGAGGGCAACGTCAGGATCGCTGCGCCCGGCGACGGTCGGGCCGCTGGCGATGATGCGGGGATCATTGCCGAGGACATCCGAGAGGATCAGCGTAATCCAGACCGCGTCCGGCGCGGTAGCCCGCAGGCCGCCAGCTTTGACGCGACTCATAGGCGCACGGACGGCGTTCAATGCGTCGATGGGCGCACCGGCGCGCAGGAGCAGATCGGTCGTCGACCGGAAATCCTCCAAGGACAGACCGTCCCTGGGCGCTTCGAGGAGGGCCGAGCCGCCTCCGGAAATCAGCGCCAGGACTAAACGTCCACCTGGCAAAGACTCCAGTTCGGCAAGCGCCCTGCTGGTGGCATCGACCCCACGCTCATCGGGTATGGGATGACCGGCTTCGTGAACCCGAATTCTGTCCGGCAACACGTCATCAGCGTGACCGTCTTTGGTGATGACATCACCAGAGACAATGGTTCCGTCGAGGACCTCCAGAGCGCCATGGGTCATGGCCACGGCAGCTTTGCCAACGGCCACCAAATGGACGCCTTGGGGCGTTGCGATAAGGCGTCCATCAACAATGAGCGCGCCGTCATGCCATGTCAACGCTAACTTTACGGCGCTTGCCGGTTCCACGGCCCGGAGCGCGGCTGCAAACAAACGCCTGACGGTCTCTCGTGCAGTCTGGAGGTCGCACTCGTTCACATGGCCGCCCGCGTCTCTTCGCGAAGACTCGCAAGCACCTGCTCCAGATCGTGCGGAAGCGGGGAGGAGTAGTGTGCCCGTTCTCCATTCGGGAGGGCAATGCCAAGTTGGCTGGCATGGAGAAACTGGCGGGGCGCGCCTGAAGTCTTCGAGGCGCGTCCGTAGATCGCATCGCCCACGACGGGATACCCAGCAAAGGCGAGGTGCACGCGAATCTGATGCGTCCTGCCGGTGTCGATGGTTACCTCCAGGAGCGTGACATCGATGAACCGTTCGACGACGCGGAAATGGGTGACGGCTTCTCGACCTGATCGCACCACGGCCATTCTCTGCCGGTTTTTCGGATCGCGGCCGATCGGGGCATCGATGGTCGCCGATTCTTCCTCGACAGTTCCCCAAACGAGGGCCAGATACGTTTTCTCGACCGATTTGTCTGCCCACTGGGCCACCAGGGCCGTGCGGCCGCGATCGGTTTTTGCCGCCACAATGAGACCCGATGTGTCCTTGTCGAGCCTGTGCACGATTCCCGGCCGCCGCGAACCGCCAACCGCGATTCCGGGCACGTGGTGAACGAGCGCATTGGCCAGAGTTCCGCGGGAATGCCCTGGGGCGGGGTGAACCACCATCCCGGCCGGCTTATCAATAACGATGATATCGGCGTCCTCGTACGTGATGTCAAGCGGTATCGCCTCGGGTTGGATTTCGTCCTCGAGTGGTGGGGGTATTTCGATCGTGACGACTTCGCCAGGCGTTACCCGAAACTTCGGTTTGCGCTGCCGCGCATCCACAAGCACATGGCCGCTCTCGATCAGCTGTTGCACCGTGGCGCGACTGAGGTCGGGGAGATTGTCCGCAACGTAGCGATCGAGCCGCGCACCAAGGTCGTCGCGCCCGGGGTGCAGGACGATTGATCCATCGAGTTCTTCGTCATGACCATCGGGCCCCGACACCTCGCGCATACTGCCCTTCTCCAGCTACCGCGTCAGCGCGGCGCTCTGCTCGGCGCGGTAATACAGCCAGCTCCAGATCGCGACGGCGACTCCCAAGGTAATGGCGCTGTCCGCAACGTTGAAATTGGGCCACGATCCAACTGAGACAAAGTCGATGACGTACCCTAACCTCACGCGATCGGCCAGATTTCCGACTGCCCCCCCGACAATCGCACCGGTTGCCACGGTCTCCCAGAGCGGAGGATCGACAGTTCGCCACTGATGGAAGAGCAGCGCCCCAATGACGATGATCGATCCCACCGTCAACAGGGGACCCAGCCCGGCGAGGAGTCCAAATGCCGCACCGCGGTTCTCGGCGTATTCGAGTGCGATCCAGGAGCCCACGATATCGATGCGTTGTTCTGGTTCCGCGGGGCCAATCATCGAGACAATCAAGGTTTTGCTCAATTGGTCGCCGATCCAGACAACGACCGCAATAGCGAACACGAGCATCGGTCGCTTACGCGCCAGCGTAGAGCGCCTGCTCTCGTTCGATCTGTGACTGGCATGCGATATCGTATTCAACGTAGGGAACCGCTTCGAGGCGCTCCACCGGGATCGGCTTGCCACATCGCTGACAGAGGCCATACGTCCCATCGTCCATCCGCTGCAACGCGCTGTTTACCAACTTCAAGATCTGCTGCAAGTCTTCGGAGACCGTCTCTATGCGCTCTGCTTCAGCCACATTTGCGCCGTCATCCGCCATGTGATTACCGAGCCCGCCGTTCTCGTCGTCCTGATCGACGCCAATGGCCCTGAACTCCCCGGCCATGTACGAGACGTCGCCCTCAATTTCTGCCTTACGGCGCTCCAGGTCCTGCCGCAACTTCTTCAATGTCCGATCGTTCATGGTCGATGTATCCCTTAGCACGACGACCCGCTTCACTTCTCCAATTGGCTTTGTGACCGGGTTCTTTACGAACGCCCGTGCGATGGTATCACAGCACTCTGCCCGAACCATTCGCGAAGTCAATGCCCGCGCGACCCTATACTCCCCTTCGGTTTCGATATCGAGGAGAATCGTGAATGCCGGAGAACCCAGGGGGGCTGCGTCTTGCGATTGCTGGAGGCGGCACCGGCGGCCATGTGCTTCCCGCTCTCGCCTGCGTCGAGGAGCTCTGTGCTCGCGGCCAGATTGAAGACCTTCTCTGGATCGGAAGCCAGGAAGGCCACGAACGCGGCGCGGCGGATGAAGCGGGTATCCGTTTTGTCGCCATCCCGACCGGTAAGTTTCGACGCTACTTCTCCGTTCGAAACGTCACTGACGCTGTCCGTGTGCCTGTAGGCATTCTCGCCGCCCGAAACGCCCTCAGGAAGTTCGGACCTCATGTCGTGCTCAGTACAGGAGGGTTCGTCAGCGTTCCCGGCGTGATCGCGGCGCGGGGCATCGCGCCCGTGTTGACTCATGAACAGACGGCGATCCTCGGCCTGGCCACTCGCATCAATGCCCGCTTTGCCGATGTTCTTGCCCTCTCCCACGCGCAATCCGCGCCTGAGGCACGAAGGCTCCACCGGCATGTGGTAGTGACCGGCAACCCGGTCCGGCGGGGGCTCAATGCCGGAGATCGTAAGCGAGGTCTGGCCTGGATGGGTTTTAGCGACGAGCTGCCGATTCTGTATGTCACTGGTGGAGCACGTGGCGCCAGCCCGATCAACCAACGGATCGCGGCTTTGCTTCCCGGCATTCTGGACCATGCTCAAATCCTGCATCAGACCGGCCCGGCATCGGCCAATGCCGATGCGAGCGACCTCAGGGCAACCCGCGACGCTCTGCCGGCGCCTCTTCGGGCACGCTACACCGTGGTGGAATTTGTGCGAGATGAGCTGCCCGATGTCTACGCCGCGGCGAATCTCGTGCTTGGTCGCGCGGGCGCCGGGACCATCGCCGAATTGGCATATGTGGGCAAGCCCGCGTTACTGATTCCCCTCCCGGGCGCAGGAGGCAATGAACAGGCACTCAACGCACAGGTCCTCGGCGACACTGGGGGCGCGATAATCATTCCGCAACACGAAGCCACGGTGGATCGCTTGCGAGGTGAGTTGCTTTCCCTGCTCGCTGATCCTGACCGGCGCTGTCGTATGGGGATTGCCATCCAAACGGCGGCCCAGCCTAACGCCGCCGCCAACCTCGCCGATGAACTCGTGAGCATCGGTCTCGGCCATTCCGCGCTCAAGGCGCGCTGAAGCTTGTTTCAATCGCCTCACCGACGGTGTCCGCTCGCAACACCCGCAACCCCGCGATATCGGTTGTCCCACGCCGAGCTGAAGCCGCCGGAATGATGGCCGAGGTAAAGCCGAGGCGGTGAGCCTCGCTCAACCTGCGCTCGATCTGGCTTACGGAGCGGAGTTCGCCAGCGAGCCCGATCTCGCCGATCGCGACGAGACGCGCATCGATCGGATGATCTCGAAAGCTCGAAGCGACGGCAAGCGCGACGGCCAGATCAGCGGCTGGCTCACCAATCCGCATCCCGCCCACCACATTGGCATAGATGTCCTGACCGGCCAGCGCCAATCCCACGCGTTTCTGCAACACGGCCACCAGGAGCTGCAGGCGCCCGGCATCGAGCCCGTTGCCGCTGCGGCGCGGCAGCCCGAAGGCCGATGGCGTAGTCAGCGCCTGCACCTCCACCAGGATGGGACGGGACCCCTCGACAGTGACCGCCACGCTGGACCCGGACGCCGACCCATTCCGTTCTTCGAGAAATGCCTCAGAAGGGTTCCGCACTTCGCGCAGCCCGGCCTCGGCCATCTCGAAGACCCCGACCTCGTCGGTGGACCCGAATCGATTCTTGACGGCCCGCAACACCCGAAAATGACCATGGCGCTCGCCTTCCAGATAGAGGACGGCGTCGACCATGTGTTCCAGCACCCGCGGGCCCGCGATGGCCCCTTCCTTGGTGACGTGCCCGATGATGAAGACGGGTACATGGCGGCTCTTGCCCCACTGCATCAGGCGCGCCGTGCATTCCCGGACCTGGGAGACACTTCCCGCCGCCGAGGAGATTTCGTCCACGGAGACGGTCTGAATGGAATCGACAATCAGGAGCGAGGGAGCCACCGAGCTTGCGGTGGCAAGAATGCCGTCGAGATCAGTGCCGGACAACACCAGGATGTTGTCGGTTGGAATGCCAAGTCGCTCGGCCCGAAGGCCGATTTGTTGCACCGATTCTTCGGCCGAAACGTAGAGAACGGGTTGCTTTCCGCCCGCGAGCGCGGCGGCCGCTTGCAAGACCAGCGTCGACTTACCAATCCCGGGATCACCGCCGATAAGCACCAACGTTCCCGGCACCAACCCGCCACCGAGCACGCGATCGAACTCGGAAATCGGCACCGGAATGCGAGCCAGGGACGAAGCCTCCAGCGAGCCCAGCGGTTGGGGCCGCTCAACCAGCCTGGTCGCGGATTGTGCGGGCGCGCGTCGCTCTTCGATGGTCTCGATCATTGAGTTCCAGGCGCCGCACCCCGGACACTTGCCCATATAGGCGGGGCTCGCCGAACCACATTGTTGACAGATGAAACTCGTCTTTACCTTCGCCACCTGAGTTCCAACTTTCCGCGGTACATGAAGCAATGGGGCGGCTCGAAGGCCGCCCCACTCTCCGCCTGGTGCTCCTGCGCTTCTTACGAGACCCCGGCGAGTTCTACTGTCTCAATGAGGACTGGCTCCAGCTTCAGGAGATCGTCCTCGACATCGACTTTAATCGTTGCTCCGGTCTGGAAGCGCGAATCGAGGACTCCCTCGGCCAGTGGGTCTTCAATCAGGTTCTGGATGATGCGCCGCAGCGGCCTGGCGCCATAGGTGTGATCGTAGCCCCGCTCGCCGAGCAGATCCATCGCGGCCTCGGTGACCTCCAGATGGATTTCCTGCTCAAGCAGTTGCTTGCGGACACGGGCTAGCTCCTGGTACACAATCTGCCTGATCTGTTCTTTCGCCAGAGAGTGGAAGACGATCACGGCATCGATGCGGTTCAGAAACTCCGGCCGGAAGGTCTGCTTGAGTTGGCCGGTAACCTTTTCGCGCATGCGATCGTAATCGCGAGCCTTGGCCTTGTCCTCATCCTCCTTGATGGCGAACCCGAGATTCATGTCGCGCGAGATTTGATCGGCGCCCACGTTCGAGGTCATGATGATGATCGTGTTGCGAAAGTCGACCTTGCGGCCTTTCGCATCGGCGAGGTTTCCATCTTCCATGATTTGCAGAAGCATGTTGAATGCTTCCGGATGGGCCTTCTCGATCTCGTCTAGCAAGATCACGCTGTACGACTTGCGGCGCACGGCCTCGGTGAGTTGCCCACCCTCTTCGTACCCGACGTAGCCTGGAGGCGCTCCAACCAGCCGGCTGACGGAGTGCCGCTCCATGAACTCCGACATGTCGATCTTGATCAGATGCTCTTCGGAGCCGAACATGAACTCCGCCAGCGCCTTGGCCAGCTCTGTCTTGCCAACGCCTGTCGGCCCCAGGAAGATGAACGACCCAATCGGGCGCTTCGGATTCTTGATCCCGGCGCGGGCCCTTCGTACGGCCTTTGACAGAATTGTGATCGCTTCGTCTTGGCCAATGATCCGGTTGTGGAGCGAATCTTCCATCTTCAGGAGACGTTCCGACTCTTCACCGGCGATGCGAACGACGGGAATCCCTGTCCACATGGAGACGACTTCGGCGATGTCTTCCTCGGTGACATAAATCTCATCCGAGGCATTGGTATCGCGCAGTTCCTGCTCCTGCGAATCGATGCGATCTCGCAGCTTCCGCTCGCGATCCCGCAATTCCGCCGCCAGCTCGAACTCCTGATTTGACACCGCCGCATCAAGCTCACGGTTCAGCGATTGGAGCCCTGCCAACGCCTCTTTCAGACTGGGCGGCGCCGCCTGACGGTACATGCGCACCCGGGACGAGGCCTCATCGATCAGATCGATTGCCTTGTCCGGCATGAATCTGTCGGTGATATATCGCGCGGCCATGTTTGCCGCCGCCTTCAGTGCATCGTCCGTGATCTTGAGCTTGTGGTGGTCTTCGTAGAGACCGCGCACCCCGGTCAGGATCAGAATGGTTTCGTCCACGCTTGGTTCATCGACCTGTACCGGCTGGAAGCGACGCTCCAGGGCGGCATCGCGCTCGATGTACTTGCGATATTCATCAAGGGTGGTGGCCCCAATCGTCTGCAGCTCGCCGCGCGAGAGGGCCGGCTTCAGAATGTTGGCGGCGTCGACCGCGCCTTCCGCCGCGCCAGCTCCAACCAGCGTATGCAGTTCGTCGATGAAAAGGATGCTGCCCGTTTCCTTGACCTCGCCGACGATCTTCTTGAGGCGTTCCTCAAATTCGCCGCGATACTTGGTCCCGGCCACCAACGCGCCAATGTCGAGCGCGATGAGTCGCTTATTCTGGAGTTGTTCGGGGACATCACCACTGATGATCCGCTGCGCCAGCCCTTCGACGATCGCCGTCTTGCCCACTCCAGGCTCGCCGATCAAGGCGGGGTTGTTCTTGGTGCGGCGGGAAAGAATCTGCATGACGCGGTCGATCTCGGTCGAGCGGCCAATCAGCGGACCAAGCTTTCCAGTACGCGCTGCCTCGGTCAGATCGACGCCAAGAGCGTCCATGTACGGCGTCTTGGTCTGCTGCTTGCTCTGGCTATACGATGGGCTCTGGCTGACCACCTGCATGACCTGAGCGCGCACTTTTTCCAGGTTTACGCCGAGGCTTTCCAGGACACCGGCGGCAATGCCTTCGCCTTCTCGCACCAGCCCCAGCAGCAGATGTTCTGTGCCGATGTAGTGATGATTGAGCCGGCGGGCCTCATCGACAGCGAGCTCGATGACCTTCTTCGCCCGCGGCGTCAAGCCAATCTCACCCATGACCATGGTCTCGCCACGGCCGATGATGAACTCCACGGCCGAGCGCACTTTGGGCAATTGCACGCCCATGTTGCTCAGCACGCGCGCGGCGACGCCGTCCCCTTCACGCACGAGACCGAGCAAGAGGTGCTCCGTCCCGATGTAGTTATGGTTAAACCGCTGCGCCTCCTCTTGCGCGAGCGTAAGAACCTTCCGGGCGCGTTCCGTAAACTTGTCGAATTTGTCTGACATCCGTGGATCTCCAGTCGCCCTCGGTGTGCGGCCATGCAGCCGCCACCGTTCGTTTCCCTATGATAGTCCTCCGGGACAGAGGTGTCCCGCGCGCCCTGCACAAAAGTCAACGTAAATCGGTTGACATTCGTTCCCGAAGTGACGGAAGCGGCAGGTTGAATCGGCCTGCCGCGCATTTTGATTTCAGTTGCCCTGGTACGCATCGCAGGGGCAGGAGTTTGCCGCCGCGTGCGCGGTTCATTCCGAGCTTGAACCCTCTCGGCCGGTGGCCGCATCCGAATCATCGTCTCCCGACGCCTCGGCGACCAGGTCAGCGGGCGCCCCAGCCATGGCAAACGCCATCGCCATGGCCGAAAGCTCACCATCCATATCGTCCGGCAGCTCAACCGCCGGCCGCGTTGATTCCTTCCGAACCTTCGGCGCCGCGGCGGGTCTCGGTGTGGGCGCTGGCGCTGGCGCGGCAAAGGAGTCGGCCGGCGCCTCCCAGACGGACGGCGTCTCGACCGCCTCAGCCGCGGCCTCGGCGGCCGCTTGTGCCGCGGCTTCCTGGGCCTCGGCGGAGAACGCATCACCGAGCTCGATACCCTCGGCCTCAAGCCGGACCCGGATCCGCTCGATTAGCGCATCCCGCTCTTCAATTGCATTGTCACCAAACACGGTGATGAGATCGCTGTCGGACGAGTCAATCGCTCGCCGAAGGCTCAGGCCCATGCGCCGCCGCTGTGGGTCGATGCGAATGATGCGCAAGAGCAGATCGTCCCCTTCAGAAACAACCTGCTTCGGATGCGTGACGCGATCATCCACCAACTCAGATACGTGAATCAGCCCCTCAATGCCATCCTCGATCCGAGCGAAGGCGCCGAAGTTCGCGAGTTGCGTCACCGTGCCGCGCACCAACTGACCAACCTCATAGGCAGCCGCAACACGGCTCCAGGGCTCGGCTTGCGTTCGCTTAATCGAAAGCGCGATCTTCTTTTCCTGGGAATTGATCCCCAGAACGTAGACATCGACTTCCTGACCAACGCGCAGGACTTCGCTTGGATGCCGTACGCGGCTCCAGGAGAGCTCGGAGAGGTGGACAAGTCCATCGGCCCCGCCGATGTCGACAAAGGCGCCGAAGTCGCAGATCGAGGAAACGCGTCCCTTGCGAACTTCGCCCTCGCTCAGTTCCTCGATCAACCGTTCCTTCATCACGTCGCGGCGTTCTTGCACCGCCTGCCGCTCGGAGAGGATCAATCGGTTGCGATGGCGATTGATTTCGATGACCTTGAGGGGGAGTGAGCTGCCAATTAACCGGGCCATGTCGGCCTGCTTGCTGGCCTCATCACCACCGCGAATCTCGCTGACCTGCGATGCGGGCACGAATCCGCGCACGCCATCGAGGTTGACCAGCAACCCGCCCTTGTTGTAATTCGTAACTTCCGCCTCGATCACCTCATTCGCTTCATGCAGCTCCTGAAGCCGGCGCCAGCTCTTTTCCTGCCGCGCCCGATCGATGCTGACAACGGCGTGGCCTTCCTGATTTTCAGGCTGGACCACGAACACCAGGATGGTATCCCCCACGGCGAGCGCGTGGCGCTCGTCCGATGTCAGGCTGGAATACTCCCGAGAAGGGACAATCCCTTCGGACTTCGAGCCGATATCGACCAGGATCTCTTCACGGTCGAGGTGCATGATCACCCCATCCATGACGTCCCCATACTTCAGACTCTTGTAGTCATGGGTAGGGTCGTTGAGAAACTGCTCCATAAGGGAAGCGGCATCGAGGTCACCGTCCGCGATGACTTCCGCCTCTTCGGCAGTCGCCACGACAGAATCGACGGAAGACGCGGCGTCATCGGCAGCGACCTCGGCCGGTACAGCCTCTTCCACCGGTGATAGGTTCGTCTGCTCGCTCACGTCAATATCGTCCATACTACCTTCCGAAAATCCGAACATGCCGCAAACTTCCCTGAACCATGCGTGCCCCCAATCGAGGCAACCAGTTCGGAAAGCCTGAACTGTCAGTATAACCAATCGTTCAGAATGAACGCAACATCAATCCGCGGTCGACATCGTCGGACTAGCCGCGGTTTGACGCGCCTCTTCTTTCAGGCGCGCCGCGGCATGCGTCACCGCCTGCATGGCTTCCCACATTTCAGGTTCATGAACCCAACCCATATGGCCGACGCGGATCAACGATTCCACGAGATGCGCCTGCCCGGCCTGGGCTTCAACGCCATATTCCTCCCGCAGCAGGGCCAGGAGCCTGCTCGAGGGTACGCCCTCGGGAGGGCGAAATGCCGTGACGCTGTTGCTTTCGAATCCGGGCGCCGCAAAGAGCTGCAAACCGGCATCGCGAACGGCTCCTCGGGTCAGGTCGCCCAATTGACGATGCCGTTCCCAAACGCGCTCGATCCCTTCTTCGGCGATCAGGGTCAGCGCGGCATGCAAGGCAAAAATCAACGACAGTGGCGGGGTGGTGGGCGTCATGTTCTGCCGCGCCATTTTCCGCATATCGGTCATGTCCCAGAAGAAGCGGGCGTAGCCGGCGTGCTCGTGGGCTGCCCAGGCTCTGGGCCCGGCCGCCACAATCAGCAGGCCTGGCGGGCACATCCAGGCTTTCTGCGAGCCGGACATCACAAAGTCGATGCCCCAGTCGTCTATCTCCAGGGGCAACGCTCCCACTCCACTGACCGCGTCGACGATCACCAGCGCGCCATGGTCGCGGACGACCGCGGCCAGCTCCTGAACGGGGTTTGTCACGCCGGTGGATGTCTCGTTGTGAACAAACGTCACGGCCTTGACATCAGGGTTCAGTTCGAGCGCCTCGCGCAGGTGCACGGGCGTCACCGCCTCGCCCCAGGGAATATCCACCCGCCGGACATCCAGACCGAGGCGAACCGCGACCCGCGCAAATCGATCGCCGAAATCCCCGTTAACCATGGAGAGGACCGCATCGCCAGGAGAGAGCAGGTTCACGATGGCCACTTCCCAACCGGCCGAGCCCGTCGCCGCCCAGATCAGCACATCGCCGTCAGTGCGATGGGCGGCTTTCGCGAGCGCCAGCGTTTCCCCGAAGAGCGCGCGAAACGCGGGCCCGCGGTGGGGAATCATTTCACGGCCAAGTGCCGCCAGGACCTGGGGCGGCAGCGGCGTTGGACCTGGAAGACGAAAGTTCACGCTCATGAATTCTCCAGCTTTGACTTCTGATAGTGAGATCGCCAAGCAATCTGTGCAGCGAGTCCGTTGCGCGCTCCATGTTAGAATCCGCGCGAATCAGGGCAAAATATGGGTCGCCTTTGGCGCTAGCGGGGGGTCGCGAAGCAGACTGTCTGAGTGGATGACATCGTCATCCGTTCCTCATCTGGTTCACACGGATATGGAAACCTCGCTTTCTCCACGCGCTCGCGCCACGGTGATCTGGGTCGGGGTCACGCTCGGGATCGTTATCATGGTCCTGGCGTGGCACGCGCTGGCGCCATTCATCTGGGCGGTGATCACCGCCTATCTCGTTCATCCAATTGTTGCCTTTATCCAGCGCAAGACGAGGCTCCCCAAGCAGGTCGTGGCCCTGGCCTTCTATCTTCTGCTCGGCTATGTGCTCATCAACCTCCTGATCACTATAGCGCCGCTTCTGGTCACACAACTCGAGCAAGTCCAGCGTCAATTGATCCCTGATGTCCTCAGCGATGTGAATCGCTGGATTGAAGGAAGAAGACAGGTCGATTCTCGCTTCGCGGCTCTCGACATGAGCTTGATCGAATCTCGCATCAATCTCTTTGGACGCCAGTTGGCCGATTTGATCGGGACGGAGGCTCTGCCTCTCCTTTTCTCTACGTTTACGTTTGTGATCGAGCTGTTCATCTATCTGTTTGCATCGTTCTATCTTGTCGTTTTCGGACCCGGCTTCCTTGTTTCGCTGCGTGACGCGTTCAACCGCAGATACCATGGGGAGTTTGATCGCCTGCTGAGCGACGTTAATCGCACGCTCGGGGCGTATCTTCGTGGCCAGGTCATCCTAGTCGTCATCATGTCGACCGCCTCGTATGTGGCCCTGAAGATCCTCGATGTCGACTATGCCTTGTCCGTGGCCATCGCGACGGGGTTTCTTGAATTGATCCCGCTCATAGGACCGTGGACCGCCGGCACGATTGCCGTAACGATTGCCCTGTTTCAGCCGACCGCTCCATTTGACTGGTCCAATACGTCCTTAGCGATTGTTGTCGGGGTGATCTATTTTGCCTTGCGGCAATTGGAAGATGCCTTTGTCATTCCGTTGGTCATCGGACGGTTCGTCCACCTCAATCCCTTCACCGTGATTTTTGTGCTCGTCACCGGTACGGCGCTCGGCGGACCGCTGGGCCTCATCCTTTCGGTGCCTATTGCCGCCGTCGCCAAGATCATCATTCAGTTCTTCCACGCCAAGCTTCTGGCCCGATCGGTGCGGCAGGTCGAGGAGATCCGTTCGCCATCCGACCTGGCAGCCGTGGCCGCGACGTTCAGGGAGCGCGCCAATGCCACGGTTGTGCTCATGATCCGAGCAGGGGCCCTTGACTGGGACGATTTGAAGCTCGTTGAGAACGTGGTCGCAGAAGCGGAGCGCTATTTCATCGACCTCTCGGCGGTCACGCCAGATGGCATCGCCGGCACATTGACGACGTCGGCGGGGATACCCACGGCAACGCTTCCTTCTGCTTCCATGCTGCCGGTGATTCCGGCGGGAATCATTCCCTGAGCGCTGTTCCACTCAGGGAACAACGTTTACCAGATGGCGAGGATCATCGAACAGAATGAGATCCGGTGCAATGACTTCGTCTGACACCGAGATCAACCCAATGCCGAAATGTGGGTTCCAGCGCCGTTCCGTCGGTGAACCGGGGTTGAACAGAATCGTCCCATTGTGATTCTCAATCAACGGACGATGGCTATGACCAAAGATGATCAGATCGATGTCTGGCGAGGCTGCCGCTCGTGCCGTCGCCAGAGCGGTTCGGCCATGATGTCCATGCATGACCAGAATCGCCCGTTTACCAATTTCGATGCGAATCCGATCAGGCAACGAGTCGATCAAATCGAGCGAATCGGCGTTTCCACGCACTGCCGCAACTTCTGCGATTTTTTGCAGTTCGCTCAGGACCGCGGCGCTTCCCGCGTCGCCCGCGTGAACGATCAGGTCGACCCGAGCGCGCCGAAAGAACCCATAAACACACTCCATCGCCGCCGCCGAGCGGGCGGACAAGGCATGGGTATCACTGAGCACGCCAAGCCTGGCCGGCGTGAGGGCTTTGAGATCGCTCTCCACGAGGGGAATCTGGCGAGTCCACTTGCCTCTACTCACGAATTGTCCGTCGCCACGTCCAGCGGTTCAGCCTTTCTCCTGGGGATCACCGTGCTATCGTAAAGCGTGGTTGGCTTCGTCTGTGGTTCCGCCGCGCGCGGATCGCGCATTTCTGTGACTCTCCCGAATGGACTGTACATGGGACCCTTCGACCACGTTGGCTGCCCGATTGCCCGAACCGCGATCCTGATTGGGGATCGGTGGACGCCGCTCATCGTTCGCGATCTGGAGCCTGGTTGCCTTCGTTTTGGCGAGCTGCAGCGCTCTCTCTCTGGAATCAGCCCCAAGACCCTCTCCGACCGCCTCCGGCGCCTGGAGGAGGCGGGCATCGTCAACCGCACCTGCTTTTCGGAAATGCCGCCTCGCGTTGAATACCGCCTCACCGAAAAAGGCCACGCGCTCCTGCCCGTGCTGGAAAGCATGCGCGATTTTGGAGCTGCCTGGCTTTCGGATCCGCCGTCCGCGTCCTGACACGACCCACGCCGCGGTCGAGTAGTCAGGCTCTTCTCGGCGGCCGCCCGATGGTCGAACGCTATAATCCGACCTATCGTGGCATATTCTGGCGCAGAAAGCTCCTGGAGGCATGGTGACTAGCGAACAGGCGACAGGTGCGGCAGCCGTAGTGGAACGTCCGGGCGCATCCACCGTGGAGGCCCGGCAAAAGGTTTTCTCCGGCATCCAACCCTCGGGCAATTTCCACTTGGGCAACTATCTGGGCGCCATTCGCAACTGGGTACGGCAGCAGTCCGACTACGACAACGTCTTCTGCATCGTCGATCTCCATGCGCTCTCGCTTCCGACCACCAGAGACACGCTCCAGGCCAACACGATCGGATTGGCGAATGTCCTGCTGTCGTCTGGGCTCGACCCGGCCCAATCGATCATTTTCGTGCAATCTGACGTGCGCGAGCACACGGAGCTCTGCTGGCTGCTTGGTTCCGTCACGCAATATGGCGAATTGCGGCGGATGACTCAGTTCAAGGACAAATCGAGCGGCAAGGATGAACAGGTGAGCGCCGCGCTCTTCTTCTATCCAGTGTTGCAGGCCGCCGACATCCTCCTCTACGACACCAACCTGGTTCCGGTCGGCGAAGACCAGAAGCAGCACATTGAGCTGACTCGCGATATCGCCGCGCGGTTCAACGCTCGCTATGGCGAGACGTTGGTGTTGCCCCAGCCCGATATCAAGGCAGCGGGCGCACGCGTGATGTCGCTGGAAGACCCCACGAAGAAGATGAGCAAGAGCGACGCCAACCCGAACGCCTCGATCGCCCTTACCGACGACCCTGAAACGATTCGGCGCAAGATCCGGCGTGCCGTCACCGATTCCGGCAGTGATGTGACCGCTGCTCCGGAGAAACCGGCCCTCACCAATCTGCTGACGATCTACAGCCTACTCCGCGATGAGCCGATCCCGCTCATTGAAGAACGCTACGCCGGGAAGGGGTATGGCGCCTTCAAGAGCGACCTGGGCGACATCGTGGTCGATGCGCTTTCAACGATTCAGACGCGTTTGGTCGAGTTGAACGAGAACCCCGACATTGCCCGTGCTGTCCTGAGCGAGGGCGCTGAGCGTGCTCGCGTTCGGGCCGAAGTGAAAATGAGCCAAGTGCGCGCCAATATGGGGATTGGCCTCGGATAGTGAGCCGGCCATGCGGCCGCTCCTGGCGCCGGCGTTCATTGCGCCAGAAGCGGTTTGGCTAGTCTCAAGCGCTGGCCAGGGCCGGAATCAGGCAGCCAACGTCCGTGTACTCGATGTCGTCGAGGTCGGTTGGCGCGCCCGGCCCACACATCGGGCATTCGGGATCGCGGCTGAGCCGCAGTTCCCGAAACTCCATGTCCAGGGCGTCGTATGTCAGCAGGCGGCCGACGAGCGGCTGCCCGATGCCAAGAATCAACTTCGCCACTTCGGTTGCCTGGATGATGCCGATTGTACCGGGCAACAGGCCCAGCACGCCGGCTTCCGCACAACTCGGCGCCAGCTCTGGCGGAGGCGGCGTGGGAAAGAGGCAGCGGTAACATGGCCCTTCGCCTGGGATGAAGGTGGTTGCCTGCCCCTCAAAGCGGAAGATGCTGCCATGGGCGTTCGGTTTGCCCAGCAGCACGCACGCGTCGTTGATCAGATACCGAGTGGCGAAGTTGTCGGTTCCATCGAGAATGATGTCGTACCCTGAGAAGATCTCCAGCACATTCTGCTGATCGAGCCGGACCTCGTGCTTGACCACGTTGACGTCTGGGTTAAGCGCTTCGATGGCAAGCCGCGCCGACTCGACCTTGGCGAGACCAAGTCGTTCGGTGGTGTGGATGATCTGCCGTTGCAGATTCGAGTCATCGACGACATCGGCATCGACAATGCCCAGCGTCCCGACGCCTGCTGCCGCCAGGTAAAGCGCCGCGGGTGATCCCAGTCCACCCGCGCCGACGAGCAGCACCTTCGCATCGAGCAGTTTTTGCTGACCTCCTTCTCCAACTTCTGGAATCAGAAGATGGCGGCTGTACCGGCGGCGCTGATCGGCGGTGAGCGTCTGTGGCGTCCGCCAGGGCAATCCTGCAGACTTCCATCCGTTGAACCCGCCGGACATGGATACGACGTTCGTGTACCCCAACTGCATGAGCGACTCGGCGCCAAAGAGGGACCGCACGCCACCGGCGCAATAGAGAACGAGGGGCGCGTCGCGATCGCGCACCGCCTCTTCGATCCGCATCTCCAGGAAGCCCCGTGGAATGTGCAACGCGCCAGGGATCGTTCCCTGCTCAAATTCGCCCTGCTCGCGGACATCCACGAAAAGCGCGCCATGTTCTCGCAACCGCAACGATTCGCGGGGATCCGCCTCCCGAACGAGGGCTCTTTTCTGTTCGAGAACTTCCTGGTAACTTGGCATATTCGCCTCCCTCGCGGTCCGATTGTTCAGTTCTTTGTAAAGTTTATTGCAATGCACGGATTGCCGCCAGCCACGCGATGCTCAACAATGCTACGTTGCGTTGTCAAAGGGGCCGATGGCACGGAAAGGCATGTCATGATCGACCTACGTTCCGCTAGCGCTTCAGAACCAATATCCCACCCACAATGACAGCCTCCTCAATCGAGCAAGAATCTTGATGAAGTTATCGACCGAAAGAGAGGATCTATGGACGAAATTACTGGCGAGACTTTGATTTCATTGGCACGACGAGCCGCGGGGAACGCCTACGTTCCCTATTCGTCGTTCCCGGTCGGCGCCGCCGTGCTCACCGCCGATGGCTCGCTGTACACCGGATGCAATGTCGAAAACGCCAGCTCCGGCTTGACGATCTGCGCGGAGCGTTCGGCGGTTAGCGCCGCGGTCAGCGCGGGCCATCGCGAGATCGCCGCGGTGGCGGTGTCCGCGCCTCGTGTGCTGGGTACGACTCCATGCGGCGCTTGCCGGCAAGTCCTCAACGAGTTCCGCCCGAAAGGCCACGATATGACCATCATTCTCGATGATGGCGCGTCAGGAATCGCGGTCACGCTTGACGAGCTCCTGCCGCGGGCGTTTGGACCTCGCAACCTCGCGCTTGCCGGGCAACCGAATGCCAGCGCGCTACATTCCCGGACCAAGGCCGATGCCAAGCAAGTACTTTGATTACTACGCTGACATAGGCGACCGGATGCTCCCCTACCTCCGGGGACGAAAGGTGGCGATCGAGCAGCGATTTCCCAGTTCCGAGAAGATCGTCTATCGCCGGCATTCGGGTGCTGTTGGCAAAAACAGCTGGATTCACATTGACGACAGGGGCACTCTCCTGGAATGGGTTCGCAAGTACGCGGAGGGATTCCACCCTCACATTCGCGCGGAGCGTTCCGGCGCCTGGTTTGTCATCGACATCGACTCCCGTGACCTGCCAACAGCGATGGCCCGGCTCGCCGCCGTTCATGCCAGCGCCGTCCTGAAGGAGCAGGGCATCGTTCCCCTGGTGAAGTTCTCGGGCTCCGATGGGTGCCACCTTGTGTTTGACGTGGCCGATATCGGAGCAATTCCGGATGCCGAGCTGTGGGAAATTGAACGCGGGCTGGTGCGATCCGTCGCATGTCAGGTCGAACGTCGATTGGCCGTCGATGGAGAGGCTCAGCCCATCCGCGACGCTGTCAGCGCCGGGCGACCCCTTGTGACTACCTCGTCGGCAGATCGGGCGAACCCGGCGGCACTTCTGTTCGATGAGTACATTCTGAAAGACAATGCCACGTTGCGGGCTCCCTATTCCGTCCACCCCGCGACGGGGCCCGTTTCCGTTCCGATCCCCGAATCAGAGCTTGCGACGTTCACGCCTGAGAAGGCCACGCCCGCCGAGGTAATCGCCGGTCGACCGGACCTGGTGTTTCCCAGCTATGCACTCACCGCTGTTCGCGGGGCATTGAAGGCGTGGCGGGATGATGGTTGCTGAAATGCCTGAAAACCCAACCGCCCGGAGTTATGCGGCGGCCGGGACATCACGGACGACTGTCACTTCCTGCATCTTCATCGAAACCTCGCGTTGATTCTGATCGAGCAGGGTCAGGCGCCCTAGCCCTCCGGCCGTGGCTTTGATCGCGACGCCGCCCGCGTCGACCACAATCCGGACGGTCGGGCCCTCGAAGACAATCTGCTCGACGCGTCCTCGAACCACGTTCGGTTCATCATCGTGACGCCGACCGGGCAGTATTTCGATATTCTCGGGGCGTATGAAGGCCAGAATCGCGTCGCCTACTCCAACATTGCCCGGATTCAAGCCGCGCAGCCGCATGCCACCGGCGAGCACGTCGACCAGTTTTGGCTCTCCAGGAGCCGCAGACACCACCGCGACGACCTCACCGCGAAGGGCATTGTTATCGCCTACAAATCCCGCCACGAATTCTGACTGGGGCCGCAAGTAGATATCGAGTTGCGTCCCGGCTTGTTCGATCCGCCCCTCGTTCATGACAAAGATGCGATCGGAGATCGCGAAGGCCTCCGATTGATCGTGGGTCACGTAGATCGCTGTCTTCCTGGTCCGGCGCTGCAAATCGAGAATCGAGTACTTGAGCGTGTCGCGCAAGTTTCGGTCAAGTGCCGACAGCGGCTCATCAAAGAGAAGAACGCGGGGATCCGTGGCCAGCATGCGCGCCAGGGCGACGCGCTGCTGCTGGCCACCTGATAATTGGGCCGGGACGCGATCCGCGAACTCCGAGAGCTCGACCATATCCAGCATTTCCTGCACGCGTTGTTGAATTGCGGCTTTTGGCGTCCCCTTCACTTCGAGCCCGAACGCGATGTTTCGCGCCACGGAGAGATGCGGAAAGAGCGCATGGCTCTGAAATGCCAACCCAACATTGCGCTTGTGGGTCGGCACGTTGGTAACGGATTGGCTATCGAAGCGAATCTGTCCAGAACTCGGCTCCACGAGCCCGGCAACCATGCGCAAGGTCGTCGTCTTGCCACACCCGGATGGGCCCAGAAGGGTGACGAATTCTCCGTCGGCGATGTCGGCGTTGAACCGGTCGACGGCCAGGGTCGCGCCAAAGCGCTTGGATACATCAATGAGATTGACGCGTGTCATCGCCCGTGGAGTTCCTTTGCGTTTAAACCGCTCAAATGAGGTAGGTGCCCTTGAGGTAACGGGACCCGAAGAAGTGAAAGAAGGTCAGGACGACGAGGAACGAAACGAGCTGCATGGTGGTAGCCAGGGCCGCGGTCGATGGCTGGAACCCCGCCGTACGCGTCAGGTTGTAGACCCGCAACGCGGCGGTGGTGAGGCCAGGTCCGGCAATAAACAGCGTCACCAGGAATTCATTGAAGATGATGACAAATGTCAGCAAGATCCCCGCGCTGATCCCCGGTCCTAACAGCGGCAAATCGACGCGCCAGAAGGTCTGCATGCGCGTGGCGCCCAGGGTTCTGGCCGCTTCCTCGAACATCATCGGCAGGTCTCGCAGCGCCACGATGATTGGCACCAACATCAAAGGGAAGGTCCCGACGACGTAGGCGGCAATGAGGCCGATCATGGTCTGGGGAATCCGGAAGAGGAAGGCGTAGGCAATGACCAGGCTGACGCCCATGACTGCCGCCGGGGTGTAGAGCGACAGATTGAGCGTCGAGAGGATGAAACTCTTGCCAGGAATGGGAAAACGCACGATGGCGTACGCGGCGGGTACGGAGATGATCAGATTGATGACAATCGTGATGGCGGTGGTCTGCACAGAAAGCAGGAGATTTTCCCTGAAGCTGCCGAAGACATACTGGTAAGCGGCAAAGGTCCATTCACCACTCGGCGTCCGCAGCGAGTAGATCAGCGTGGCCAGAAACGGCAGCGCGAAGATCACCAGCCAGGCCCAGATGTATCCATGCGCCAGAGCAGCGCCGAACCACTTCAAGGAGATCTGCCGCGGCACGCCGGGGCCGGAATCAACTGCAACGCTCGCCATTGTTCGCACCTATGCCCCGAGCGCGCCGCGCGAAAATCGCAGCGACACCCAGGTCACCGCGAAGGCCATGACCATCAGGACGATGCCCAGCGCTGCCGCCAATCCGTAATTGAACTGCACCAGTCCCTTGAGAAACATCTGCAGCGAGATCACCGATTGCTCTTTCGGAGAACCAAGAAGCTGCGGCTGTGCGAAGACTCCCAGGTTCCATCCGAAACACATGAGAAACCCGGCGATAATTCCGCTCCAGCTTAGCGGGAAGAGCACCCGCATGAATATCTGCCAGGGTTTGGCGCCCAATGTTCGGGCGGCCTCTTCCAGCATGGGATCGACATTGGAGAGCGCCGCGCCGATGTTCATCACCATGAAGGGAAAGGTGAAGACCAGCATCGAGAAGAGCACCGCCCCTTGCGAAAAGAGGTACTTGGCGATGTTGATATCGAGCGCGGCAAAGATGCCTCCCAGGGGGCCATTCGGGAGAAAGATGTAGAAGAGGCCGAAGGCGAGATAGAGCGGCCCGAAGAGGGGGAACGTCATCATGGTCCGCACGAGCTCTCGATAGCGAACCTTGCGAATAAGGATGTAGGCGAATGGGTATCCGAAGACGAGATTGAGGATCGATGAGACCCCGGCCAGATAGACCGTTTCCGCGATCGCCGGCCGGTATCGACTGAAGACCTCGCGATAATTGTCCACCGTGTACCGCGCGTCGAAGAAGAACGACGAGCCATCGGTGAGGCTTATCTGGAAAAGGTAGGCCAGCGGAATGAGGGAAAAGAGCACCGCGACCAAGGCGGCGGGCAGCAGCAAAGCGACGCCTCGCCTGCGAGGCGTCGCCCAGCTCCGTCGCGCGGGCTCGTCCGCGATGTCGTATTCGATGGCGATGTCCGCCGGCGCGTGTGTCATCTACTGAAGGCCCAGATCATCGTTCGAGCGCCGTGGCGGAATCAGACCCGCCACGGCCCCCGCGATGCGGTTCGCCTGGACTACTGGCCGATGCCTTGAGCGTAGTAGTCCATCCATTCTCCAACGTTTGCGGCGTAGTAATCCCAATCGACCGACTTGTAATTCGTCGTGAGTTGCTCGATCGTCGGGTAATAGGTGAAATAGTCCTTCTTGAACCATTCCGGGACCAACTCGGCATACGATTCGCCCAGGATCCCTTCCTGGAGCTCTGCCCACGGACCCGGCTCCAGTCCCCAGCTCTCCGCGGGGAACTGCACATCGTCGCTCAGCCGCCAGTTGACGAAGATTTGGGCCAGCACCGGGTGCGGCGTTCCCTTCGGAATCCACATATACCCGTTGACGAGGTACTGTCCCGATTCGGCGAGCATGAACGCCGAGTTTGGCTGGTCGTTCAGGAACTCCATGCGGGCCAGAGCGTTCCAGAACCCCACGGCATCGACGAGGCCGCTGCGCAGGAGCTGCTGCATGGTCGCGCTGTCGGTCGTGTACTGCAGGACGTTTGGATGGATCTTCTGGATAGCGAAATCGATGGCTTCCTTCATCTGGTCCGGGTTCTTGTAGTCGAGGCCGAGTGACCCGGCGATGCCGAGCAACATGCCGCCACAGGTGATGTCGCCCGGAATCGGCATGGTCAGCCGGCCCTTCAGACGTTCATCGCCAAGGTCCTTCCAGTCCACCAGGTAGGGGGCGCGCTCCTTGTCGTAAACGATTCCCGGCGTGGCGGAAGCCTGAAAACCGACCGCCGTGGGGAACCGCTGGAACATCTCCAATACCCGATCGGCATTTGGAATGAGCCCGGAAGGCAGAAATTCTTCGGCCACCGGTTCCGGCTGGGACATCGCTTCCGCCCAGTAGTTCTCCTCGATCGCCAGGACATCGTAGGACGGGGCGTTCCCACTCTGCAGGGCCGTGTAGAGGTTCGTGATATACGTGCTTGGCGCCTGGCTCGCTTCGTAATTCAACCCTACGTCAACGCCGTAAGTGCTCTTCACGTACGCGATGAACTGCGCCACCAGGGTGTCGTTGGCGGTGTAGGTCCAGTTCCCAACGTTGACCTCGCCTTCTTTCTGAATCTCGGCGATGATCTCGTCCTGAGTCATCTCCTTGTTCAGAATGGCGACTTGAACCGGACCATCCTGGGCAGCGGCGCGCTGAGCAGGCACCCGAGCGAGTACCGCGCCGATGGCAGGAACAGACAGGCCAAGCGCAATCCCACGCCGGACGACCTGGCGACGAGACATGCGGCCTGCAAGGGCCTCGTTCAGCAGCGACGATTGACGGGCATTCTCTGCGGTCACGTATCGGCTCCTCCCCGCGTATGCACGCGGCGCGAATCGATCGCGGCTCAACGGTCCAAGCCGCCCTGAGTTTTATGATCTATGCGACAGCATGGTATGTACGCCGTCTCGGGCTGTCAACCAGCATCGCGCCAAACACGAGAGCGCGACTTCTGTGCCGTCTCAATGCTGGTCCCGCGTGCAAGCTACCAGCTCGCGGCCGCGACCACTGCGTTGCTCAGCCGCGCCCAGCGGGTCAGGATGAACGCCCACATGTGGGTGACGGTGCGATTGGCAAAGACCGCCAGAACCAGATCATGCTCTGGATCACCCCAAAGCAGCGTCCCCGCATGGCCGAAGTGACAAAATGTCCTGGGTGACGTCAGTTCCCCGGTCCAGTGCCTGCGCTTCTCCCCCTTTACTTCCCAGCCCAGGCCCCACCTCCCCGGATTCCAATGGACCCGCGCGCTTTCGACGCCGCCCGGAACGCCCATAGTCTGGTCGGTCGTCATCATATCTACACTCGCGGGAGAAAGCAGACGGGGGCCTTCCCTCAAGAATGCCGCGCCGAACAGCACGGCATCGCGCGGGGCGCCAAAGAGCCCTCCCCACGGCAGCGCCAGACTTCGCCAGTAGCGACTGTTGTAGGTCTCGACATCCGTCCCGGTTTGGCTGGTGTCGGCGAGTACCGCGACGCGCGGCAGATCGTCGCCGGAAGGGTTGGCAATGATTCCCGTGACATCGAGTGGGGCGAAAACACGCTCGTGGGTCAGCTCCCAGAAGTGCTGGCCGCTCGCTCGCTCGGCAAGTCGCGCGAGAATCCCGAATCCGGCGTTTGAGTAACGGAGTTCAACGCCGGGAACCGAACCAAGTGGCAATGCGCACATCTGGTCAATGACCGACTCGATATCAACCATCTCCAGATACCGAGAATCCCGCGCGGCAAGATCTTCAGGTAGACCCGAAATGTGAGACAACAGTTGCCTGGCCGAAATCTGCGACCGCCAGCGCTCCAACTCAGGATTGACGCCCTCGGCGCCGGAATGTGGGCCAGCCCGAAACTCGGGCACGATTCGCCCTACCGGCTCATCCAGGCCCACGACCCCATCGTCGACAAGGCTCATGACCGTCGCGGCGGAGATCGGTTTCGTCACCGATGCCAGCGGAAAGAGCGTTTCCGCGGTGACGGCAACGCCCGGCCGAGCCTCACCCGCGTAGCGTTCAGCGATGATTTCGCCCCGGCGCCAAACCGCCGCTCCGACACCGGGAGCGCCTTGAGGTGCGACCCATTCATCGATCAGCGACAATGCCTTCGTCATCCTCTCGGTCATGCATCGAGTTCCTTCTGACGTCGCGCCGGATGCTCGCGAACACATGCGATTCCCACGGCCCGTCGAATTTTCGCTCGGCTATGATGCCACCGATAGGTCGTAACACTGGTTGCCTTGTGTGATTTGAACGGAGAGAGCGGACACGATGCCGCACCACGAATCGTGGCGGATCACGGTTACGCCTGACGCGGAAGCTATGAGCGAATTGGCCGCCGACGCCGTACTGGAGACCATTCGCGGCCGACCCGATGCGGTGATCACCCTTCCGACCGGCGCAACCCCACTCCACCTTTTTGACATCCTTGCCAGGCGCTACGCTGATGGCGACGTCGATTTTTCGGGGGTCCGGTTTTTCTCGCTGGATGACTATCTGGGACTGACCGGCGATGAGCCAAACAGCCTGACGGCCTGGCTCCGGAAAGCGTTTCTTGACCGCGTCAATCTCGCCCCGGAGAACGTCCACCTTGCCCCGGCGGGAGCCGAGGACCCCGTCGAAGCCGCCGCTGCCTACGATCGGGCGCTATCAGCATATGGGGGCTTCGATCTGGCCGTGGTTGGCATTGGCGGCAACGGTCATGTCGCATTCAATGAACCTGATTGCGCCGCCGATTCGCGCACGCGCGTGGTCGATCTGACTTCAGAAACCGTTGCCCAGGCATCGGCCTATTGGAACGATACGCTGCCGATCCCAACCCGGGCATTGACCGTTGGCATCGCCAACATGCTGGAGAGCAAGAGGATCATTCTCCTGGCGTCCGGCCGGGCGAAGGCGGTGGCGCTGCAACGGGCCCTCGAAGGGCCGGTGGGAAGCGAGATTCCGGCGTCATTTCTTCGCCTGGCCGCGTCTCGACTTGAAGTCCTCGCCGACGCCGATGCCGCCTCCCTTTTGCAGAAAGGCATCGTGTCCTGACGAACTCCGCGCGATTCCACTGGAGAAATCTTGATGACCGATCGAACCACATTGCATCCCTTGCAGCCCATTCGCCGATTTGACGTCTTCGCCGAAACCAAGCGGCTCGAAGCCCTGGCCCATGGAGAACCGGCTGATGTCGCCAAAGGGTATGGCATTTGGATCGCCAAAATCGTTGCCAGTAAGCGATTCGGTGGTTCGCCCGCGAAGAATCACCCTGCAAGGAAGCCCGAAAAAGCAGCAGACCACGAGGCGAGAAATCGCTTCGTGGGAGATTCGGGCGAGAAATTCCGCGCGCTTGATGGGGAGCTTCAGACCGACGAGACCTTTGACCGCGAGATCATTAGCCGCATGGGTCACCAGTTTTATGATCAGGTCTTCATGCCCGCGGTCAACGCCGCCCTTACGGAGGGCCGAAAGTACGAACAGTTCCGCGACACGATTCGCAAAGAGTGGAAACCGGCGCGAGCGTAACGCATCGTTGCACCGCCGGACCGAATGCCCATCGACGTCGATCGGGGCCTTCACTCCCAGGGAAAAGCGGGCGTCTAGCGCCGCCTGGAGCTCTTGCGGCGAGGCGGTTCCGGCGGTCTGCTTACGCTGGCCGCGGGCGGTTGTGCCGGCGCGGCGACGTGTCGAGCCGGCGGAGCGGATAGTTCGCGCCGCGTCAACCAGAAGAACTTGTACCCCAACGCGGCAATAAGCCCGCCGGCGATCGGACCGATCCAGTAAATCCACCAATTCTGGAAGTCCTGCTGTACGGCTTGCGGGCCAAACGCGCGGGCTGGATTCATGGCCGCGCCAGTGATTCGGCCGCCGAGCAGAATGTCCATGGTGATCGTCAGCCCAATGACAAGGGGAGCAATCCCTTTTGGACCGCGGGAATCGACCGCCGTGCCAAACACCACGAGCACCAAGAAGAAGGTCATCACAGCTTCCATGATCAGCGCGCCGGGAATGGTGACCCCCGGGCCGAGCGCGGGAACGCCAAGGTTTACGCCCGGATTGTTTCGTCCGATCTCCCCCAGGGCCGGAAACACCAATGTCAGAATTCCGGCGCCCGCAACACCGCCCAGCAACTGCGCGACGATGTACGTGACAGCACGCGGCAGCGGAACCTCACCTGCCGCGAACAGGGAGATCGTCACGGCAGGGTTGAACTGGCCCCCTGAAAGATGTCCCAGTGCGGCCACCATCAGTCCAATGGCGAGTCCGTGCGCGAGCGCGACCGCGACGAGATTGCCGCCATCGCCGAGATTCTGGGTGGAAATGATCGCCCCAACGCCAGCCACGACCAGGGTGAATGGACCGAGAAACTCGGCGATCACGGCCTTCCAAAGCTCTCTATCCATTGGCGCACCCCTTCCGATGACCCATGCCCGCGCCCGAACCGCTTCCCGGCGAACAGGCGCTTCTGGCTCCATCAGCCCCCGGCGGATTCTATGGCGGTGTCCAGGGCCACGCAATAACTCGAGAGCTCATCATGCGGAGGGTGCGATCGTCGGTGTCACGGCGGTCTCAACGCCGGATGAGCCCGGCGGGGGCACGGTAGATCGTACTTGAGGGTTCGCCGGCAATTCCGGCAAGAGTTGCGCGGAGCTACCCGGGCTACTCACCCCGAACGCGAGGGAACCGAGAGCCCGGTCGTTGGAGAAGAGGAACACGCCGTACTCACCGGCCGCCAACTCGGCCGGCAAGCCGATGGGGAGCGCGATCCAACGGTCGGCGGCGCCTGGATCGATCCTCACCTCCGGAGCGCTCACATCGTTGCCCCAGGCATCGGTCACCACCGCGCGGATCACTTGCCCCTCGGCAACGCCAATGAGTCGGGCCGCGGCATAGACCGTTCCCGATCCGGCCGGGACGCTCTCATAGCTGCCGTCGGGCGTTCCGTCCGACCTGAAGCCAAAGGTAAGGACCAGATCGCTTAATGCCGGAGCCGGGGGCTCGGTCGGTGACGGCGTCCCCGTCGGGGGAAAGTAGCGTTGGACGGTTCGGGTGGCCTGCTCGGCGGCCAACTGATCCTTGAGGCCGGCATCCCTGGCTTCGTCGATTCGCGAAACGGTGGCCGAACCGGACGCGCAGCCTGACAAGATCAGGCACGAGAGGAACAGGGCCAACCAAGTTCGCCCATGACAGCTATTCCGTGATCGCGCCAGCCGGCGCCCGGTATGGTCCAAACGCATCCTGATACTCGTCGGCCACTTCGACCGCCACTTTGTGGACGTAGATGCGGGTTGTCGCGGGCGAGGCATGTCCAAGAATGGTTTGCACCGTCGATTCGCGCATTCTGCGCCGAACGAGCTCTGTCGCCAAGCCGTGGCGAAACGAGTGAGGCGTAACATCGCTCTCAACTCCGGCGCTCACCGCGAGCCCGGCAACAATGTGCTCGACCGTTCGCGGGCTGATCGCGGAGCCTGGCACTCCAATTCTATCCCTACCGCTAAATGCGGGGAGTGCCCCGGACCCGCGAGGCGCATCCCCGCGTAGCGTCCAGTACACCGTGAGCGCCGTGGCCGTATCGGCGTCAAAATGGACCGTGCGGCTCTTCCCACCCTTGGCCCGATAGATGCTTGCCGCTCCCTCCGCGAGGTCGACATCCCTCCGGCGCAAGGCGCACAGCTCGGAGACTCGTACTCCCGAACGGAAGAGAAACCGGATCATCGCTTGAACCTTATGGCGTCTGAGCTCGAGATGTGGTTTCGCTTCTCGTGGCAGCTCATCGAGATAGGCGACGATGCGCTCGAGGTCGGTCAGCTTCACATCGGGGGGAGGCGGCGTGAAGCGGGGCATCATTGCCGAGATTCGGGTCTTGATCCGGTCGCTCACCAGAGCGTCGTTGAGATCATAGCTGGACAGATACGAACAGAACTTGCGCACGGCGGAGATGTTGTTTTGCGCCGTCCGCATCCGCGAAACTTCTTCCGGAGTCCGGATGTCTGGCGGCACCAGGATCGAGGCAAACGAGGTCACGTGATCCGGTTTCAGAGCTGTGACTGGCGCTGTCTCCGGATCAATGCCTTCATGCTGGGCGAGATGGCGCAGAAACTTGGCAATGCCATGCCAATAGGTCTTCTTGGTGCGTGGCGCGAGCCGCAGATCGCCAAAGAAGAGATCGACCGCGGCTGCCACCGTGAGGGCAGGTTCCTGATCGCTTGAGTAGGTGGCCACTGGACTCTGGAGCATCGACGCCGTATCCCGTGCCGCGGGCTGCAAGGACGCAGGGGTCGCCCCTCCAGCTGAGGAGGCGCTGAAGCTTCCTCCAGGAATCCGTAACAACTCAACTAAAGGAGACTCTTGAGGAATGAGGAGTGATTCGTCAACACGATCTCGCTTGGCCACGTGATTCCCACTTCCTGGTCCGTCGACGCGAGTCTCAGGTTGGCAGCGCGGGGAACACGCACACGGTACCACGATACGCGCGGTCATCGGCTTTAGGGCGGCAATCTCGGCAGCGATCAGCGTCGCCGATAGCGGTCGATCAGGCTTTGCATCTCACCATGAAACGTACTGTTGGAGACAACGCGAGTGATCCCGGCAGTTCTGGCCGCACGCAAGTTTTCGACGTCTTTATGGGACCCAAAGGCCAAGGTCGGGGCCACGTCATCAATGCGACTCAGGGCCGCCCCCAGCTCTTCCCAAGCCACCGCGCCATTCATATCGACAATGCCGAGGGCGATCGATTCTTGCCGCTCTTCGAGTGCTTTGACAAACTCGCCAGTGCTCGCCACGAAGCGCGGTTCGAGTCCAAGACTCGCGAGGGCGCTCCGAATCCGTGATCCGAAGAGCAGGTCACGATTCAGAACAACCGCCACCATGGGGTCTGCAGTCACGGGTTCGGCCATAGGGATTCCGCCTCTTCTTCCCACGTGATCTGATGCCGGTCCGACTTCCGCCCGGAAGCCCGCCATATGCTACGATCCGAGCCGTTCCAGCGGGCTAACAGGGGCCTTCCGGCGCATCGCGGGGCCGCTACGGAATTGCGGCGGCCCTGGCAGGAGCGTGCATGTCATGGCGAGAAAACCAAACGCGAAATCGACTGGTCGACGGCTTCAGGTCGACTACATGACGCGGACCGAGCGCGTTGAAGCCGCTGTCTACGGCGAGGAAGTCGATCGCATCCCTGTCTGCTTCTGGCATCACTTTCAACCCGAGGGTTCCGGCCGCGCGATGGCCGAAGCGACCCTCCGCTTCTTCGATGAGGAATTCGACCTCGACATCGCAAAAATCATGCCTGATATTCCGTACCCCTTCCCCAAGAAATCGATTCATGACGTGAATGACTGGCGCTTGATCGAGCCCATCGACGCCGCGCGCTCCCGTTTCTTTCGCGAGCGGGCTGAATCGGTAGCAGTCGTGCGCGACATGCTGGGCTTTGATACGCCAGTCGTCATGACCGTGTTCAGTCCACTCGCCGAGGCCATGTACGCGGCGCGGGATCGCGATCTTTTCCTGCAACACATGGTCGAACACCCGATGCTGATCCACGAGGTGCTCTCGATCATCGCGGAGAATCTCGCGCTCCACATGCGCGACATCCAGATGGCGGGGGCCGACGGCGTCTTTTTTTCCGTACAGGGCTGCTCGCGCGACATCATGACCGAGCAACAATATCTGGAATTTGGCCGGCCGTACGACCTCATTGCGCTTCGCGGCGCGTCGAACGGCTGGCTCAATATTCTGCACATCCATGGCGAAAAGTCGCTGATGTTCGACCAATTGCTCGACTACCCGGTTCAGGTCCTCAGTTGGTCCGACCGCATCGCTGGGCCGAGCTTGCGAGAAGCACGAGTGAAGACCAGCAAATGCCTTATGGGTGGGTGGAACGAATTCGGACCGTTACATCAGGGTCCTGCCGAAGACATTGCCATGGAAGCGAACGACGCGGTGATGCAAACCGGCGGCCGCAAACTGATCCTTGCCAACGGCTGTTCCGTGCCTGATGACACAGACCATCGCTGGCTTGATTCGGCCCGAACGCTCGTGCAGAACCTGCGCCCGACGTAGCGGGATTCTGGAAAGCCCTCAAGTTCGCTGACTCAACGTCGGTGGTCACTAAATTCTGGAACATCGACGACGTGTCCGGCGCCGCGACGAGCCCTCACCCCCTGCCCGCCACCCAGAGGGCGCCCGGCCCAGTGCGCTGGAGAGAGGGGGGAACGATCCCGGCGCCGCCGCGAAAGAGGCAGTTTTCATCCGCATTCCGTATCAGCCTTCAATGCCGGCGCTCGCTTCGGCCTTCTCTCGCTTTTCCATGATGTTCGTGGAGTGACCGGCGTCCAGGCGCGCTTTAGGGTCGTAATACGTCACGGCATGGTTGACGGCCGTGACCGCCTCTGCCGCGCCCGTCACAATCAGTTTGAACTTGGCCGGATAGGTGACCACGTCCCCCGCTCCATAGACGCCGGGAATGCCGGTTTCCATGCTCGTCTTGTCCACGACGATCTGGTTGCGCTGCAGCTCGAAGCCCCAGGTTTTCATCGGTCCCAGATCGGCGACGAACCCGATGGCCACGATAAGATCGTCGGCCGGAATCGACCGCTCTTCGCCAGCCGCGTTCTTGAACGTAATGCCCGAAAGCAGACCATCTTCATTCTGATGGACGGCAACAATTTCGTAGCCAGGGTAATTGACGTCCACGGTCGATTCTTCGAGTTGCCGGACCGTTGCCTCATGTGCTCGGAACTTCGATCGATGAATGATGGTCACTTGGGTGGCGACCGGTTCCAGCGTCACGGCCCAATCGACCGCGGAGTCTCCCCCGCCAACGATGACCACATGTCGATCGCGGAAATCTTCCACGCGTTTGGCGAAATACTGAACTCCCTTGCCTTCGAGCTCGCGAAGGCCAGGAACATCGAGCCGCTTCGGCTCGAATGCGCCAACACCGGCGCAGACGATAACCGATCGGCTCCACCGATCCCCCTTGGTCGTGCCCAGACGGATGAGGCCGTCCGGAAGCGCTTCGAGCTCGCGCACCTGCTCCTTGAGCCGGATTGTGGGCTCGCCCTGACGAGCCTGGATGTCGCAGTGGGCGACAAAATCCTTGGCCAGGACCCGAGGAAAGCCGATTACGTCATAGATGTACTTTTCCGGATAGATCGCCGTCAGCGCCCCCCCGGGCTCTTCCAACGCGTCGATCACCTGCGTTCGCGCCCCGCGCAGCCCGGCGTAAAATGCGGCAAATTGGCCGGTCGGCCCTGCTCCAATGATGGTAATGTCATAGATGTCGTCGCCCGGGATAGCAACCGATGCATCCGGGGTAGCCAGCGTGGATTCGACCATGTGTTGAGACTCCTAACCAGCGGCCGCGACGCGACGCGCACCGCTCAATGGTGGACTCGATTCTAGCACCGGACAGACCCCTTCCAGACAGTTTGAACTGTGCAGGGCGTCCAAAAGCCTTCTGCCTGGCCGTACACTGTCGCTTCGCCTGATGGCCGGTAGAATTGCCACACGGCGGCGAATGCATGAAGCGATCAGTCGTATGGAGACGCGATGACTTTTCACGTAGGGTCCCCCAACCTCGCCAGGCTTGACGCCCTCTTTTCACTTCGTGCGAAGCAGGTTGAGGACGCGCCGCTGCTGCAGGGCATGGATACTCCGGGGGAGCGCATTTCGTTCGTTTTTGGTTTTCCCGATCCGGCATCGTTGCCTGCCGCCGAGGTCGCCGCCGCATCGACGCGCACCCTCGCGCAACGGGGCCGGACCGCGCTCCAATATGGGGACAACGCGGGCTACAGCGGTCTCATAGACGCCTTGATCGAGAAGCTGGCCCGTGATCAGGGTATTACCGCGAAACGGGAGAATGTCCTCATTACCGCCGGTGGGTCGCAAGCGATTGGGCTGCTGCTCGATGCGTTTGTCAATTGGGGCGACACCATTGCCAGCGAAATGCCGACCTGGCTGGGAGCGGTCAAGGCGTTCCGCAATGTGGGGGCGAACGTCGTCTCCATCCCGGTTGACGAAGAAGGCACTGATATTGCCTTCCTCGATCGAGAGCTGCGAATCCTCCGCGAGTCCGGCATCACGCCGAAGTTCGTCTACGTCATTTCCAACTTTCAGAACCCCACGGGCGTCACCATGACCCTCCGCCGCCGGAATGAGCTGCTCGATCTGGTGCGATCGGCGGGGACGATGCTGATCGAGGATGACGCCTACTTCGATCTCAGGTACGGGGGCGAGAATCTGCCCGCCATCTATACGCTCGATGACAGTGACAGCGTGATCTACATGGGAACGCTTTCGAAGACCATGGGCCCCGGTATGCGCCTGGGGTGGTTGGTTGGTCCGCGAGAGGTGATCCGCCGCATTTCGGCGCTGAAGGTTGATGGGGGCACGAACGTCTTCGGCGCCCATGTTGCCGCCGACTGGTTGCCGGGCAACCTCCTTCCTCACGTGGACCGCCTGCGCGCCGTCTATCGGCGACGCCGCGATCTGATGTTGGCAGCGTTGGAGGAGCACATGCCGCCCGGCACGACCTGGTCGACGCCAGACGGCGGGTTTTTCATCTGGGTGACGTTCCCGGAAGGCATCGACACCACACGCATGCATGCCCAGGTGCAGGAGCTAGGCGTCGAGTATCTGCCGGGGCCGGTCTCCTTCGCGGATGGCTCGGGCAAGAACCAGCTTCGACTCTCGTTTTCGTTCGTGGAAGACGACATGATCAACCAGGGAATTCAGGTCATTGGCGAGGTGGCTCACGCTGAACTGCGAGAGCAGGGACGGTAGCGAATCACCCCCGGCGCGGAGAAGTGCGGCTTCCGCCCGCCGCGACACGTTGCACAGGCTATCGTCTTGACACTAGGATTCGGGTTTAAACCCGGACAGAGGTACGTTGCTCTGCCGCCCAGGTTCGCGCCGGATTCACGTCCGCAAGGCCATCTCCACGAGCTTCCTGTCGCTCGCTCATGGCCTTGAGGCCGCTGAACTCGCTTTGCGCATCCGTTGCCGATGGAGGGTTTTTCATGAACGATCCCAGAGTCGATCGCCTCTATGCACTTGCGCGAGGGGGAAGAGCAAGCCGGCGTCGCCTTCTCGAAACTGGACTTCGCCTCGGGCTCGCTTCTCCGGTAATTCTCTCCCTCATCGACGCCGCTCCCAGAACCACTCTGGCCGCTCCGGCGCAACCCGGGACGGCAACACGCTTCATCCCCGCGGCACAGGAAGGCTCCAGTGGCGCGTTAACGGTGCTGATCACCGTGGGTGATGAAGATATCGATCCCCACTACTCGTATTCCACGCTCTCTTCCACCATCGCGCTCGCCGTGTATGAGAGTTTGATCTTGCTCAAGGGGGACTCAACCGACGAGTTTGAACCCGCTCTTGCCGAGTCGTGGGAGGTGAGCGACGACCAGGCCACCTACACCTTCAAGCTCTTTCCCGATGTCATGTTCCAGGATGGAACTCCCGCCAACGCCCAGGCTGTCAAGGATTCCTACACGCGCTGGATTGAGCTCGGCGGCTCGCCGGTCAATGTCATCGCTCGCTTCTGCGATTCACCGGACAAGATGGAGGTCGTTGACGAGACGACGATTCGCTTCAATCTTGGCAGTTCGGAGCCGCTTTTTCTCTCCGCCATGGCGTCGTCCTATGGGCCTTCGGTGATCAGCCCCACGGCCCTCGCTGAGAACGCGACCGAGGAAGATCCGTACGCGCACGAATGGGCCAAGGAGTTCGCCGTCGGCAGCGGTCCCTACATCCTTGAATCGAACTCCATCAGTGAAGGCATGGTCCTCAACCGGTTCGAGGGGTATCACCGCGGCTGGGAAGGGAATCACTTCGAACAGATCATCTTCCGCGTCGTGCCCGAAGACGGTACGCGCCGGCAGTTGCTCGAACGCGGCGAAGCGGATGCTGCCGCATTCAATCTCACGTTTGACACCGTCGAAATCATGCGGAGCAATCCGGACCTGCAAGTCGTCGAGTACCCGTCCAGCGCGGTGAGTTGGGCGATCATGAACGCGCCGCGACTCTTGACGAAGGAAGTTCGTCAGGGATTCTCGTACGCATTTCCGTACGACGAAGTGGTGAATTCGGTCTTTCAGGGCCTGATGAAACGTTCGGGACCGATTGCCGATAACATACGAGGCCATGATCCAAACGTTTTCATCTATGAAACGGACCTGGCAAAGGCAAAGGAGCTCATCCTCTCCGGCGGGTTCAAAGAGGGCGATGTCTTCGAATACATGGCCGACTCCAACCTTGAATATGAGCAGACTACCGCTCAGCTCTTCCAGGCCAATGTGCAGGCCATGGGCTTCGGGTTGGAAATCTCGTCGGTCGATCAAGCCACGATGAACTCGATCGTGTATGGAGACGCCGCCGCCGAGGATCGCCCTCACTTCATCGGAGGTTGGGGATGGTGGCCAGACTACAATGACCCCTGGAATCAGCTCGTCCCGAACTTCACCGAAGCCAACATCGGAAACGGCGGCTCGAACGGCGGCTACTGGGTGAATCCGCGCTTCGAAGAGATCATGGCCGAGGCGGAGAACTACGAAACCGAGGAGCGCCTCGCGGAGCTCATGATCGAAGCTCAGAGCATCCTGACAGAGCAGGATCCCCCGGTCATCTATTACGGTCAGGTCGTGCGCTACACGGTTCTCGGCAAGGACATCCAGGGCTTTCAACCCAATCCGCTTTATCTCGACAGCTTCAACTTCTACGGCATGTCGCGAGCTAGTTCCTGACCGGGCCTGGTTGACGTTGAGGGCGCGGTTGCCGCTCCGACCAGCCCTCACCCCAAACCGCCACCCAGAGGGCCGGCTGACAGGGAGCGGTATGCGAGAAAATGTCGCTCCCGTCGCGACGAGCCCTCACCCCAACCCCTCTCCCAGTGCGCTGGGAGAGGGGCTTATTGTCGTGTGCGGTGCGCATACCTCCCCCTGTCAGGTCGGGCCGAGAGAGGGGGAATCACGCTGCAGCAGACCGTAATTCTGGCAGTGATCAACTGTAATCCGTATAAGGACGGACAAGAGGCTCCAGGTTCTTCGGAGTCCTCGTCTCACGATCCGTGGTCGATCCCAACCAGGAATCCTGTGCATGATTGCAGACGTATCGACCCGCGGAGTATGCACAATGTGGTTGCGCGTATCCTTGCATCGCACGTAGGATTCGCGCGTTCATGCAATTCGCAACCCGAGTCCGCTCCGAGCGGGGATCGGCATTATTGTCGTCAAACGCGGTATCAACCGTTTCCATCGAGCGGTTCCAGCATGAGACAGACGATCAATCGGGCAGACGCCAGGAATCCGGTTCGCGTGAGGCACGCGCATGCTCTGCCAGGTGACGAGCATTCAGCTTCGAGGTTGACGGGGCAACGTGCCGTTTCTTCTAGGGGGTAGAGCGACACCGGCAGGAGGGATCGCATGCTGGCACGACTGATCGTGAGACGGCTCATCTTTCTGGTCTTCGTCCTGTTCGGTCTGTCGCTCATCACCTTTGGACTCTCGCATGTGGTTCCTGGCGACCCAGCTCGACTGATGGCGGGACCGCGGGCCAGCAAAAGCGCCGTTGCGAAGATCCGCGAGAAATATGGGCTCGATGACCCACTCCCGCAACAGTATGTTGCCTACCTGCAGGGCTTGACGCGCGGAGACCTTGGCACGTCGTTCACGACGCGTCGGCCCGTGTCAGAAGATCTGAAACGCTACTTACCCGCGACCATCGAACTTGGCGCTGTCGCCTTCGTGATTTCCACCCTGGTCGGCATCCCGCTCGGCGTGATCTCCTCTGTCAAACGGGACAAGCTCCCCGACCACATTGCCCGCTTTATCTCGATTTCGGGGCTCGCCCTCCCCGTGTTCTGGCTGGCCATCATGGCCCAGTTCATCTTTTTCGGCCGCCTCGGCTGGCTTCCCGACGGCGCCAGAATTCCCATTGGCACTGACCCACCGCCAACGGTGACCGGCCTGTATACGATCGATTCCGTGATTGCCGGAGACTGGGAACTCTTTCGCCTCTCACTCTTTCATCTCATCATGCCGGCGCTTGTTCTGGCGTACGGCTCGTTGGCCGTGATCACCCGTATGGTGCGCGGCGGCATGCTGGAAGTCCTTGGGCAGGATTACATTCGGACAGCCCGCGCCAAAGGCATCGCTCCCAACGGCGTCGTCTTCGGTCACGCGTTGAAGAACGCGATGTTGCCGACCGTGACGTCGCTTGGGCTGCAGGTGGGGCTTTTGCTTTCCGGGGCTTTCCTGGTGGAAATCGTCTTCTCCTGGCCTGGTGTGGGCCGCTACGCGGTTGAGGCCATTCAGCGGCTCGATTACAACGCGACCATGGCGACGACGCTCGTTATCGCGCTGGTGTTCGTGTTGATGAACCTCCTCGTCGATATCCTCTATCTTTTCCTCGACCCCAGGATTTCGTACTGATGAGCGCTGAATCGACGATCACCACCGCGCCCTCTGTTGCGACATTTCCTGGCGAGGCCTCTGACCCGGAGCTTGGCACGCTGACCAGCGCGGCCCTCCCCTCCCCGCACACTCAACTGCGGAGGAACCTGAAGCGATTTCTCATCGGGAACAAGCTCAATCTGGCTGGACTGCTCATTGTCGTCGTCTTTTTCGTCCTGGCGATCTTCGGGCAAACTCTTGCTCCATACGACCCCTATGCGCAGGACATCACCGGCTCGAAACTCCTTGCGCCGTCGCTGGCGCACCCCATGGGAACGGACGAGCTTGGCCGCGACCTCCTCAGCCGGGTGATGACTGGCACCCGGATCAGCTTGCAGGTTGCGGCCGTCGTGCTCACCTTCGCCGTGATCTTCGGCACGCTCGTCGGTTCGGTGGCTGGCTATTTCGGCGGCATTGTCGACGAGCTTCTGATGCGCTTCACCGATATGTTCCTTGCGTTCCCGGCGTTGATCCTTGCTATCGCCATCGCCGCATCGCTGGGGCGCGAACTGCATTGGACCATGGTCGCCCTGGCCACTGTCTTTTGGCCCTGGTATGCGCGGCTGGTGCGCGGCCAGATTCTTACGATTCGGGAACGAGATTACGTTACCGCGGCAGAGAGCATTGGCCTGTCAGGACCGCGGCTCTTGCTGAAACACATCCTGCCCAATGCTGTTTCGGTGGTGATCATCCAGCTCACCCTCGATATTGGGTACGCCATCCTTGCCACCAGCTCGCTCTCCTTCATCGGCCTGGGAGCGCAGCCGCCATCGCCAGAATGGGGAACGATGATGTCAACCGCCCGCAATTATTTCCGCGAGGGATGGTGGTACACGACCTTTCCGGGGCTCGCCCTCACCTTGACGGTATTCGCGTTCAACATTCTTGGGGATGGCCTGCAAGACGCGCTGGACCCACGTTCCGGACGGCGCTAAGTAGGTGGTCGCTCGCTTCTGGGGCCACGGCGCCGCTTGCTTTGCCGCAGGCGACGCAGGCGTCGCCTTTACCGCCGTGCCTGGCGGCGAACGAGCTCCAGGAATCCATGTCCAGCGACTTAGACTAGATCCGCGATGAGTTTCAGGTCGGGGGGCTCAACGAGGCTCTCGCCGGCAAGGTCTGATTCGGTAGGACCAGCAATCGGCAAGCGAAACACGAAGTCGGTCCCAGCGGGATGATTTGGCTCGGCCCAGATCATGCCGCCGTGCGACTGTACGATGTGCTTCGCGATGGCCAGTCCGAGACCCGTGCCTTGCGTTCTCCGGGCCCGGTCGGCCTTGTAGAAGCGCTCGAAGAGTCTCGGGAGGTCCGCGGGATTGACGCCCACGCCGGTGTCCCGAACGTGGAACTCCACGTATTCGGCGGTGGAAGCGGACGTGAGGTCGATCGATCCGCCAGCCGGCGTGAACTTGATGGCATTGTGCACGAGATTGAGCAGGACCTGATCGATCCTGCCCCGATCAGCCATAAAGGATGCTGTTCCAGGTTCAACGTGATATGCCACGGTCAGATCGGCTCGCTCCGTTTGCGGCGATAGCCGCTGCAGGGCATGCTGGATGATCGATTCGGGGTCGACACGCTCCAGAGCGAGGCGGAGCCGGCCCGATTCCAGGCGCGCCAGGTCGAGCAGCTCATCAACTAGAAGAGCCAAACGATCGACCTCGGAGATCACCCGTCCCAGAAAATCGGATGAAACCTCCGGGTCATAGAGCGCCCCCGCTTCCAGCGTTTCAACCAAGGCCCGAATAGAGGTCAGCGGCGTTCGAAGCTCATGCGAGACGTTCGCCACAAAATCTCGCCGCATACCCTCGAGGCGACGGAGCTCCGTCAGATCGTGGAGGACGACCACCGCGATCCGCTCGTCGGCCACGTCGAGCCGCCGTGCCGCCGCCTGCACGATTCGTCCGCTCCCACCGTGGTGAATAATTCGCTCCACGGGAGAATCAGGGGCAACCAAGGCATTGACGACCAGGTCGGCAAGCTCATGATCCCGCCCGACTTGCACAAAGGGCTCGCCAACGACTGCACCGCGCACCGCGAGCATGTCCAGAGCCGCGTTGTTTGCAAGAACCACGTGTCCACGATCATCGACGATGATCACGCCATCCGAGAGATCAGCAAGCGTGGCTTCCAGGCGCGCCCGGGTTCGTTCCAATTCCGCCATGGACCCCTTCAACGTCGCCGTCATGGCATTGAACGCACGGCCCAGGTCCCCCAGCTCGAGGGTCGGCGCTGGATCGACGAAGACATCAAGTTCACCCGAGGTCACGGCCGCTGCCTGTCGCCGAATGTCATTCAGGGACATCCCGATTCGTCGCGCCACGAACCAACCCGCCCCGGCCATCACGATGCCGGCAACTAACGCGGCCGCGGCGACCTGCCGCTGAACATCGGAAACCAACCCCTCCACCGTGGCGAGCGGCATTCCAATACGAACGACGGCTTCGCCATTGGCGATGGAACGGGCCACAAAGAAATAGGACTCATTCATCGTGTCACTGGCGCCAATCGAGATGCCGGTTCCAGTCCGCAATGCGTCCCGAATCTCAGGCCGGCCAAAATAGTTCTCCATCGATCGCGCTTCGAGTTCGGAATCCGCGAGCACGCCGCCGTCATCCGCGACGAGCGTGACCCGCGCTTTAAACGCCGCGGCCAAGCGAGCGATTGCCTCGCCTACTATCTCGGAGTTCGCTCCATCCTCCAGAAGTGGCGAGGCCACGTCGCCTGCAACGAGTGCGTCTTTGAGCAGTTCCGCCTGAAGGCGTTGCAACGAGAAATCCCGAATCGTGGTCACCAGCGACCATCCCAGAACCGCCATGATCAGTAGCGCAAGTCCGCTGTAGGTGAGGGCCAGCCGGGTTCCCAGCGTTGTGGGCCGAATTCGCGCCAAGAGTCCTTTTAAGGGCCGTTGCAAGGTTCCTGCATTCCCGGCGCCAGCACTGCCCTGCATGTTCCGATTCCTCGTCACGCTTCGAAAAGCGCATCTCCCGCCAGCCGATACCCAACTCCGCGGACAGTCTCCAGGCGCCTTGGGTTGCTCGCGTCACGTTCGATTTTCTGCCGCAGCCATCGGACGTGCACATCAACTGTGCGCGTTCCCATGGCGAAGTCATAGCCCCACACCCGATGAAGAAGCACATTGCGTGAATGCACGACGTCGGGATTCCTGGCCAGAAAATAGAGCAGATCAAACTCCTTGGGACGCAATACGAGCTTCGCGCCCCCTAAGATCGCGACACGCCGGGCACGATCGAGCGCCAAATCGCCCAACTCGACGATTTCTTCAGCGGCATCGACGGAAACCATTCTGGCATCGGCGGGCGAACCTGGAATTGGCGAAGTTTCCACTGGCGATTGAGGCATCGCCGCGACTGGCCTCATCATCTCGGCCCGCCGGAGCATGGCGCGCACCCTGGCCAGGAGCTCGCGCATCGCAAATGGCTTACCCAGATAGTCGTCCGCGCCCATTTCCAGGCCAACGACCCGATCGATCTCCTCGCCCTTCGCGGAAAGGAGAAGAATCGGTACGGTCGATTCGGCGCGCAAGGTCCGGCACACCTGAAGTCCGTCCACCCCTGGCAACATGACGTCGAGGACAATGGCGTCCGGCTCTGTCTCGCGGGCGATTTGTATGGCCTGGCGCCCTGAGGCCGCGGTTTCGACCCTGTAGCCTTCCTTCCGCAGGGTGTACGACACCGCATCAACGAGTGAAGGCTCGTCATCGACGATGAGGATTGTTGCGGACGGTGGAAGGGCGTCTGCAGGAGTCATTCAGTCACATCTGCACAACTTTTTGGCACGATTACCAGCCACGCCTGTCATGACGCTATGTAGGTGGTCACAGAGTCCTGGAGCCTTGGCGCCGCTTGCTTTGCCGCGGGCTGCAAGGACGGAGGCGTCGCCCCTACAGCCGCGGCGGTGGATACGCATGCTCCAGGAATCATTGACCACCTACCTAGGATAGGGTGAGAGCTCTGATCGCTCGTGGGCGGCCAGGATTCATGACCAGGGGCGAACGAACCTACGGTTGTTTCGCCTCATGAGAAGAGGTCAATGATCTCGGCGGGAATTCGTGCTGGCGTTCCGGCGGAGCTGACAAACACCCACTCGGTCATTGCCTGGACAACGATCGCGTCGTCATCAGGCATCGAATCCATTTGAATCAAGCTGCCTGCCGTGGGGACCGAGGCCCTGGGTGTCCGCTCGCGGTAGACACGATAATTTCGATGAATGCGCGCTCCGGTTGGAGTGTCGACCCAGGTGACGACGCGAAGCACATCCCCCAGGTATGACGGCCTGACAAAGAGAATTTCGTGCTTTCGCGCGAGGAACACTCCGCCCAGCGCGCGCGATCGTTCGAGATCAAGCCCAAGAAACATCGCATGATCGAGCGCAGCCTGTTCCAGATAGTTGAGATAGGCGGCGTTGTTGACGTGGCCGAGCCCGTCAATCTCGTGGAATCGCACCCGGACGTACGTTTCAAAAGGCCGTGTGCCGGGTGGCGGGGGGCTCCCAGGAGCGGTCGTCACGCGACAGCGACGGGGAGCTGGGCACGACCAGGCAGAACCAGGCCCGATCCCAGAGATTCCGTCTCCCGATCAAAGATGCGGCGCAGAATAGCGATCGTCGACGCGTAGGTTGAGTCCATGCCGTGGTACGACATCCCCCGCGCGCCAAGCGTTTGCGCCCGGGTATACGGCGTGTCTGAGGCGTAATGGATGACGCCGAGATCGAGTGCGCCCGAGCGATGCGTTTGCAGATTGATCGCCTCCCCCGAGGGGTAGCGGCGAAGATGGAGGTCTTCGTAGAGCGCATTCAGATACGGCCCGGCCTCCATCTCCACGACGGTGAAGTTCTCGCGGTAAAAGAAATCCAGGTACCCCTCATTCTGCAGGAACGTGCCCTTGACGGTGACGGCCTTCTGATTGTCGAGGGCCGCTCCAAATTCGAGATACGGAGCGAGATCGGCGTAACTGAAGGCGTTTTCAAACCAGTACGTGTTGCCAGAATGTTCGTCGTAAACGACATCGGAGATCATCACGTCGCCGATTCGTCCATTGAGCGTGGCGGCCTTACCCAGAATGTAGACCCCTTGCAGCTCGTCCGTGCTCATGCCAACCTGGGTCATGATGTTGTAGGCCGCCAGCCCCAGGGGATAGTTGACGTTGACGATGATCGCGTTCGAACCGCGCGGGTCGAGACAGACGCCGTCATCGGTACAAAGCCGAGGATCGAATTGCGAGGGATCGAGTCTGGCGAGCTCAATGACCTGGATCCCCACGTCGATTGGACCGTGCGCGTCGATGTGATGAATGCCGATTGCTTGCTCTTCGCGGCTCCGCGCCCGGCGATGCTCTTCCCGGCCGTGACTGGCAAAATATGGCCTCGCCGCAAAATAGAGCAGGTTTTCCCAGTTTGAGCGGCTCTCGCCTGCTTCCAGCCGCGTCAATTCTTCGGTCAACTCGGGGGCGCCCTGGGTGCGAATGAACTGCGTCAGTTCTTCTTTTCGGCGCCGGGCCGTGCCAGAAAGTACGTTGACGATAGAATGTGTGTTGGACGAGACAAAATAGACCGGGCGTTCCGCTCCCCCAAGCTCATGCAAGACTCGTTCAGCAGGAAGCCACCACTGGTGCGTTGCTCTGGCGTTTCCGAGATAACTCCCGCCGATCATCTGGACGGTGAAACGCTTTCGCTCGCTCGCGATCAGCGCCAGATTGATCCAGACCGCGCTGCCCCACACGCCGCGCAAGCGATGCCAGTCAGGAGGCTCAAGGTAAAGCCGCTCTCCGACCTCCGCAACGTTCATTTCACTGAATGTATCGCCGGACGCTGCCTTGGTGATCAGTTCGCCAAGCCTGGCGTCGTTGGCGATGATCCCGTGCATCTTGTTCCACTCGATCTGATACGCCACTATCGAGGGAATGAGATCGTCAAGGTCTGAGGCGGAGGCGATGGTGGCGGTCAGAATCTGCTTGCCGTTGTACCGCCAGCGACGGCGCCGGCCCGGCGCCGAGGCAATTTTCCACGTGTCCATGTCCGTGTAACCAAAGCGCCGGAAGCCACGCGCTGATTGACCCAGCACGATCTCGGAGACGTGGACGATGCTCTCGGGAAGTCGCTGGGCCGAATAGAGGAATGCGCTGAGGTCGGGCTCGCTTTCTTGTGCACCGGCGTGAAGGGATGAAGCGGCGGTCAGGTGAGCGGGGATGAGGCTTGACACCGGAACCGCCCCCGAACTCTGCAGCAGTGTCGTGTAGGTGCGCACGTAGAGGTCGACTTCGCGCTTCCCCGGCACGCGCTGAGATCCGCCGAAGGTCGAGCGGGTGACGTGCTCGTCGAGCCCGCTGGTTTCCTGATCGCTATCGAAGTCTGAGCTCCGTGCCATGGTGCTGTTGGTCGCCTGAAGCACGCCGATGGAGGTGCCGGATCGTCGCCAGCGAAGTATAGACGAGGCCCCGCGGAATCACGCCCTGGGCGCGTTTGCCTTTCCCGCCGCGCCCGAGCTTCCTCGCACGTAGTCGATCCCGTCTTCCAGCTTCAGGGGAGCCCTGCCGATAAGGTCGCCCGTTGCCGAATCGTCTGTCGCGTTGTCAATCGCCAGCATCTTGAGTTGCTCTTCCGTCACCGGCGGGCGCAATGCTTTCGGCAACGGCCTGGAGAGCGCCACAACCCGTTTCATCAACCCCAGCGGGACATGTACTTTTGGTTTTTTCGCGCCAATGTGAGCGGCAATGACATCGAGCATTTCTTCGTAGGTATACGTTGCGCCGCCGCCCAGATCGTAGATATGGCCCTCGGTTCGCGGATCATCGAGGGCGCGCACGAACGCGGTGGCGACTTCATTCACCGAAACCGGTTGAAACTTGCTTTGGCCCGATCCCACCACGGGAATGACGGGAGCCAACTTCACCAGCTTGGCAAGCGTGTTGATGAACTCGTCTCCAGGTCCAAAGATCACCGAAGGTCGGAAAATGGTCCAGGGAATGCCTGACTGTTTTACGGCTTGTTCTGCTTGCCACTTGGCTTCGAAGTACCCGAAGCGAGGGTCGTTGCGCGTTCCCAAGGCGCTCATTTGCACGAAACGGGAGACGCCCGCCTGCTGAGCTTCTTTGATGACATTCACCGCGCCCTGGCGGATCACCGAATCGAATGTGCTCTTTCCCTCTTCGGAGATGATCGCCACCAGATGGATGACTGCCTCGCAGCCATCCATCTTCCCGCGGAGGGAATCCGGCTTTGTCACGTCGCCCTGTACGACATCGATGTTCGGATTCTTGAACTTCGGCGCCTGCTTTTGACCGCGCAGGAGCAGCCTCAAGGGCCGATTTCCGAGCGCCTCGATGATGTTTCGACCGACGAACCCGGAGCCCCCTGTAACAAATATGCGACCAGTTACGGGTGTGGGAAGGCTCTCCCCTTCCTGCGCCTGGAGGTTCATCACAGTGCCTCGCCGCTACGACGCGACCCGCCAAGATCTGACTACGTAGGTGGACGCAGGATTCTGGACTATCGGCGACGTTTGCCCTGCCGCGGGCTGCAAGGACGCGGGCGCCGCCTCGGCGGCGCCGAAACGTCATCCAAGAATCTCTGACCACCCATTTAGTGAAATCTCGCTTCGGTTGTCAACTGTTGAACGCTTCGACCGTGTTTGCCGCCTGGGCATGCGCCAGAAGCTTGTCCGGCGCCACCGCGATCGAATTACGGCCGAGCGATCGAACCGCGCCATGCTCCTGGAGTTCCAGCAGCTTTCGCGTAACGGTCACTCGATTCGATCCTATCATGTTCGCCAGGGTCTGG
>JBBRVX010000003.1:0-62594 GCA_038246475.1 Thermomicrobiales bacterium | reverse complement strand
TGGAACATGTCAGACACAACGCCATGAGCGGTCGATAATGCAGTTCCGGCGACAATGAGCACCGATTCCAACGCGGAATCGGCAACGATCCGTGATCTGCCTGCAAAGCCCAAGTTGTCTCTTGTGCTTTCCGCGGTCTCGTATGGGATTGACGCAGGGGCCAGCTCCATGCCGGCCCCAGCTCCGATTTGAGGTGCTTTCGTGGAGGCTATTTCGCTGACATTGCTGCCGCCCGTTCGCGCAGCTCGGCGAACGCCACCGTACTCAGATAGCGTTCTCCCGTATCTGGCAAGATCGCGACAATCAGCTTGCCTTCGTTCTCTGGTCGGCGCGCCACTTCTCGTGCCGCCGCGGCCGCGGCTCCGCAGGAAATGCCCTTCAGAAGGCCCTCGGTCAGCATCAATTCCATCTGAGCCGCAATGGCGGTCTGCGCGTCGATATGGACGATCTCATCGAACACTTCAAGGTCGAGCACACCAGGAACGAAATTCGCCCCGATGCCCTGAATCTTGTGCGGACCCGCCTGTCCTGTCGCCAGGAGAGGCGATTCCGTGGGCTCGACCGCAACGACCCGCAACGACGGCTTGAGCTGCTTCAAGACCTGTCCCGCGCCGGTTATCGTTCCACCCGTGCCTATGCCGGCGACGAGAATGTCGATTTCGCCGCCCGTGTCCTCCCAAAGTTCGACTGCCGTTGTACGGCGATGGACTTCCGGATTCGCCGGATTTTCGAATTGTTGCGGGATCCAGGAATCCGGCGTCTTCGCCGCGATGGCTTCGGCCCGTCGCACGGCGCCGGCCATGCCTTCTGACGCCGGAGTCAAGACAAGCTCTGCCCCATACCCCAAAAGGAGCACTCTCCGTTCGAGGCTCATACTCTCCGGCATCGTCAGGATCAGGCGATATCCTTTCGCCGCGGCGACCCAGGCCAGTGCAATTCCCGTGTTTCCGCTTGTCGGCTCGACAATCGTCGTCTTGCCAGGGGCTATTTCACCCTTCGCTTCCGCGTCTTCGATCATCGCGACGCCGATGCGATCCTTGACAGAGAAACCCGGACTGAACGATTCAAGCTTGCCAACCAGGATGCCAGGAGCATCGCCGGCAAAGCGCGAAAGACGCACCAGCGGAGTGTTCCCAATCAGTTCAGTGGCGTCCGTTGCGATTGCCGGCCGTGTTCGCCTCGAAGTCAGACTTAAGTCAATATCCTGTCGTTTTCCGGCTATTGCTTCCGCCATGGTGTCGTCTCCTTGAATGGAATACTGCGGCTCAATTCCAACTCCAATTCATTCTAGAGTTTTAGATCAATGAATTCCACTGACGAGCACCGCACGTCGCTTCTACATCGCTAGGGAGACGAGGTTCCGGGCAACTTTCCGACCTCCACCTGGTAATCATGTTCACTGCCGAGCCACGTCGCTCCGTCTTTGTAATGCTCTTTCTTCCATATGGGAACAATTTCCTTGATGCGTTCGATCGCATACCGGCACGCCTCGAACGCGGCGTCCCGGTGCGCGGAAGCAACGCTGATCACCACGCTTGACTCCCCGATCGCCAGCGAGCCCACGCGATGGACGATGGCCACATGCTCAAGCTGCCATCGGTCGCGAATTTCGTCACCAATCTGTTCGAGCATTTGCTCAGCGGCGGGCGCATATGCTTCATATTCGAGGTGCGTTACCTGCCGCCCTCGTCCATGATCGCGCACGGTTCCCGTAAACGTCGTGATCGCGCCGGCGCCGGCATGCGCCACGAGCGCCTCGGTCGCACGAGCATCGAGTGGTTCTGCCTGCACCCGAAAGCGTGCTCCTGATCCACCACTTACCGGTGGGATGAACGCGACCTCATCTCCATCATGGAGGATATGATCGGCGCGTACATAGGCTTGATTGACCATGAGCAGAGTAACCGGTTTCACCTGCTCTAGACGAGGAAACTCGGCGACGAGTCCGTCGAAGAATCCACCGATGGTCTCGCCCTCGGCGACCGCGCGACGCTCAGAAGAACGGCCGACGATTTCCCGGATCATTGCAAAGTAGCGGACGTTTACTTCCATACCCAAATTTATCTACTCCTGAAGGAAATACAGATGCCTCGATCAACGCCGGAAGATGTCGCTGCCGGATCGAGTTGCCACTCCGCGGCGGTCCCAAGGCAAGTCCTCTCAGAGATCCTGGAGATGCGCCCGCAGACGCTTCAGCAGTGTTTGCGCCGCGGCGCGATTTCCATCCGCCACGGTCCGGAACACCGTCGCGGCCTCGGCATCACCCGCTTCCTCCGCGTCAATGGCGTACTCTTTCAACTTTTCTTCGCCTTGAAGGAGATTTCCAACGGTCTGGATGATGTCGTACACGATGTTCGGGACGCCATACTTCATTTCTCCAGGTTGCATCGATACCTCCCAATTTAGCCATCAACCGACCCATGTGCCGGGCGTCGCTCGGACCGCAACGTTCGCGATAGTACCAGCGTCGGCAACGGTCGCGCTCTCGGCGCCGATCGCTCCGAATCGCGCACCTGTTCAGCAAGTAGCAAGCGGCCCGATCATGAGTGCTTCCAGACGCGCGCCAGCCGGAATCTCGGCATTGCCAGGTGGAATCTCCACGAGCGCATTGGCGCCGACGAGCGATGCGAGGCGCGATGAGGCTTGGGTCCCGGTAGGCCGTGCCACCAGTTCTCCGGTGTCAGCAACGCGAACTACAGCTCTTTGAAATTCGATCCGATCCGAAGGCCGTACCGCGGCCTCCAGGCGCACGGGCAGCCTCGGACGATCGATCACTTTCGCCCCGAGCATCTGGCCCAATGCCGGGCGCACGAAAATCTCGAACCCCACCAGCGCCGATACCGGATTCCCTGGCAGGCTGAAAATCAGAGTCTCTAATGATGTCGCAAAGTTGAACGGTTTGCCAGGCTTCATGAAAACCCGCCGGAAATGCACATCCGCGAGTTCTCCCAGGAGCGGCTTGATCAGGTCCAGGTCCCCCATCGACACGCCACCACTGGTGATCACCACATCGCTCTGGGCGATCCGGTCGATCAGGGTCGCCCTCAGCTCACCGAGGTCATCAGGTCCATGACCGGCCCAGACAACTTCCGCGCCCGCCTCGATCGCGGCCGAGATCAGACTGAACCGATTCGAGTCCCGAATCTGGCCCGGCCCCGGCTGCTCTCGCGGTTCCACGAGCTCGTTCCCGGTCGAGAGCACGCTGATTCTTGGCTTCCTCACCACCGTCACGGGGTCGATGCCGAGCCCAGCCAACACTCCGATTTCCGCGGAGCCGATGATGGTTCCCCCTGTGAGCGCGACGGTTCCCTTGGCCAGATCGACTCCGACAGGTCGAATATTTTCGCCTGGCTCAACGCGCTCTTGCCGGATGATGACGTGATCTTCCGCCAACTCCGTTGCTTCTACTGGAACGACAGCGGTCGCGCCGCGGGGGAGTGGGGCTCCCGTGGTAATCCAGGCCGCCGTGCCCAGCTCGACCACAACTGCTTCAACATACCCTGCCGTCTGCCGACCCACGATCTCGCGCCAGGGAGAAGGGTCATCTGCCACCACGGCATAGCCGTCCATGGTCGAAGCCGCGAAGGGAGGATGGTTCTCGAGCGCCACGAGGTCATGAGCAAGCACCCGCCATGCCGCGTCTGCGAGGGCCACGTCTTCGCTCGGTAAGGCCCTCAGAAATGAAAAGATGATCGCGCGCGCTTCTTCGGGACGCAGCATTCGGTCCAGATCGCTGATCGCCGGCTGACTTCCCATTCTGACTGCATCCTGTTCGATTTGACGCCGCTCCTGCACCGCCGAGAATGGTACCCAACCGCCGACGGAAACACGGAGGTCACGTTCTCGCACGGACCGCGGGATCATTCGGCCACCATCGGTTGACGATTTACCAAGAATTCTCTACAGTCCGGAATGTAAACTCGAACGGTGAACCCGGAAGAACCTCTGAAAGCAACATTGGCAATGTCACCCAGACGCTCGGCAGCAGTTGAGCGTGCACCTGTCGTTTCAGCGACGGAGTCTGCCGTCGATGGCCCGGCGGACACGCAGGTCATTGTGCGCCCGCTTTCCCCACGCATTGAAGAGGCCATCGCTTCGCTGCTTGCCGTCATCAGCGCACACTCCCCCACGGCCAATCTCGAGCTCGTAGAGCGCGCCGCCCATTTCGCCATTGCGGCTCATGGCGAAGACCAGCGTAAATCGGGCGAGCCGTACGTCATGCATCCCATCGCGGTAGCCGCGATTCTGGCGGAGATCCATCTCGACGCCGAAACCATAGCTGGCGCCCTTCTCCACGACGTCATCGAGGACACGTCCGTCATCCTGGATCAGATCGAAACCGACTTTGGCCCTCGTGTGGCGCGCCTCGTCGATGGCGTATCGAAGCTCGGGAGAATTCCCTGGACCAGAGACGACGCCGACAGCGCCAGCTCCCGCGAAAAAGCGCATCAAGCTGAAAATCTGCGCAAGATGTTCCTTGCGATGGTCGATGATATTGGCGTCGTGCTGATCAAACTCGCCGACCGCCTACATAACATGCGCACGCTTGAGGCCCTGCCCCCGGAAAAGCAGGTTCGCATCGCGCACCAAACCCTCGAGATATTTGCGCCGCTCGCGAATCGTTTGGGCATCTGGCAGTTCAAGTCGGAGCTTGAGGACCTGGCCTTCCGGTATACGAATCCGGTGGCATACCGCGCCCTCACCCTGGAATTCGAGAAACGCGCTCGCGACGCGGCCCCGTACATCGAACAGGTCAAGACGGAACTGCTGGAAACGCTGCACGACGCGGGGATTGAAGCGGAGATTACCGGCCGCACCAAACACATCTTCTCCATTTATCGGAAGATGCTCGCCAAACGCCGAAGCATGGATGAAATTTACGACGTGATCGGCTTGCGAGTGCTGGTGAACGATCGCAAGGATTGTTATGGAGCACTGGGCGTGGTCCATGCACGCTGGCATCCTCTTCCTGGAGAGTTCGACGACTACATCGCGACTCCCAAGGACAGCATGTATCAGTCGCTGCACACGGCCGTGGTCGGGCCCGGCGGGCACCCGATCGAGATTCAGATTCGCAGTCGCGAAATGCACCGCATCGCCGAGCATGGGGTCGCGGCCCATTGGCGATACAAGGAGGGCGTCCGCTCCGACGCCCGCGTCGAAGCGAAGGTCGCCTGGCTACGCCAGCTCCTGGAATGGCGTGACCAGGTCGCCGATGCCGAGGAATTCGTCGAATCCCTGAAATCGGATGTCTTCAAGGAACAGATCTACGTCTTCACCCCGGCGGGCGACATCATCGAACTTCCTGCCGGGGCGACACCGGTCGACTTTGCCTATCGCATTCACACCGAAGTCGGTCACCAATGCGTCGGCGCCAAGATAAACGATCAACTCGTGCCGCTCGACTATCGGTTGCAAAATGGCCAGGTCGTCAAGATCAACACCAGCCGCACACGCACTGGGCCCAATCGCGATTGGCTCCTATCGAGCTCAGAGTACGTCACCACCGCGTCAGCCAGAGAGAAAATCAGGCGCTGGTTCCGCGGCCAGGAGCGAGACGTCAACATCGCCCAGGGCAAGGAAATTCTTGAGCGAGAGCTGCGGCGCATGAGCGTTGAGTTCAAGCCCGATGACCTCTTGAAAGCGTTTCCTCAATATCCGAAGCTCGATGACCTGTTAGCCGCCATTGGGTACGGGGCGATTCCCTCCCAACGCATTGCCGTCCGATTGGCTCAGCACCCAGAGCAAGAAGCGCTTCTCACCGCGCCAAGTATCCAGGCGCCCCACGCGCCTCCGCGGCTGCAAGTGATGGGCGTTGGCGATCTCATGACGAATCTGGCCGTATGTTGTCGTCCCGTGAATGGCGATCGGATCATTGGCTTTGTCACCCGTGGTCGGGGAGTGACCGTCCATCGTGAAGATTGCCCAAATATCCTCAACATTTCGGAACCGGAGCGCCTTGTTCCCGTAACTTGGGGCAGCCACGGCGAAGAAACCTTCCCCGTCACCATACAGGTGAAAGCGTGGGATCGGGTCGGCCTTCTCAAGGATGTCAGCACGCTTCTCGCCGACGAACGCGTGAACATTTTGAGTGTCCTCACCAATACGCATGACGACAGATCGGTCACGCTCTTCGCTACGGTCGAAGTCGAAGGGGTTGGCCAGCTCAGTACTATTCTGCGAAAACTTGAGGGCGTCCGCGAAGTCTATGAGGTGCACCGCGATGCAACGCCGCCAAAGTCCCGCTCCAGCGCCGATTGAGCCATGAATCAAACCCGGTCGGATGGCAAACAGGTCATGGCGATTGGTGAGCTGCTGATTGATTTCATCGTCGATGACGACGCTCCCTCCCTGGAATCGGCTGACAGGTTTGTCGCCCGCTCAGGCGGAGCACCGGCCAACGTCACCGTCGCGTTGGCGCGACTTGGCGTGCCTAGTGCGTTTTGCGGCGTCACAGGCGACGATCCGTTTGGGGCCCGCTTGCGTTCCGAACTCAGCGCCGAGGGGGTCGATACGTCGCGATTGCGGCGGACACCGGAAGCCGCGACGACGTTGGCCTACGCCTGGAAAGATGCCCGCGGCGACGGGCATTTCTGGATCTTGCGCGGCGCGGATCTGTTGCTTGCGACGGCTGACGCCGAGGCGGCAAGAATCGGCGAGCTCGCCGCCCTCGTCCTCGGATCTGTCTCCTTGGCAGCGCCGTCTACGAGGGCGGCAGTGCAGCGCGCGGTCGAGCTGGCGCGCGAGGCTCGAGTGCCGGTCGTCTTTGACGTCAATTTGCGGCCGGCGGTGTGGGCTAACCTGGACGACGCGGCGTCCGCGTGCATGGACATGGCACGACAGAGTGATCTCGTGAAGTTGAGCCTTGACGACGCCATCGGGATGTTTGGATCCGGGGCTTCCCCTTCATCCGCGCTTGAACGCGTGCACGCCCTCGGGTCCCGATTCGCCGTGCTGACTGACGGTGAGCGCGGTTGCTGGTTTTCGTCACCTCCCGATTACAGCGTTTCGTTTGTTCCAGCATTCACGGTCGCGTCGATCGAACCGACTGGCGCTGGAGACGCGTTCACCGCCGCCTTGATTGCTCGATCACTCGCCTCTGCATGGACCGCACCATCCACTGATGACATCCGGTTCGCGGCAGCCGCAGGAGCACTTGCCACTACCAAAGCCGGGGCATGGGACGGCCTTCCCGGCATTGACCAGCTCGAAGACTTTCTGTTGTCAGCGTGAACACCTCCGCCGCCCTCTTGCGCCCGGAGCGGCGACCATTTTTGAGTCCTCATGCCGTCTCCAGCTGATCCGACCGCCATTGAAATACTCGGAATCGAAATCCGATGGTATGCCGTTTTCATGCTCCTCGGCGTGATTGCAGGAATAACTCTGACCCGGTTCCTCGCCGGACGGCTTGGCCTCGATCCAGAGTGGGTCCTCGATGTGGCGCCCTGGATTGTGCTTGCTTCAATCCTTGGCGCTCGGCTCTATTACGTCATGCTTCGCGCGGGCTACTTTTCCACACATCCTCTAGAGGCGGTCAACGTCCGTTTGGGGGGGTTGTCGTTTCACGGAGCGCTGATCGTGGGAGTTGCTACTTTAATCGCGTTATGTCTTCGTCGCGGCCAGCCCGTCTTGCGTTGGATCGATATCGCTGTACCGGGGGTGGCGCTGGCGCAGGCCGTGGGTCGCTGGGGAAATTGGGCGAATCAGGAGGCTTTCGGCACGCCCACTGACCTCCCCTGGGGTCTGGCTATCGACCAGGCTCACAGACCCTCGGCGTTTCTTTCCTCGGAACGCTTCCATCCCACGTTCCTCTACGAGTCGCTCTTCAACCTTGCCAATGCACTTTTGCTGTCGTGGATCGCGCTTCACGTGCCGAGATCTCAAACGCTCCGTCACGGGGATGTCCTCGCTATCTATTTGATCAACTATGGCGTTGCCCGCTTCCTGATTGAACGAGTGCGCACGGACAGTCTCTATCTTGGACCGTTGCCGGCCGCCTTCTGGATGAGTTGGATTCTCCTCGCGGCCGGCGTCGCCCTGCTGGCGCTTCCCAGAATTGTTCACCATTCTCCTGGGCGGACTCCGGTTTAACTCGATGATTGACACTCGCCCACGGCCTTGATACCCTCCGCTCACCCAGGTTGGTGAAGCAATGCATCGGCGATGTGCAGCAGTGACTACGCGCCGGGCTACGATCGTGACAGGATGACGACCTTGCCTCGACGGCTCTCGCTCATGGCCACCGTGATTGCGGTGGCGCTGATTGCCGCGGCCTGCGGCCGCGCCACCGATGAGCAAATCAACCAGGCTCTCGGCATTACGCCCACCGCGACACTCACCGCGGAGCAGATCACCGCCGCCGCCGCGGCCGCCAGCGCCACCTCGGCCGCACGGCAACTCGCCCAAAGCTCGCCCAGCGCCGCGGTGCATGGAGATGTCACCGCCGGCAAGCGTCAGTTTGACACGTGGTGTACTGGCTGCCATGGGCCCGGCGGATCGGGTCCGGACATTCTCGCGACCGGCTCCGCCGGGGCGACAGCAGATCCGGATTTTCTTCTCGCCCTCGTTCGAGAAGGCGCCGGCCATACGCCTCCAGGCGCCTACAAAGTGACTGAAATCAGCGATAAACAGGTGCTCGACCTGTCCGCGTATCTGGTTTCATCGCCGGGAAGTTAGCGCCTCAAGGGGTTGCCCCATCACGCATTTCGTCGACAGTTCATTTGCTGGGTTTTCGTCTGCCACAGGGGACCACTCAATTATCCTGTGGAAAGTCAAGTGGTCTCTTTTTCGATACGTCTATGAAGCACCTCCGGTGACGATCGATTCCCGGATCGCCACGACATGGGCACGCAGCGAAGCGTCGGTCGCAAAGGCTCGTTCGATCTGCCGAATTCCGTGAAGCACCGTCGTGTGGTCACGGCCCCCCAGTTCAGACCCAATTTCGAGGAGGGATGCATCCGTTTCTGTCCGCAGCAGGTACATTGCAACCTGTCGCGGCAAGACGATGTCCTTGGTCCGCGAACGCCCGGCCAATTCACGCCGCGCAACATCGAAGTGCTTGAGAACTTCCCCGATGACTTCGTCTCGCGTCACCGCGGATCGCCGGCTGCCCGGCGCATTGTCCGTGAGTGCCTCGATCGCCAGATTGAGAGTAATTGACTCTCCGGTGAGCTGGGCTCTCGCGATGACCTTGTTCAGCGCCCCTTCGAGCTCTCGAATGTTTCGGAGATCTTTCTGGGCGATGTACTCGGCAACGTCCGATTGCAACCCAAGGCGCAACTCTTCATCCTTGATCCGCAAAATCGCGAGGCGCATCTCATAGTCTGGCGGCTGAACGTCGGCGATCAAACCACCTTCGAAGCGAGAACGCAATCGTTCCTCCAGCGCCGAAATCGCCTTGGGTGGCTTGTCACTGGAAATGATCACTTGCTTGCCACTTTGATAGAGGGCATTGAACGTGTGAAAGAACTCTTCCTGTGTACTCTCCTTACCCGCGATGAACTGGATATCATCGATCATCAGCACGTCAATCTCTCGATAGCGAGCACGGAAGTCATCCGTGCGTTGCTGCCGGATCGAGGCGATCAAATCGTTAGTGAACTTTTCCGATGTGACATACGCCACCTGCAGACTCGCGTTGAGATCGAGCGCGCGATGACCGACGGCATGGAGGAGATGAGTCTTTCCCAGGCCGACCCCACCATGAATGAAGAGCGGGTTGTACTTGCCCCCGGGATGCTCGGCGACCGACACGCCCGCTGCATGTGCGAATCGATTCGCCGATCCCACGACATACGTGCGAAGCACGTATCTTGGATTGAGGCCAAGCGCGCGCGAGGGCGCCAGTTCCATCTGGGTCGGCTTGTCCCGCGCATGGCCGGCCTTGTTCGCCGGAGCCGACTCTGATGCGCGACGGTTTGCGTCCTGCTCGCCTGGCGCCCTATTGGCACGGGGTCTGGGTGGTGTCCTTTCGACCGATGCTGATGCTCCACTGCTCTCAGCGGCGTCCGCCAGAAACTCGGTGGTCACCGGGCGTCCCACGCGCTGAGACAGTTGCCGTTCGATATCGCGTGCGAAACGGCGAGTCAGCGTATCAGCCGCCACGCGATCCGTCACCTGCACAGTGGCAACGTCATTTGCCGCAAATCCGGTCAGCCGGGTGTTTCGGAGCCATTCGAAGGCGCTCGCGGGGAGCGTCGACTGGAGATCGGATAGGACCGCTCGCCAGATCAGGTTGGCATCAACCTGAACCTGCGCGCTGGGGTCTCCTCGATCCACCGTCTGCCTCCGTCAAGTGTTCGTGCTAAATGTACGTACACTCCCGGGATGCTAGCATCGAATCGGACAAAAGCGCAACATCCCGTAGGGTTTTTCGGCGCAATCGAGTTGCGCCGTTCGCGTACAGTAGTCGAGGGCACTCTATGGCCAATTTCGCGCGCTGCACATCGAAGGGAAACCCATGCAGGTAGAGTTCAGTAACCTGGACCCGCTCAGCCTCGGAATAGATGCGCTGATTCTGTTCGTCTGGTCTGGCGAACATGGCGACCATTGGTCTTCCGCCGCCTCAGCCGCCGATGCCAACCTCTCGGGCGAGCTGGTCAGACTGGCTCAAGAGGCCCGATTCAACGGTCGCCCTGCTTCAACACTGACGATTCCGACGCTCGGTCGTCTGCCCGCGAGGAGGATCATTCTCGCGGGCTGTGGTTCCGAGGCTGATTTCACTGAAGAGGTCGTCTCCCGCGCCGTCGGGGCCGCCGCGCGGTCCGCCAGGGAAAACGGCGCGAAAGACATCGCCGTTGCACTTCCCGAGAGCACCGCGTCTCTGGACACCGCTGCAATCATCGAAGCGGCCCTGATCGGCGTACGACTCGGGCTCTATCGTTTTGACGTCTACCGGGGCAAAGGTTCGCCCGATCTTCAGAACCAGCCGGAGATCGCCTCACTGACTCTTGTCGCGCCGGAAATCAGCGAAAACGTGGCCCGGTCGGCAATCGCGCGCGGCAACGCCATTGCGGCAGCGGTCAATCTCGCGCGCGACCTCGGAAACGAACCAGCCTCCACCCTCACTCCCGAACACTTCGCCCAACGCGCGCACGACGTCGCCGCCGCGTCAAACCTGGACATCGAGGTCCTGGGTGAAGCCGAGCTGGAGGCGCTGGGCGCTCGGGCCATCCTCACGGTTGGCGCCGGAAGCGTGAACCCACCGCGACTGATTCGGCTTCGCTACCAGCCTGACGGGGATACCGCGAACGACAAGATAACCGGCCTGGTGGGCAAAGCCATCACCTTCGACACGGGCGGCTATTCCATCAAACCCTACGAAGGCATGCTCGATATGAAAGGCGATATGGCAGGGGGAGCAGCTGTGCTCGGCGCGATGTCCGCGCTGCGAGACCTCGCCTGCCCGGTTCCAGTGATCGGCACGATCTGCGTGGCGGAGAACATGATATCCGGCACGGCATTTCGGCCGGGCGACGTCATTGAGGGGATGAATGGCGTAACCATGGAAATTCTTTCGACCGACGCCGAAGGGAGGCTGGTGCTCGCCGACGGTCTGGTCGATACCGCTCGTCGGGGCGCGACGGAAATGATCGACCTCGCAACGCTTACTGGCGCCGCCGTCGTCGCCCTCGGCAATGGGACAACGGCATTGTTCGCCTCCGACGACGAGCTCGCCCAGAAGCTGCTTGGCGCGGCCGAGCAAACTGGAGAACGCATGTGGCGCATGCCGCTTCTGGCCGAGCTTGAAAGCAAGATCAAGGGCGACGTTGCCGATATCAAGAACACCGGCGGCCGCGGCGGGGGGGCCATTACCGCCGCGCTCTTCCTTCAGCACTTCTCGGAGGGCCTGCCCTGGGCCCATCTCGACATCGCCGGATCGTCTCGGCAGGAAAAAGCAGGGCCGACTGGTCCAAAGGGCGCAACAGGTGTTGGCGTGAGAACCTTGCTCCGTTACCTCACCACATAAGTTCAAATCGGGACCTGGTAAGGCACGCGCGCCCCGGAGAGTCGGCCGAGGCGCTCGTCTATCTCAGGGCATGAGCTCAGTTCGAAAAATGATCCAGGCACTCGGCAACGTCAGGAGAATCGTCAGAATCATCACGGCGGCGAACGATGCGCGTTCGCGGCGGTACCCTTCCCTGGTGAAATCAATCGTCATCACCCGGATTCCGTTCAGTGAGTGATAGATGACGGCGCCGACCAGAAGCACCTCCATCGGCAGCAAACCAGGCTGCGCGTAAAACTCCACGGAAATGTCATAGATGTCGCGCCCGAGGCCAATCAGCGAGATATCGATGATGTGAACGAGCAGGAAGAACAGCACCCCTATCCCTGATGCCCGATGCAGGACCCAGGCATATTGCCCACTTCCACCGCTATAAATGGGAACCACTCCTCGCATCAGCGACCGGGCCACCCAAACGATCAATAGCGCAATGCCAACGTACGTGACGATGGCGAACGCATACAGTGAGTACCCAATGGCATCCGCGATCCAGAGTTGCCCTGCCAACGGCCCGTCGTTCGCCGCCGCCGCGGTTTGATCAAACGTAAAAATGGTCACCGACCCCAGGGCGAAGAACACCACGCCCAGGGCCCACATCACGCCTTGCGCCAAGGTTCGCGCCATGGGCGAACGAAGATAGTCCTGGATGGAGTAGCGCAAACCAAGTACGCCATGCCACAGGGCCATCATCAGGAGAAGCCAGTCAAACGTCCGCCAGTATGGATTTGCCCAACGATTGGCCACAAATGCGAACGTTGTATCCGACGGCACATTCAGAAAGTGCGTGATGAACAGATGACCGCCCGCCAGCAGGATCAGAAGCGCACCCGAAATCCGCATGAAGTACCAGACCAGGCGCTCCGATCCCGGTATCGTGACTCCAGCGCCTCCGACGGGCCGCTGCTCTGCAACCGATGCCACGCAGACATCCTTTCAATCCGCTGCCGTAAAGCCCCTTTCGGGCTCCCCTACCAGATGGAATTGTACGCGCCACCCCAATGGACTTTATGGACATTGGCATCCCGTACTGACTACCGTGGTTCATCGCTCTCGCTTTCACGCATCCAGAGTCCTGAGCGCCCTCCCTCCTTTCGCTCCAATTGAATGTCACTGATGAGCATGCCGCGATCGACCGCTTTCACCATGTCATATATCGTCAGGGCCGCGGTCGCTACAGCCGTCAGCGCCTCCATTTCAACGCCCGTTCGCCCTTGAGTTGCGACCGTGGCCTCGATCACGATGTCGTCGTCTCGAACCTCGAAGTTCACATCGATGCGGGTTAGCATCAAGGGATGACACATCGGAATGATGTCCGGCGTCCGCTTCGCTCCCATCACTGCCGCGATCTGGGCTACCGCCAGCACGTCCCCTTTCGCCATTCTCCCCTCGCGAATGAGTGCGAGGGTTTCCGGGTGCATCATCACGCGACCGGTGGCGGTGGCGACGCGCTCCGATTCCTCCTTCTTGCCGACATCAACCATCCGCGCTCGTCCGGCGGTGTCAAAATGACTCAATATCCCGGGGGTGCCGTCTTCAGGATCGTCAAAGTCCATCGGCGTCACCTGTAGATCCTTCGCTTGCCATCAAACGACCAGGTTCTCTAGCGAAATTCGGCAGGTGGCTGTCTCAATGTTCCATTCAGCCAATCAATCCCCTGCCGCTCGCGCCCACGATCCTGGAGCACGCGCTGTCCATCGCTCGCCGTCGAACCGGCATGCCACGGGCAGACCGAAGCAGACGGAGAGATTTTCGCTCGTGAGGACCTCAACGGCCTGGCCACATGCCACCACCGAACCCTCTCGCAAAAGCAGCGCGTGGCTTGTTGAGGCCGGGAGCTCTTCAAGGTGATGGGTCACCAATACCGTCGTCAGGTCCGGCCGCTCTTCACTCAGGCGATCGAACGCCTGGATCAACGCTTCCCGCGCGGAAAGATCCAGCCCGACGGCTGGCTCATCAAGCAGGAGGAGCTCCGGTCTCGCCATGAGCGCGCGCGCGATGCGGACGCGGCCACGTTCCCCCTGTGAGAACGTCTTGATCTCACGGCCCGCGAGATTCGCGCAATCGAGCAGCGCCAGGAGGTCTCGCGCTCTTCCTCGATCGCTAGTGGTGTACGTCCACCAGAGGGGCCGCACCGTCGACCCAATGCCGGTGAGTACAATCTCTTCCGCGGTCAGCCAATCGAGCACGCCACTTCCGGAATCCACGTGCCCGATCGATCGCCGTAGCGCAGGCATATCCACCTGTCCCAGAATCCCACCAAGGACCGAGACCACGCCGCTACTGGGATGACGAATCGCTCCGGCGAGGGAAAGGGTCGTGCTCTTTCCAGACCCGTTAGGGCCGATCAATGCCCACCGTTCACCACGTTGCACATGCCAGTCGACATTACGCAGAATCTGCGCTCCACCCGGCGTCCACACCCTGACCGCATCAAACCCAATGGCCAGTTCGTGATCGTCGCGACATCGACGATCATTGGGAACGTTGTGGCGCATCAAGAAGTGCGGACAACGGGGTTGACGAGCGAGCCGATGCCGTCGATGGTAATGGTGACCTCGTCGCCAGCCTCCAGCGTGAATTCGGATGGCGGCACAATTCCGGTGCCCGTCATCAGAAATACCCCAGCAGGAAACTGATTCGCCCTGAAGAGATAGCTCGACAAATCCTCCAGGGTCCGATGGAGCTGCGCCGTTGAAGTCACATCGTGAAACAGCACCTCGTCCGCACGCCGGATCGTCAACGCGATGGCGAGATTCGACACATCGCGCAGTTCGTCCGCGGTCACGATCATTGGCCCTAGCGCCGCGGATCGATCGTAGAGCTTCGCCTGAGGCAGATAGAGCGGATTCTCGCCTTCGATAGAACGCGAAGAGACGTCATTGCCAATGGTGTATCCGACCGTTTCGCCCTCCGCGTTCAGCAGCAACACCAACTCTGGCTCTGGAACATCCCACCCGGAATCTTGCCGAATCGCGACCGGGACACCCGGTCCCGACACGCGGTTCGGCGTTGCCTTGAAGAAAATCTCGGGACGATCCGCATCATAGACCTGATCGTAGACGTCTCTCTGCGTCGATTCCTCCATCCGCGCGTTTCTCGATCGGAGGTAGGTCACGCCCGCGGCCCAGACCTCTTGCTCGTCAATGGGCGCCAGCAATGACACGTCGGAGATCGCAATGCCAGGCGCGGTCGACGTCGAAACAGCCTCCAACGCGGCGATCAAACTGCTCTTCGTCTGGCGCATGGCGTCCGCAAGTGTTCTCGGCCCGCCCGATTCACCGACATCGATCACCTGATCACCCTGAACCAGTCCCAGATGTTCTTCGTCCCGGTCCTTGAATGTATATCTACAGAGCCGCACGTTCGCCCCCCACACCGGCTGCCCGGAGAGATTCACGCTCATGTTTCCACGCAACCCGATGGTTTCAGACCGCTTCGTCCTGGGTTACGTCGCCGTCATCGAGGTCTGCACGAAGGTTGAAAGTTCTGCATCAGCGTGAGTTCTGTACGCGACGCTGTAAACTCTCCAGGAGTTCTGCCAACTGATCATCATTCGCGCTCGCCACCAAATCCAGGTCAACGCCCGCGTCGGCGAGCGATTTCCGAAACCGCAACACGAGGGCGAGTTCCTGAGCCGTCAGATCGTACCCGTAGCGGCTGAGCGCCGCGGGCAAGTCAGTGCTCGCGTCAGCGCGGAACGCGGGGTCGGACATCGCTTGTTCGGCCAGTCGCTGCAGAACATCGATGCGAATCGGACCGTTCTCTGATGAAATCAAGATAGCAACGTCCTCGGCTTGAGGTGCTATTGTCTGAACCACCGCGATTGTACATCCCCGTGGCGCGTGTCGCGCGATAAAGGCGGCGGAGATGACAGTCTGACGAACGGGGGCATAGCACGACGAGGAACGCATCCCATCCCAAGGAGATAATGATGAGAATCGAAGGATGACGGCGCCTCGATGTGAGGAACCGGAATCTCCGCGGTGTCCCATCTGCGAAGCGACACTCACTGACGATCCCACGTATCGTGAAGTGCAGGTGTGCGGCGTATGCGGATATCACGGCCGCGCTTCAGCGCGTTCCGCAATCATGCGCCTTGTCGATGCGGGCTCATTCCATGAGCAGGACATGGGGCTGGTTTCCACGGACCCGCTCCATTTTGAAGACGAAACACTCTACCGGGATCGCCTCCGCGCGCTCCGCAAGGAAACTGGTGAGGCGGATGCGCTCATCTCGGGAACGGCCCTGTTGGATGGTCATCCGATTGCCATCGCCGCCCTTGAATTCGGTTTCCTAGGCGGCAGCATGGGCGTCGTCGTCGGCGAGAAGCTGGTGCGCATCGCCGAACGAGCGCGTGACCGAAAGATGCCGCTCATCACGATCTCCGCCAGTGGTGGAGCCCGCATGCAGGAGGGAATGCTTTCGTTGCTCCAGATGGCAAAAACCTCCGCCGCTATTCAGCGCCTGCGCGAGGAAGGATGCCCATACATCTCGATCCTTGCTCACCCGACGACCGGTGGAGTCTTCGCCTCGTTTGCGAATCTCGGCGATATTATGATCGCGGAACCTGGCGCCCTGATCGGATTCGCCGGCCCCCGCGTTGCCGAACAGGCAATGGGTCGCAGGCTTCCTGACGGTTCCCACACGTCTGAGTTTCTGCTGGCGCACGGCATGGTCGACGCCATTCTCGATCGCCGCGAGCAACGGGCCTATCTCGCCCGCGTGCTCTCCGTGCTTCTTGCACCCCGGACCAGGCATCAGCGTCGCGGCCGGCGCTTTCGCCGTGTCCAAACAGGCGCCGAAATTCTCGCCTGGGACGCCGTCCAGCGCTCTCGTGCGGGCGATCGGTTGACCAGCTCCGACTACATCAAGCTAATGCTCAGTGAGTTCATCGAATTGCATGGTGACCGCTCGTCAGGCGATGATCCTGCCGTGATTACGGGCATCGGCATGCTCGATGGCAAGGGAATTGCCGTGGTGGCGCTGGAGCGAGGCCATCTGGAAGATCGCGCCCTTCGCCATGATGGACGCCCCTACCCTGAAGGGTATCGCAAGGCTCGCCGAATCATGGATCTCGCCGAACGACTGGAATTGCCCCTCGTCACCCTCATCGACACACCTGGCGCCTATCCCGGCGTCGAATCCGAGGAACGCGGGCTGGCGGCCGAGATCGCCGCATCCCTTGCCCGCATGAGCAAGCTGCGCATCCCGATCGTTTCTGCCATTATCGGCGAAGGCGGCAGCGGTGGGGCACTTGCCCTCGCCGTCGCCGATCGCGTACTCATGCTTGAAGGTTCAATCTACTCGGTCATCGCGCCCGAGGGCGCGGCGACGATCCTCTATCGAGACGCTGCGCGCGCTCCGGAGGTCTCAACCAAGCTGAAGTTGACCGCCCGCGAGCTCAAACGCATGGCAATCGTCGATGAAATCGTGCTTGAGCCGGAAGGCGGCATCGGCGCGCACCCAGAGGCAATGGCATCCGCTCTCGCGGAATCCATTAGCAATGCCTTGTCTCTGCTGCAACGCAAGAGAATCGACCGGGTCGTCAAAGAACGATACGATCGATACCAGGAGTTCGGTCGGTCGCATGCCAAACGCTCCCGCGGGAGTATTCGCCTCTTGCGCCGCGGCGGCGAAAACGCTCCCACTAGGTGATCGATGGCGCCCTAGACCACGGATGCGGCCCTTACCGGCGCCGGAGTTCGCCAATGGGCATAGCGCGGGTCGCGTCCGCGCAACACGTCGTCGAATGCCGATTCCAACGCGCGCGTCACGTCGCCGATGCCGCCACTGCCAATGGCGAACTTGTCGATGTTCACAATTGGGGTAATTTCGGCGGCCGTTCCGCAGGTAAACACCTCGTCGGCAAGGTAAAGCTCAGTTCGATCAACGGCTCGTTCAACAATGTCCATGCCGAGGACCTCGCGAGCAAGCGTCATCAGCGCATCGCGCGTGATGCTCTCCAGAATGCCGCTCCCAACATCAGGGGTAATCAGTTTGCCTCCCGCCACGAACATCACACAGGCGCCAGGACCTTCAGAAACCTTCCCCTGGTGGTTTAACAGGAAGGCCGTGTCGTAGCCATCAGCGCGGGCCTCAATCGATGCAAGCTGGCTATTTCGATAGTTCGAGATGTTCTTCACCCGAGGCGGCATGACATCGTCCGAGATTCGCCGCCAGGAGCTTACCCGTGCGCTCTGGGTGATTCCGGACTTCAGGTGCGTTTCCATGGGGTGCGTATTGATGAGCAACGCCGCATCGTACCCAAGCTGTGCGAATCGCTTGCCGGAGGTGTCCGCGGCATACGCCAGCGGCCGGATATAGGTGTCTTCCCGCGTCCCGTTGGCCTCCATCAGGTCAAGCGTGGCCTTGGTCAGTTCCTCCAGCGAATAGTCGAGCTTGAGCCGCACGAGGCGCATCGATCGCTCAAGCCGCTCCAGGTGCTCCTGCAACCGAAAAATGTAAAGCTCACCACTGGTGTCGCCCGTGTAGGCGCGGATCCCTTCGAAAACAGCCCCGACCGTTGACCATCCAAGCTCGGTAACATGGACCGTGCAATCGTCCCAGCGCCGCCTCTCACCGTTCCACCAGACATACTCAGGATTCGTCATCGCTGTAATCACCTACGCAACTGATAGTGCGACGCCAGCTCCAGTTGTTCGCCAGCCGTCCCTGCCCGTGAGGGTGCCGGGAAGTATGTCACGGCCATTGTGCGAGGTGCACTCGGTCAGCTCGTGGGCGCACGCGAGCAGGGGAAGCCAATTGGCTTCCCCTGCTCGAGAACGCATCCTTCGAACACCGTCGACGGCGCCGTGCGCTACTACTCTGGTCGGCCCTCCACCCTTGCCGTTGAGACCATGCGAGCGTAGATGTTGCCGAGCGGAACGGTGAAGCCCTGCCGGTTGACCGCAACGTCCTTGACCCACGGCTTGAACGCGTATTGATCGACCCGGTAGACGACCGGAATGTATCCGACGTCTCCTTGAATGACCATTTCCGCCTTTTTGTAAACCTCAAGCCTGGCCTCGGGATCGGGGACACTCTTGCCCTGATTGACGAGATCATCGAACTCGGCATTCGACCACGCCTGGCGCTTGCCCGACGATTTCTGGCTGTAGAACATATCGCCGTAGCCGTTGTTCGGATCGGGATAGTCGTACCACCATCGAATCCAGGTGAGCTGGAACTCGTTCTTGAACAGCTCTGGCCGCCAGGAAGCCTCGGGCCAAACCTGAATGTTGACGCTCATGCCCAGGTTCTCCTGGAGCTGGGCGACGATGTCGTTGGCCATGAGGTCGGAGTTATAGGGCTCCTCGCTGCCCCGCATGTGCATGGTGATCTCTGGCCAGTTTTTCCCGCCTTCGTACGGCGTGCCGACCAGTTCCTCCATCGCGGCCGCAGGATCGAACGCCTGGATGGCGTTGATCTCGGGGTCATCAATGAAGCCGAAGACCCCGCTGGGGACCATGCAATAGGCTTCGGCCGAGAGCCCATTGGTCAGTTCGACGATTCGGCTCCGGTCTACGGCGTGACTGAGTGCGCGCCGAACCTTGAGCCCAACCTCGTCGTTCTGGAAGGGTGCCTTCCCGTTGGAAGGCACCAGCATCCAGATGCCGGGATAGACATACTTCTTGAGTTGCGCGGCCAATTCTGGGTCATCCTGGTAGCGGGTGAGATCCGCCGCCGGAATGTTCACCCAGTCGAGCTGCTGCTCGCCCTCGCCGCGTTCGTACATGAGCACGGCCGAGGCGCCTGGCACAATCGGCTCGTAGACCTTCTTGAAATGCAGATTCTCGTAGTTCCAATGCCCTTCATTTGGTGAGATCTCGACGACAACATCATGTTCCCATTTGTCGAGCTTGTACGGCCCGTTGGCCCAGAACGGAACGTCGCCCGAGGCCCACTTGTCCGCCCCATGCTCTTCGATCGCCCATTGCGGCGCCGGCACTGAAGCCTGGTAGCCCACCACCTGAGGGAAGTAGGCGCGCGGCCCCTCCATCGTCACTTCCAGCGTCCATTCGTCCAGAGCCTTGACGCCCAGGTCCTCGGGAGCCATTTTTTCTTCACCGAGGTTGTACTTTTCCGCGTTCTTGATGTCGAACAGGAATCCCGCGTAGGCGGCGGCATTCGCCGGATTGAGCTGCCGCTCCCACGAAAAGACAAAATCCTGCGCCGTCACTGGCCGGGTGTCAGTTCCGTTAGTCCAGCCCTGATTATCGGGCCGAATGTTAAAGGTCCAGACCGAAGCATCCTCATTCGGCGTGAAGGTTTCCGCCCAGTCAGGAATGGCGTTCAGATCGGCGTCAAAGGTCAGAAGCCCCGCCGCGATTTCCACTTCCGCGTTACAGTAGAGATTGAGGTTCCAGTCGAACGACACTGGGTCGTCAAAGATGGCAAAGTGGTAGAAGACATCATCTCCGGTGAGCTCCTGCCGGCGAATGGCTCGCCGGGGCGCGGCCATGGCGCTAGGGCCGACGTATCGCTCCATTCCGGCCGTCGTTGCCGTGCCTGCCGCGGCCGCGGCCGCGATCTTCATGAAGTTGCGGCGGCTCATGCCGAGGCTCTTGAACCGCTGTCCAAGCATGCGAAGTTGATCGTCCTGCCGACGTCCCACGAGCGTACTCCTTTCGCCACTGGTTTTAGATTGCGACAATCGTTCCGGCAGTCAGCATCGTTGCTGATCGCCTTTCAGGCGCCCAGGTCAGCGCCAGATGCCCTCCTTTCGCATGGAGAACGCCGTACACCGGATGTAGACGGGTGTGCCGCTCCGGAATCATGGAATAGACCAACACCGGTCGATACCCGGAATTGGCAAAAGGACGTGGCCGCGCCACTAATCTCGGTTCCCCTTGGGATCGAGCGCATCGCGAAGGCCATCGCCCAGGAACGAGAATCCCAACATCGTCAACCCGATCGCCAGCACGGGAAAGAGCAACATGTGGGGATCTGTTTCGATGTAACCAGGTTTGCTGCCGTCTGCAACCATCTGTCCCCAACTGGCCTGCGGGGGCCGGATGCCGACGCCGATAAAGCTCAACGCCGCCTCGGTGAAGATCGCCGTCGGAATGCCAAACGTCAGCGCCACAATGATTGGGGTCATGCTGTTTGGCAACATATGTTTGCGAATGATGTATCCCCCGCGTCCGCCAGCAACCTGAGCCGCGCCGACGTACTCCTGCTCTCGCAAGGAGAGAAACTGCCCCCGCACCAGGCGCGCTTCGGTGACCCAGCCGACAAGACCAATCGCGAGAAAGATGTTGAATAACCCGGGTCCCCACCAGTTGACAAACAGCAGAACCATCAGGAGCTGCGGGATCGCGTATATGACATCGACCATGCGCATAAGAACGTTGTCGGTTGTGCCGCCGAAGTATCCGGCGATGGCCCCCAGCGGGACGCCGATCAAGAGCACGATCGCCTGCGCCAGGACACCAACGACAAGCGAAACCTGCGCTCCATACACCATCCGGCTGAAAATATCGCGTCCATTGGCGTCCAGCCCCATCGGCCATTGCCATGACGGAGCCTGGCGAGCGAGTCGAAAATCAACCACTTCAGCTTGACCGTAGGGTGCAATGAAGGAGGCAAAGACCGCGATCAATGAAAACGAGGCCACGATGATGAGGCCGATCAATGCCAGTTTGTTGCGAATGAGCCGCCGCCAGGCGTCGCTCCATAGACTCCGTTGCGACTTGGCCGTGAGTTCGCCGCCCAATCGCGTCGTCGCGGTCCGGCGTTCCGCCGGCGCCGCCGACTCATCGATCATTTCCTCCACTTCCCAGCCAGGAGCTGGGTACGTAGAGTCCGTGTCTCTTAACGTCAGATTCAAGGGGTCAATCGGTTGGCTCTGCGTGTGGGATCGCGCCATCCGGATACCTCATATAGGCCGTAGGGCCAGACGGATCATTGCCCCGTGCCGACGGGGCGCGACTACTTAGTAGCGGATCCGCGGATCGATCAGGCCGTAGATGAGATCGACCGCGAGATTCATTGCCGCCAGAAAAACACCATACAGCAGCACGACGGCCAGGATCATGGTTTGATCCTTGACCTGCATGCTGGTGACGAAGAACTTCCCCATGCCGGGAATATTGAACACTTGCTCGACAAAGAATGATCCGGTTCCGACCGCAGCAAAGATTGGGCCAATGAGCGTCACCACGGGGATCAAAGCATTCTTGAGGACGTGTTTGATCACTACGCCTTGCTCGTTCAACCCCTTCGCCCGCGCGGTGCGAACAAAATCGGACCGGATGACTTCGATCATGCTGGATCGGGTATAGCGGGCGAGGGTTGCCAAAGGCGCGGCCCCAAGAGCTATGGTCGGCAGCACCCAGTCAATAGGGCGGTCCCACCCTCCTACCCGGAAACCGAGGTCGACGCCGCGATCCGGAAGCCACACCGCAAAGATCAGAATGAGCAGAAAGCCCATCACAAAGCTTGGCATGCTGTAAAAGAGAATCGCCAGCGTGACGGAAAAGTAATCGATCCAGCCATTCTGATTGACCGCCGCCAGAACGCCGAGGACCATGCCGATGACGATTGCGAAGAGGAGGGCCATGACGCCCAGATGAAGTGATATGGGAAACGTGCGCCCAATGATTTCGTTAACCGTTTGCGGCCGCGCATTATACGACATGCCAAAATCGAGATGCAGCGCGTTCCAGATATATCTGCCAAATTGTTCAGGCAGAGGCCTATCGAGTCCGTAGAGCGCTTCCAGACGCGCGATATCCTCCGGGCGCTGTTTGTCACTGACATCGAACGGGCTGCCGGGAGTGGCCTGCATGATGAAGAACGTGACGGCCGCCATTGCTAACAATGTCGGCACAAACCAGAACAACCGGCCTACAGTAAATCTCAACATTCCTGGTCCGGCCTCCTTGCGGGAGTTTCCGCTCCATCCTCGCGAGGCGATTCGACCGCAACGCGGTACTGAATGCCATCAAGCACAAGATCAGCCTGCCCAGTAACGATCCAAAAGCGAGAATGAGCCCCACGCCGTGAGGACTCGCCCGCTGCACTTTTTAGGATTGGCCGACCATAGCATCGCGCAAAATTGCATGTCAAGACGAGAGGTTCATATCGTGAACCATTTGAACCGATTCATGACGACCGGCGATGAGCCAGGCGCTTCTTCCAATGCATCCTTGACGATGGTGATGGCAGCATTCGCTACAAGATGTAGGTGCTCAGATCCTCGTCGGCGGCGACATCCCCAATTCTGTCGATCACAAATGCGGCATCGATCTGGATCTGCTCGCCCTTGCGATCTGGAGCCTCGAAAGAAATGTCCTCGATCACGCGCTCAATGATCGTATGCAAACGACGCGCGCCGATGTCTTCCGTCGTCGCGTTGACAGCCGTGGCCAGGTGCGCCATCTCCCGCAGAGCCTCGTCCTGGAAGACCAACTCGACACCTTCCGTGGCGAGCATCGCGACACTCTGCTTCGTGAGCGCGTTCTGTGGTTCGGTAAGAATGGCATACAGATCCTCTTCGCTGAGGCTCTGGAGCTCAACCCGGATCGGAAAGCGGCCTTGCAGTTCGGGAATGAGATCGGCAGGGCGCGTATTGTGAAACGATCCCGCGGCTATGAAAAGCACATGGTCGGTTTTTACTGGCCCATATCGAGTCATCACCACTGAACCTTCGACGATCGGGAGAAGATCACGCTGCACGCCTTCCCCCGACACCTCGGCCGCATATTCCCCATCGGCATTGATCGTCTTATCGATCTCGTCGATGAACACGACCCCGGCGTCTTCAACGCGGCGCACCGCGGTTTCGATCACGCGGTCCCAATCGATCAGCCGATCCTGTTCCTGTTGGGCCAGAATCCGTCGCGCCTCGCGCACGGTAACGCGACGGCGTGCGCGGCGCGGCGAAGGCGCATAGCCCTCCAAAAAATCCTGGAACGAGCCGTACAGCTCATCGGGGGAAAGCGGGCCAAAATCATCACGACCACTGTCGGCATACTGGGGATCGATATCCAGCTCGATCGTTTCTTCTTCAAGCGCTTCCTCGTTGAGGAGCGCCGCCAGCCGATCGTGTTCGCGCTCCCGTCGCCGTTCTTCAGCCGCCGCGGCCCGCCGTGATGATCCGACCGTCCCGGACGCCGCGGAACCGTTTGGTCCCCGGCCCTGGCTCACAACCTGGTCCGTGAGGAGATCGATGAGCCGCTGCCGAACCGCGACGTCCGCCTCGTCTTTCACTTGTTCCAGGCGGCGCGTATAGAGCATGTCAATGGAAACTTCGACCAGATCTCGCACGATCGATTCGACATCGCGGCCCACAAATCCGACTTCGGTAAACCGCGTGGCTTCGACTTTGACGAACGGCGCATCGACGATCTTGGCCACGCGGCGGGCGATTTCCGTCTTCCCGACTCCGGTGGGACCCATCATCAGGATATTCTTCGGCACGACCTCGCCCCGCAGTTCCTCGGGCAGAAGTTGGCGCCGATACCGATTGCGAAGCGCCACGGCGACCGCCCGTTTCGCGTCCTCTTGGCCGATGATGTACCGGTCGAGCTCCGCGACAATCTCGGCAGGGGTGAGGTTTTCCATCACCGATGCGTCGTCGGGCGAGTCGCCAACTGAGCGAGCTGGACCATGCACCGCGATTGCGCGTGGTTGTGTTTCTGCCATCGCGGTTATGCCTCGATTTCCGCGATGTCCGCTGCTCCGCATGCTTCGTCCGCGGCATGTTCGTTAATTGGCGCGGACACTGACTCCACGGTTATGCGATTGTTCGTGAAAATACAGAGATCCGCCGCGATGTTCATGGCTGCGACGACCAGTTCGTGTGCGGAGAGCTCCGTGTGCGCCATCAATGCCTTCGCCGCCGCCGTGGCATACGGAGCGCCAGACCCAATCGCCGCGATGCCGTCATCCGGCTCAATCACGTCCCCTTCCCCGGAGAGCACGAGGATCGATTCGCCGTCCGCAACGATAAGCTGTGCCTCGAGCCGGCGCAGATAACGATCGGTGCGCCATTCCTTGGCCAGTTCCACCGACGCCTTGCGCAGGTTTCCGTCGCCTGATCTCAACTGCGTCTCGAACTTGGAAAACAACGTCAGGGCGTCGGCCACCGCCCCCGCGAATCCCGCCACTACCGCTCCATCAGCGAGTATCCGGATTTTCTTGGCGCCATGCTTGAGAACAACATCGCCAATCGTGACCTGACCATCGCCCGCCAACGCGACAACGCCATTACGGCGAACTCCCAGAATAGTGGTGCTGTGAATGGATTCAGAAAATGAACGTGATGAGCCGTTTCGATTAGAGCGTGCCATGATGATCTGTTTCCTGATCGGGCGAGACGCGCGGCGAGTAGCTGGAACGCGAGACAACAACTCATGAGGTTACGGATTGTAGCCGAGCCCGCCGTGCTGGTTAGATTCAGCGCTATCCAGCGCGGGCGAGCTCAACTTCGCTCTCGACCAGCGTCCCGCACACCGGGCATTTGTCCTGCCCTCGTCGGCCGGATTCGACAAGATAGGCGTTGCCGCAACTTGCGCAGGGCCTCGCCACTGGCTTGTTCCAGGAAACGAAGTCGCACGCGGGATACCGTTCACAGCCAAAGAACGTTCGCCCCTTCTTCGACCGGCGCTCCACGACTTCTCCTTCGCCACATGTCGGGCACGTCACACCGATTCGCGTGAGCAGCGGCCGCGCGTTCCGGCAATCCGGGAAGCCGCTGCAAGCAAGGAATTTCCCGAACTTTCCAAGCTTGATCACCATCGGTTTGCCGCAACGCTCGCAATCTTCTCCGGCTGGTTCATCCTTGAGCCGGACCCGTTCCATCGTCTGCTCAGCGCGCGCCAGCGTTTCCACAAACGGTCCGTAGAACTCGTGCAGCGTCGGGATCCAGGACCGTTCGCCCGACGCGATCTCATCGAGCTCTTCTTCCATCTGTGAGGTAAAGCCAACGTCAAACACGCGCGGAAAATGCTCAACCAGAAGATCATTCACGATCAAGCCCAATTCCGTCGCCGCCAGTTTTCGCTGCTCGGAGGCCACGTACCCTCGTGCCGCAAGCGTCGCCACCGTCGGCGCGTAAGTGCTTGGGCGCCCGATCCCCTGCTCTTCCAACGCCTTCACCAACGACGCTTCCGTAAAGCGCGGAGGAGGCTGGGTAAAGTGCTGCTCCGGAATCAATTGCAACAGGTCGAGATTTTCTCCAACCTCCACCACGGGCAGCGCGCCTTTTTCCAACTCGTCTTCGGCGTCGCCTTCATCGCGGCCAGCCTGATAGACGGCCATGTACCCCGGAAACTTGATTACCGACCCGGTCGCCCGGAAGAGAAACGGCGGATCTCCACCCGCCTCGATTTCCCGCCGGGCGCCTGCCGCGATGTCGACGCCGGTCTGATCCAGAATCGCCGGCCGCATCTGCGATGCAATAAAGCGCTGCCAGATGAGTTGATAGAGCCGGAACTGCTGACTCGATAGAAAGGGCTTTACACTCGCGGGATCGCGATGAGGCGACGTTGGACGAATCGCCTCGTGCGCCTCCTGGGCGCCCTTGGTCTTCCGGCTGTACACCGGCGGGCGCTCTGGGACAAATTCGTTTCCGTACCGGCGCGCGATCTCCTCGCGCGCCGCCGCTTGCGCCGAAGCCGCCACATTCGTCGAATCGGTTCGCATGTAGGTGATCAACCCCTGCGTTCCCTGGGAACCGATATCGACACCCTCGTAAAGCTCTTGCGCCAGCTGCATCGTGCGCCGAACGCCTAGACCAGCCTTGCGTGAAGCCTCTTGCTGCAGTGTGCTCGTCGTGAACGGCGCGGGAGGTCGGCGAAGGCTTTCCTTCCGGCTGACATCGACGACGCGATACGACGCGCCTTCCAGTCCAGCCAGAATTGCATTGGTCTGCTCAACGTTGTCAAGCGTGACCTTCTTCCCACGCACCCGCTGCAAGGCGGCGCGCAGAATGTCTTTCTTCGTTGGCTCAGCGCCAGTTTGCTTGGCCAGCTCCGCGTCGATCGACCAATACTCGACCGGCTCGAACGCCAGGATCTCGCGCTCCCGCTCCGCGATGATGCGCAATGCCGCGGTCTGCACCCGCCCTGCCGAAAGGCCCCGCTTGACTTTCTTCCAAAGCAAGGGACTGACTTTGTAGCCAACCAGACGGTCCAGCACGCGGCGGGCCTGCTGCGCGTTCACAAGATCCGGATCGATCGCGCGCGGCGAGGCCATTGCCTCTCGCACGGCCTCTGGTGTGATTTCGTAGAAGACCACCCGGTGCACCGGCTTGGTTTCCGCTCCGGTCGCTTGCACAAGGTGCCAGGCGATAGCTTCCCCTTCTCGGTCAGGGTCCGTCGCCAGATAGATTTCTCTGGCGCCCTGGACGCTGGCTTTCAGCTCCTTGATCAGCTTCGCTTTGTCGCGCGGCACCAAGTACGTCGGCGTGAAGTTGTCATCGACGTCCACGCCCAGGGTGCTCTTGGGGAGATCACGAACGTGGCCCATGGACGCCTTGACCGTGTAACCACTTCCCAGATATTTGCCAATCGTCTTGGCTTTCGCCGGCGATTCGACTATGACCAATTTTCCCCGCCCAAGGCCAGACGAAGGTCGCGTGCTCTTGGCCGCGGTCGCCTTTGACCGGGATGGTTTCTTCATTGTGGGCTTGGCGGCGCCCTTGCCTTTGGCCGATGCCGGCGTCGCACGCCGTGTACCAGCCGATGGTGCTTCAGTCATCGTGCTCGTTGGTCTCCATGGTATTTCGAGTGAGGTCAGAGCGGGAACGCAACACGGCCTCAAGATCAAAGGGCGCAACCGCGAACGGGGCGGAACCTTAGACAGGGTCTGCAAACCATGTCAAGAACGCCTGATCTACAGTTCTATACCATAGAAGGTCCAGCAGCGCGGTATTGCCGCCTGTTGGCTCACCTCCTTACATAGTATTGCGCCCCGAAATTCCGGATCGCGCCCTTGAGCTCCATGATCAGCAGCGCTTCGCTCACGGCCCGCAACGGCAGTCCCGTCTCCTCCGCCAGCTCGTCGATATGCCGGGGATCGCCATGGATGGCCTGGTAGAGGCTGGACTCGTTTGCCGTGAATTGCAGCTGCGTCTGCACGGCCTCCCGCCCTCCGCCCGACCCCAGATTCAAGTCCTCAAGAACATCGGCGCCATCGCGGACAATCCGGGCCCCGTCGCGAAGCAGCGCGTTTGATCCCTCGCTGCTGGTGGAGAGCACGCTGCCAGGGACGACAAAGACCTCTCGCCCCTGATCGGCGGCAAACGTTGCCGTGATCAGCGCTCCGCTCCTCATCGGCGCCTCAACGACCACCACACCAACCGACATTCCCGAAATGATGCGGTTCCGGGCCGGGAAGTTCCGGGCATCGGGTTTTGCTCCCGGAGGTTGCTCCGAGACAATCGCTCCCGACGTGAGAATCTGTTCTGCCAATTTGGCGTGTTCCGATGGATAGATGACATCCACGCCAGACCCAAGCACCGCGAGGGTTCGCCCGCCGGCGGCGACCGCGGCACGGTGTGCGGCGGCATCGACACCACGTGCCAGCCCTGATATCACGGTGACTCCGGCCTTCGCGAGATCCGATGCCAATCGCTCCGCAACTTGACGCCCATATGGCGACGCTCTCCGCGTGCCAACGATGCCCACGGCCTCGTCGTCGGCCGGCGTGAGTTCTCCCCGTACAAAAAGAATCGACGGCCTTCCGGAGATTTCCGCCAACAATCGCGGATACGCCGGGTGACCAGGATAGGTTGCGCGAATTCCAAGGTTGGAGAGCTTCTGGAGTTCTGATTCTGGATCGACGGTTAGCCTCGCCGCGAGAAACTCCGCAAGAGGTCTGGCCTCGAGCGCCACACGGAGGTCTTCCCCGGGAGCCGACCATGCCGCTTCCAAAGAACCGTACCGGAGCAGGAGGCGATCGATGCGCGCGGGGCCGATGTGGGCGACTCTGGAAAGAGCCAACCAGAACGCGGCCTCTCGCTCGTGAGCGTCGTCGCGCATCTCGTCGCCGCCATGCTTCTGGTTCACCAGGCCCTCCGCATTGTCTCCCCGCATGTCCACCGGGCGATTATTGCAGAGGGACGATCTGTCGTTCGCGAGGCCACGCCTCTCGTGAAACCGTCGACTTGGTTAGAATGACCCGCGTGCAGACCCATTGACCATTGCGAGAACCTGGGGGGGACGGATGAGGATCGGTAATCCGGTGAAGGAAAAGCTCCGCGCTGGCGGTACGGTCATTGGCGTGTTCATTCCCATGCCGTCGCCGGATGTCGTGGAAATCGTCGCCCTCGCGGGCTTCGACTTTGCCCTCCTCGATGCCGAGCATGGCAGAATTTCTCCTGACGATGCCTATCCCATGATCCTTGCCGCGGAGGCCCGTGACATCCCCGCCTTTGTCCGCGTGGGCGAAAACGATCGACAGGTCATTCTGAAGTATCTGGATCTCGGCGTCTCCGGCGTCATGATCCCGCAGACGAATACAGCTGATCTTGCGCGAGAGGCCATCGCCTCGATGCGCTATGCCCCGCACGGTCTGCGCGGGCTGGCCGGAGGACGCACGTTCGATTACGGCGTCAATACGCCGATGTCCGACCTCATTCCCGCGATCAACGATCGCGTGCTGAGCATCGTGCAGTTTGAGCATATCGACGCCCTGCCCCATGTTGACGCGATGCTGGACACGCCGGGCCTTGATGTCTTCTTCGTTGGACCAACGGATCTCGGTCAGTCGATGGGTTTTGGGGGTCAGACCGGGCATCCCGACGTTGAGGCCGTGATCCAGCAGGTCGTGGATAAAGTGTCAGCGCGTGGCATCGTCCCCGCGATTGTGGCCGGTGATGCCGAGGGCTCCAATCGACGTATCGAGCAGGGGTTTCGCATGGTGGTTGCCAACGCCCCCGCGTTGCTCATGCGGGCGTCCCGTGAGATGCTCGGCAACATCAAACGATAGGTGATGGACAAGATTATCGTGATTCGCGGCGGCACGGCCGACGACTATGATCGCGTCATCGGAGGCGTCGACGCGTGGTGGGGCGGCCGAAACATGGCCGCCATGCTGCCCCGGCTCTTTTTCCAGCACTTCGCGCCCTGGACGTTCGTCGCCGAGAAGGATGGCGACGTCATCGGATTTCTCGCCGGATTTCGCTCGCAGACTGACGCCCGGCAGGCCTACTGTCACTTCATCGGTGTGTCACCAGCGGCGCGAGGTTTAGGTGTAGGAGCGGCTCTGTACGATCGCTTCTTTGCGGACGCGGCGGCGGCGGGTTGCACCGAAGTGTTGTCCATCACATCGACGTCGAACTCCAGTTCAATTGCGTTTCATCGGCATGTCGGGTTTGAACTTCTGCCCGCAACGGCGATGGCGAATGACATCCCTTACGTTGCGAACTATGATGGACCAGGGGAAGACCGCGTTCGATTTGTGAAGCGCCTTGGACCATGAGCGGTCAGGCGGGTTGATATCGAATGATTGAGGATCAACGCCTGGTGTGGTATCCTCCGGCCCCAACACGGGTACGAATTGCACAGATTTGGGGGCTCGCGTTCCGCGACCGGTCGCCTTTGGCGGCATCGAATGCCGCATAATGCGGTCTCTGGCACGATGAAGCCTTTGGCGTAACACGCGATGCCGCCAACGTGGCGGATGAGAGAGGAGCGAGCATGGTCGCAAAGCGGAAGCCCAAGGGCCGTGCCACTGGCGAAATTGGCGGCAATGGTCATACTGGCCCGATCCTCGAAGTCAGAAATCTGAAGACGCAGTTTCAGACGCAGGACGGCACGGTCAAAGCCGTGGACGATGTATCGTTCTATGTCATGCCTGGTGAAACACTCGGTGTCGTGGGCGAGTCCGGCTGCGGAAAAAGCATGACCGGGCTCTCCATTATGCGCCTCATCCCCAGCCCGCCGGGGAAGATTGTCGCTGGCGAAATCCTATTCAATGGCGACGACATTCTGCGCATGTCCGACGATCAGGTCAGATCGATTCGCGGCAATGACATCGCGATGATCTTCCAGGATCCGATGACGTCGTTGAATCCAGTGCTCACGATCAATCGCCAGATCAGCGAAGCGCTACAACTGCACATGGGCATGAACAAGGGCCAGGCTCGTCAAAGAACCGTCGAGCTCCTCCACATGGTCGGCATCCCGAACGCTGAAGAACGCGTTGATCAATATCCGCACCAGTTTTCGGGCGGCATGCGTCAACGCGTGATGATCGCCATGGCGCTCTCTTGCAATCCCAAGCTGCTGATTGCTGATGAGCCAACCACGGCGCTCGACGTCACGATCCAGGCTCAGATTCTGGATCTGATGCGCGTTCTGCAGACCGAGCGCGATACGGGCGTTATTCTCGTCACTCACTCCATGGGAGTGGTCGCCGGCATGGCCGACCGTATTCAGGTCATGTACGCCGGGCATATCGTCGAGACGGCCTCAACAGAAGAGATCTTCGCGAATCCGCGCCACCCTTACACGGTGGGGCTCCTCAAGTCGATTCCACGGCTGGACGCGACCCGCAAGGAAAGACTCGAGCCAATTCGGGGCCTTCCACCAGACCTCATTGATCTGCCGGACATGTGCCCCTTCGTCCCTCGCTGCAATTACGCGCGCGAAAAGTGCGAACAAAAGAACCCACCATTGCTTGAAGTCAGAGACGGGCACTGGGCCGCCTGCTGGTTCTGGGAAGAAGTTAGCAAGCAGGATGACCAGGACCGCGTCGCCAGGGCGCATGGGCATCCCCTTCCTTCCAGCGATGTCGACTACGCCCTGGAGTCGGTAGTGCCGGGTTCTCATGGCGTCCTCGACATTGACAATCCCCTGCTGCCGGACGCGCCGCCGAACATCAATACGAACGCAGTCTGAACGGGAGGCATCTGATGTCAGCAACACCTGCAAGCAGCGCCTCCTCGCTCGGTCCGCGGGCGGCGGCGAACGGCGCTACGTCCAATGGCGCTGAAGACGCTCTCTTGACCGTGAACAACCTCGTCATGCACTTCCCGTTGACGCGCGGGATCATCTTCCAGCGCAAGGTTGGCGCCGTTCAGGCAGTCGATGGCATCTCGTTCCACGTGAAGCCGGGCGAAACGCTTGGTCTCGTCGGCGAGTCCGGCTGCGGCAAGTCCACAACCGGTCGGGCTATCCTCCAGCTCTACAAGCCGACAGGCGGCGAAGTCATCTTCAAGGGGAAGGACCTCACCAAGCTCAACAGCGGTGACATGCGCAAGATGCGCCGTCACTTGCAGATGATCTTCCAGGATCCCTATGCGTCTCTCAACCCACGCATGACCGTCGGCAACATCGTGTCCGAGCCGATGCAGATCCACAATCTCGTTCCGAAAAAGGAACGGACCCAGCGCGTTCAGGAGCTCCTGGAAACCGTGGGGCTCAATCCATATTTCGCAAACCGCTATCCCCACGAGTTTTCTGGCGGCCAGCGACAGCGCATCGGCATCGCCCGCGCACTTGCCGCAAATCCCGACTTCATTGTTGCCGACGAGCCCGTCTCTGCCCTCGATGTTTCGATTCAGGCGCAGATCGTCAATCTGCTTGAAGATCTCCAGGAAAAGTTCGGACTCACATACTTGTTCATCGCCCACGACCTCTCTGTCGTCAAGCATATTTCTGACCGCGTCGCGGTGATGTACCTGGGCAAAATCGTCGAGATGGCGGATCGCAACGAGCTCTACGCCGATCCGTTGCACCCCTACACCAAGGCCCTGCTCTCAGCCGTACCGATTCCCGACCCGGTGATAGAAAAGCGCCGGGAGCGCATCATTCTTCCCGGCGACGTGCCTAGCCCAATCAATCCCCCGGCTGGCTGTCACTTTCACACGCGATGTCCCTATGCCATGGAGGTCTGCCGCCAGGTCGATCCCATTTTTGCCGATCAGGGAAATGGCCACCTGGTCGCCTGCCACCTCTACTCGGGTTCGGGCGCCGAGCAAGCACCTGGCGGGGCCGCCAAATTCCAGGCGATTTAGGCGATCATGAACGCCGGCGTTAGCTGATGCCGGGAACTGGCGATTTCGATCCACGCTCGTTTGTGGCCATCCTCGTCACGTTCATTGTGGCGATCACTGTTCACGAGTTCATGCACGCCTGGACAGCGTCGATTCTCGGCGATGACACGGCTCGCCTCCTGGGCAGGATCACCCTCAACCCTGCGGCGCATTTCGATCCTGTCGGCGCCATCATGTTTCTCTTCATTGCCTTGGGCCTGCCAGGCATCGCCTGGGGCAAGCCGGTTCCCGTGAACGACTATCGATTGCGGCCCGCGGGAAGATTCGGCCGGCAGGGAAGCATGGCGCTTATTGCGCTCGCCGGCCCCCTCTCGAATGTGGTCCTCGGCGCCGTGGCCGCCGCTATCCTCCGGTTCGCCCCGCTCACTGCCGTCTCCGCTGGCGGCCTCGACCAGTTTCTCTGGATCTTCGTTCTGGTGAATTTCAGTCTTGCCGCGTTCAACATGATTCCCCTGCCGCCGCTTGATGGTTCGCGGATTCTTGCGGCCCTGCTTCCAGGATTCTGGAGGCCTGTCCTGGCGCCGCTTGAGCGCTACGGGGTACCCATACTTTTCCTGCTTCTAATCTTCGGTCGTGGCATCGGCAGCAGCATCATCGGGGCAATCACCGATCCGGTGCGAAACCTCCTGTTGCGCTTCTTCGCCGGCGGCCTGTAAGTCGTGCCGCGAAGTGAATCGTGTCGTTTTCAGGATTCTCGGCAAAATTTTTCCAGTGTCGTACAACCCGGTCTTCTCCCGATTCTCTTCACACGTCGCGTAGACTCACCAGATGCGTAAAAGCCGCGATTCTGGTCCGCCGTTGAATACGTATCAACTCCGGCTCCCAACCTTTGAGGGCCCTCTCGACCTCTTACTTCGCCTCATCGAGAGGGAGCAGCTCCCCATCAGCGAGGTTTCGCTCCTCTCGGTCCTCGATCAGTTCATCGCGTTTGTGCATGAGCTGGAACACTTCCCTCCGGAGGCAATCGCTGAATTTGTTTCAATCGCCGGCCGCCTGTCAGTGCTCAAGTCTCGTGCCCTGCTTCCCCGCCCAGTGATAGTGCCAGACGAAATCGACGAGATCGACCTGGTCCGGCAATTGCAGGAATACAAGGCCCTCAAGACCGCGGCCCAACTCCTGGCCAAGCGTCAGCAGACCAACGGCAGTGGCTTCGAGAAAGGAGAGAGCATCGCATGTCCGCCCTCTCCTCCGAAACAGCTTCTGCCTCAGGCTCCAGCTGTGCTCTCCCGAGCAGTTGCCCGCTGGTTGACCCGGCTGCCCCCCGCGCGAGTTCTCGTTTCGGCGCCACGGGTTGTCTCACTGAGGGAAATGATCTTCCGCATCATTGCCACGTTGGAGGGACGGCAGTCTGTTCTGTTTGACTCCATTCGTGGCGACTGTGCGAGCCGGCAGGACGTCGCCGTGGCGTTTCTCGGTGTGCTGACGCTCTTGCGGCGGCAGACGATTCTCGTCACCCAATCTGAGCTTTTTGGCCCGATTTCCATGGTCCGCATCCGGATTGACCATGAGTCCCCGTTCGAATCCTCGCCCGATTTGCTTGCCAATGGAAGTTTGCATGACGCACAGCGACGCTGAGCCTGGGTTCGATCAGATCTCGCCCGACCTGGGTCAATCTTCGCTTCCCTTGCTCAACAGGGATGACCTGCCCGCTCTGCTCGAGGCGCTTCTGCTCGTGGCGCCCGAACCAGCGGAACCGCGCGATCTCGCCGCTGCCGCGGGCGTCTCGGTCGCGGAAGTCGAGGATGCCCTATCGGTGCTGAGTGATCAGGCCACACGAGGATGGGTAATCGTGCGCCACAATGGCGCCGCACACCTGGCCTCGGCTCCTCGCTTTGCTTCTCATGTACGGCAGTTTCTTCGGTTGGAGCGAAACTCGAAGCTGAGTGGAGCTTCACTTGAGACGCTGACGCTTGTCGCATACCGGCAACCTGTGACTCGCGCGGAGATCGATGCCCTGCGAGGCGTTGATTCTTCTGGTGTCCTCGCCACGTTGCACGCGCGGGGCCTGATCGAAATCGCGGGAAGACTCCCTACGCCGGGAAATCCCCTGCAATACGCGACATCCGTGGAGTTCTTGAGGATGTTTGGGCTGAAGTCTCTCGCCGATCTCCCAGATCTAGAAGAACTCGCTGATAATGCTGCTGAACGGCTTTTTGCCGATGTTCCGCCATAGGCGTTGGAAAGCGACCCGGATGCTCCGGTTGACATCGCTTGAATTCGAATCTAGACGGAATGCGCGAGTTCTCTGATACGCACGACAGATTCGTTGACTGCAACGACCGCGTCGGCCATCTGCTCGAGCGTATTGCCACGGCCTACCGTGAACCGCAGCGTTGATCGACAGGCAGTCTCGGACAATCCCATGGCCAGCAGCACGTGACTGGGCTCGGTGTTGCCCGTCGTGCACGCGGAACCTGCTGACGCGGCGATACCGAGCCCGTCCAGGCTCAGCAGGATCGTCTCACCCTGCACTCCAGGGATGGAAATGTTCAAGTTGTTGGGCAGTCGCAATCCTCGATCGACCGGATTATTGACTGTCGCATCCGGGATCGCATCAAGAAGGCCATCTGCCAGCCGATCGCGCAGGTCGCCACAATGCTTTGCATACTGGTCCCGCCATGAATCTGCTCGCTCGAGCGCCACCCCGAGCCCGACGATGCCGGGAACGTTCTCGGTTCCGCCGCGGCGCCCCTGCTCTTGCCCTCCGCCAACCTGCTGGAAATCAATCTCGGTTCCTCGCCGGACATAGAGGATGCCAACGCCCTTTGGGCCATAGAACTTGTGCGCGGACAGCGACATCAGATCGACGCCAAGCGCATCCACGTCCAGCGACAGCGTTCCGGCGGCCTGAACCGCGTCGGTATGGAAAAGGATCGATTGCTCCCGCGCGATGGCCGCGATCTCTTGCAGCGGCTGAATTGCTCCTGTTTCATTGTTTGCATACATAACCGAGATCAAACACGTTTCGGGACGAACCGCTGCCGCGATCTGATGAGGCAGTACGATCCCTTCAGCATTTGGCTCGACGTAGGTCGCGGAAAACCCCTGACGCCCGAGCGACTGTGCCGTGGCAAGAATCGCGTGATGCTCGATTGCGGTGGTAACTACATGCGGAGCGAATGCAGAATCTCCTCCAGCGAACCTCGCTGCCCACGCAACGCTTCGCAGCGCAAGGCTGTCGCTTTCGGTCGCTCCACTCGTGAAGACGATTTCGCTTGCCTGACATCCCAGGACATTCGCCACTTGAGCGCGAGCGACTTCAATGGCCGATCGCGACTCCTGCCCGAGGCGATAAATGCTGGAAGGATTCCCGAAACGCTCAGAGAAATAGGGCGCCATGGCCTCCAGCACCACCGGATCAACTGGAGTGGTCGCCGCATGATCGAGATAAATGGTGTCGTCCGTGGATGAAAGAGCACTCAAGGCGTGACCCTGGGATCCGCGTGCATGAGCAACGCGTCCGACGAATTCGTTCCGCTGTCGCGGTTAGCCAACCACGGTTGAAGGAGCCACGCTCGGCTTTTCCCGCATCGCTCGGCGCGGCGACTGGGCAATGAGGTCAGCGAGCGATGTTGAATCGAGAGACACGACGATCGCGTCTCGCATCCTCATCCAGACTGGCCTCGTCTCGCAACCGTCTATCAACGGGCACGTCTGCTCGGACACATCTTCAGAGACGCAATCCATGGGGGCTATCGGCCCTTCCATGATGCGGTACACCTCGCCAACGCCCACGTCCTGAGGGTCACGTGTCAGTTGATAACCGCCGCGCGCGCCTCGTTTGCTCTCGACAAGGCCTGCTCGCCGGAGAGGGCCGATGAGCTGTTCCAGGTACGGCATTGGCACACTTGAGGCCTTCGACATCGCGGCAATGGACATCGGTCCCTGACCATGGTTCTTGGCAAGCGCCACCATAGCCCGAACACCGTATTCACCGCGAGTGGAAACTTTCATGGCAGTCCTGAAAGAGCGCGAGGCCAGATCCGTGGTGATCGTACCCGCCAACGGTCGCACGTTCAAGGAAAAGGTCGCGCATCACGACGGATGACGATGTCCAGGCCGCTACGTTCGAAGCCGCTGTGACGATCTTCGATTCAGGAATTCCCGGGCCCATTGCAGCGGGTCCGGAGAAAGTTGACGATAGATGTGCAGAAATCTGTCGCCCGTGAACAGGCCACGATAGAGTCCGGACTCGGTGACTGGAACCGCCCAGCGATTTTCTTCCGTCATCAAACGCTGCACTTCAAAGACCGAAGCGCTGATATCCACAACTGGAACACCAACCTCCATGACCTCGCCAACCGTCCGACCAGGATTCGCCTGACCAATTTCGGCCAGAAGCCGATTTCGCCAGAGCATGCCCAGGACCGTTCCGTCGCGAGTTACCGCCATGTCTCTCGGCCCGCCGCGCAACGCGTTGGCCAACGGTTGATCGGGTGAGATTCCCCCCATGTCCCAGAGCGCGAACTGGCCTACCCGCATACGCCGCAGCGCCGATTCGACCCGGACGGCTCGATCTTCCGCATACGCGACCACGATGATGAAGATGGCCAGCAGACCCAGAATCACGCTGTGCGCCACCAGAACACTGAAGAGCAAGAGCACAAATGCAAGCACCTGCCCGACCAGCACAGCGGCTCTGGTTGCGGCCTCCCGCCCCCAAACCATGCATAGCCCCGCGCGGAGCACGCGTCCGCCATCCATGGGAAACGCTGGCAAGAGATTGAACATCATGATCAGCAGATTCGCGTAGAAAAGCGTCGTGAGCAGGCCTGTTGGTGAATGTTGGAAAACCGTCAATGCATAATGCTCCAGCGAGGAAAACCCGCTGAAGACACCGGCGAGCACAATCAAGGGAGCCGTTCCTGCCGCAATTGCCAGGCTGGCGCCAGGTCCCGCCAGCGCAATGGCAACTTCCGACGCCGGATCACCCGGAAGTTGTTCCATCCTCGCAACGCCGCCCAGGGCCGAAAGCGATACATCATGGACGCGCACGCCATAATGTCGCGCCATGAACACGTGCCCGAACTCATGGACGAGCACACAGCCGAAAATGAGCAGGGTTAGAACCGAGGTGAAGGCAAAGTCAGCAATGCTGTTTTCGGCGCCGACCAGGCGCCAATCGATGAAGACCCAAACGAACACGAGCGCGAAGGTCGGGTGCAACTGGACATTCAGGTCGAAAACGCGCGCTATCGTAAGAGATTTGGTCATTGCCTGAGAGTACATGTCAGACGAGATATTCTCAAGAGTACACTCAGGAGCAACGGCCGGAAACGCGGCAACGTAGACTTACAGAACCGCTGGCCTGGCGGAGTGGCTTCGTATTGGCCCCATAATGGGAGTTTTGACGAGCATTAGCATGCCTGGACTCACGAACCCTATGATGAACGGTTTCTCGTACCAGAATCCATATCGGGCAGGCGCCTGGTAGCATGACCGATTCAGGACTCAGCGCCCGCCTGCGACAACAGTCGCGGCGCGCCGGCCTCATGGTCGGCCTCACGATGGTGCTCGTGATCGCCATTTGCATCTTCGGCGCGGCTGTTATCTATGCCGCGCTGTCGCGCCCCTTTTCCGATCTCATCCCCATGGCCGCCCCTGCCGTACAGGTCCCCGCGGCAGCGACACTCACGACTCCGCGGGAGGAAGCCCCAGCGCCGGCCCCAACAACTGAAGCGCAATCTGAAGCCCCCGTGGTCGATGCCGCCCCGACTGAACCACCCATCACCGAGGCCTTTGCGCCGACCTATCAAATCGGCGCAAATTCATCCGTAAATTTTCGCTCCGGTCCCTCGACAGAGGACCCTATCATCAGGGCGCTCTCCCCGGCCGAACCCCTCCAGTATCTTGATGAGGATCAACTCGCGCCGAACGGAGATCGCTGGATGAAGTTTCGAGCCGAGGATGGCAGCGAGGGTTGGGTCCTGGAAGTGTTCACCGAGGCGTACCAGCCATGATCTATGCTTTCGCCATCGACATCTCTCCGCGGAAAGTGAGCACCACATGCAACGCGTGCTGATCGTCGGACTCGGGCTCATTGGAGGATCGGTCGGCCTCGCCCTCCGCAGATGGGCGGAAGAACGAAAGGTCGACGGCAAGAAGCCGCTCGAGGTCGTCGGATTTGACCCCAATCTCGACCATCAACGCGCCGCGGAAAAGCTCGGGGCGGTTGACCGCGGCGCCTGGGATTTGACCAAGGCCGTTCGCGAGGCCGACGTCGTGGTATTGGCAACGCCGGTTAACGGCATGCGCGAGCTCATGCACGACATGGCGCCAAGTCTCAGGTCAGGCGCCATCGTCACGGATACCGGATCAACCAAATCCCAGGTTCTGGAATGGGCAAATGAGATCCTGCCGAAAAACGTCAGCTTCGTGGGTGGACATCCGATGGCTGGGAAGACGCAAAGCATCGAAGGCGCCGATGCTGATCTCTTCGCGGGAGCAACCTGGTGCATTTCGCCTTCGGTTACGGCGTCCGAAGACGCCGTCCGCACGGTCCTCGGCCTCGTCGCGGCCGCCGGTGCTGAGCCATTCTTCATCGACCCGGGCGAACACGACGCCTATGTGGCTGGCGTAAGCCATCTTCCGTTTGCACTCAGCGCCGCGCTCATGAACGCGGTGTCCCGTGATACTTCCTGGCGCGAAATGAAGACGCTGACGGCCGGCGGCTTCAGGGACACCACCCGCCTCGCTGCCGGAAGTCCAGCCATGCATCGCGATATTCTCCTGACGAACCGTGAGTCGGCGATCCGCTGGATCGATGCGGTGACCGCGACACTCGGCGAGCTGCGTCAGACGCTCGCCGCCAACGATGGCTCATCGCCTGAGCAGCTTGAGGCGTTCTTCTCGGAAGCGCGAGATGCTCGCGCCGTCTGGGCCACGCAGACTACCCGCGAAGGTGAGCTGCTGCAGGGGACTGGCGCCGAGCTATCGCCTGAAAGCGTCAGCGACCACATGGGCCGGATGTTTCTCGGCGGCTTCGCCAAGCGCCTTCGAGGCCCTTCTTCGCGCGGCGATGCCGCTACCACCTCGAACGACCGATGAACGCGAGCGAAGATCGCCAGGGCTCCAGTCGCGTCGAGCGCGAGATCCGTGAGATTCTCGAGAAATCCGATCGCGCTCCCACTCCGGTCGAAAACCTGCAATCGACGCTGCGGAGCCAAACTGCATCCGCGAAAGTGCAAATGGCTCGCACCGCTCGCGGCGACTTTCCGTCCAGATTCCTTTCGTCCGGCATCGCCCGCATCGGTGCTTCGCTTCTCCTCGCTATCGGCGCCGCTGTCATATCCGACTATTCGCGGCTCATTGCGTTTCTTTTCGTCATCGCCAGCGCGGTTGCGTTCTTTTCGCTCTGGATTCCGGCCGGTCTCTCGTCGCCTGGCTCCTCGCCGCGCTGGCGCGGAATCGATCTGCGCGATCCCGGTCCCCCGCCGCCAATCGATATCGGTCCTCGGCGCGGCCCGCGGAAACCACGAGACTAGCAAACGGCAGTCCGGGCAACCGCTCAAGTGGCGCCGCACGTCCCAGCAGAGTGAGAAAGACCAGGGGAAATGTTACGCAATGCCTTCTCTTGTTTCGGATGCCGTGGATGCGTACGTGATTCGACGACTCAACGCGAGGTTGCAGTTTCTCCTCTTGCAGCGTCGTGCGGACGCCCCATTCGGGAACTCATGGCAGGCAATTCATGCCCGCGTCGAACCCACGGAGAATGCCCTGGCGGCCGCGGAGAGAGCATTGCGAGAAAGCACTGGGCTTCAGGCTTCGATCGTGTACAGCGCGGACTATGTCAATCAGGTCTTCGATCATTCCCGTGATGCCATCGTGCTGATTCCGGTATTGGCGTTTGAGATCGCACCACATTCCCCGATTGAGATTGGTCCCGATTTCCTCAACTACGAATGGTGCGAACGCGACGAAGCGGCGACCCGCCTGCTGTGGTCAGGGCAGCGCTGGTCGGTTCGGCACATCGACGATGTCATCGGGTCCGGAGGGCCGGCAGCCGAGTTCTATCGCATCCGCTAGGTTTCGGAAGCACGTTCCACACTACAATGAGTCCCGCTCGATCATGCCGATCGATCAGAGCACGTCCTGGAGAAATCATGCCTGACTTCCAGATTGTCGCGGACATCAAACCCACTGGAGATCAGCCGCGGGCCATCATCGAGCTGGTTGAAGGATTGAACGAGGGAAAGCGTTTTCAGACCCTGCTCGGCGTGACCGGCTCCGGCAAGACGTTCACCATGGCCAACGTCATCGAGCAGGTCAACCGGCCGACCATCGTCCTCGCCCATAACAAGACCCTTGCCGCTCAGCTTTACTCCGAGTTCAAGGAATTCTTTCCTCACAACGCCGTCGAATACTTCGTTTCGTACTATGACTATTACCAGCCAGAAGCGTATGTTCCCAGAACTGATACGTTCATCGAAAAAGATTCCGATATCAACGAGGAGATAGACAAGCTCCGGCACGCCGCGACCCGCGCCCTGCTTACTCGCCACGATGTTATCATCGTCGCCTCAGTTTCGTGCATTTATGGCCTCGGCTCTCCGGAAGAGTATGCCCAGACAGTGGTTTCCCTGCGCCGTGGCGAAAAGGCACGGCGCGACAAAATCGTCCGCCACCTGATCGACATCCAGTACGACCGGAATGATATGACCCTGGTGCGCGGTTCGTTCCGGGTCCGCGGCGATACGCTGGAAATCTTCCCCGCCTACGAAGACATTGCCTTGCGCGTGGAGTTCTTCGGTGACGATGTCGAACGCATTGTCGAGGTCGATCCTTTGACCGGGGAGTTGCTGATCGAGCGCCTTGAGGTCGACATTTATCCCGCCAAGCACTTTGTCACCACCGAGGACAAATTGCGGGCGGCCATCGGCGACATCGAACAGGAACTGGACGATCGTGTCCGGGAGCTGGACGCGGCGGGGAAACTGCTGGAAAGCGCCCGGTTGCGGCAGCGAACCATGTACGACCTGGAAATGCTCCAGGAGACGGGATACTGCGCCGGGGTCGAAAACTACTCGATGCATCTCTCACGCAGGAAGCCGGGCGAACAGCCGTCGACGTTGATGGATTACTTTCCGGACGACTTTTTGCTCTTCGTCGACGAGTCTCACATCTCGTTGCCGCAGGTGCGGGGCATGCACGCTGGCGATCGGTCGCGCAAAGATGTCCTCGTCGAGCATGGATTTCGCCTGCCATCAGCGCGCGACAATCGGCCGCTGACATTCCCTGAATTTGAAGGCATGATTCAGCAAGCGATTTTCGTCTCCGCCACTCCTGGTCCCTACGAACAGGAACATAGCGAAAAGGTCGTTCAGCAGGTCATCCGGCCAACCGGGCTCATCGATCCCGCGATTTCGGTGCGCCCGTCAAAGGGTCAAATCGACGACCTCCTGGCGGAAGTCAACGCTCGCGTCACCCGCGGCGAGCGAGCCCTGGTGACCACGTTGACAAAACGTATGGCCGAAGACCTCGCCGACTACCTCAAGGAGATGGGCGTGCGCACGCACTATCTCCACAGCGAGATCGACACCCTGGAACGGGTCGAAATCCTGCGCGATCTGCGCCTCGGCGTCTACGATGTAGTCGTGGGCATCAACCTTCTCCGCGAGGGACTTGATCTTCCCGAGGTGTCGCTCGTCGCCATCCTTGATGCCGACAAGGAAGGATTCCTCCGCTCCGAAGGCTCGCTCATCCAGTCGATCGGTCGAGCCGCCCGTCACGTCGACGGGCAGGTGATCATGTACGCCGACACCATGACCCGCTCCATGAAGGCCGCCATTGACGAAACGTATCGCCGGCGAGCGATTCAGGTCACGCACAACGAACAGCATGGCATTGTTCCCCGGGGCATCATCAAGGAAATCAGAGACATTACCGAGCGGGTGCGCGCGGTCGCCGAAGAACAGGGCGCTTACTCGCCGGACGGCAAGAGTGGCAAGCCCGGCATCATTGCCGAAATCCCCCGCGACGAGCTGGTGCGCATGATCAAGGAGCTCGAGGTTCAGATGAAAGGCGCCGCTCGCGATCTGGAGTTCGAAAAGGCAGCGCTGCTTCGCGATCAGATTGTCGAGCTTCGCCGCATCACGATGGTCGACCCGGTTCTGCATTAGGCGGGGAGCGCATGCAAAGTGCGGATGGTCTCAGCGAGATTGACGGTGTTCGCCTGGGCTACGTCCTTGTGCTGAATGGCCCCAACCTCAATCTCCTGGGATCGCGGGAACCCGCGCACTACGGCTCAACGACGCTCTCCGACATTGTCGAGGAGCTGCGCGACCGTGCGACGCGATTTGATCCACCGGTCCAGATCGATCACCTGCAATCCAATCACGAGGGCGACCTGGTCGACGCTATTCAGCAACGCGGCCCTGACGCGATTGGCATTATCATCAACCCCGGAGCTTGGACCCATTACAGTATTGCCATCCGTGACGCGCTGTCAGCCATCGCAACGCCAGCGATCGAAGTCCATATTTCCAACATTCACGCCCGGGAGGAGTTTCGGCACCGTTCTGTCATTGCGCCCGTCGTCATTGGACAGATCGCTGGATTGGGCCCGCCTGGCTACGGCCTCGCGCTGCACTTCCTCGTCGGTCGACTGTCAATGAAATCTGGCGTTACGCCATGACCGACCGGCTCAGACGCCTGCTGGACGTGGCAGATTCGATGGGCGCGGACGCTGCCATCGTCACCCATCCAGCGAACCGCCATTACTTTTCGGGTTTCCCCGCCGAAGATCACGCTCCAGATGAATCGTCCGGGGTATTGCTGGTGTCGCGGGGCGCCGTCGAGCTCTTCGTGAGTGCGACAAATCTGCCCAAGGCCGAAGCCGCGGTTCACGCGACCGTCACTGTCCGCCCCTGGGTCCGGCCCTGGCAAACGTTCGTGGCGAAACGATTCCGCGAAATCGGCGTGCGACGGGTCCTCTTCGAGGATCATGCCATGAACGTTTTTGACCATGCCGCGATCCTTGCTGATGCAGGCGATGTTGAGCTCATTCCGGCTGGCAGCACCTTGCAGACGGTGCGAGCGATCAAGGAGCGCGCGGAGCTGGAATCGATTTCCGAAGCCGCCAGGATTACAGATGCCGCGTTTCTCACCGCGACAACCGGACTCGAAGCCGGAATTACAGAGCGCGAACTTGCCTGGCGCATCGAATTGACGATGCGGGATCTCGGGGCAAACGGATCCTCGTTTCCCACGTCTGTTGCGTCTGGCCCGCACGCGGCGCGCCCACATCATGACGCTACGAATCGAGCGCTCGAATCGGGCGAACCCGTCGTTATTGATATGGGCGGCGTCTACAACGGCTACTGTGCCGATCTGACGCGCACAATCGTTATCGGCGATCCATCGCCAGCATTCATCGAACGATACGCTATCGTGCTTGATGCCGAGCGTTCCGCAATGTCCGGCATCGGCGCAGGTATGACTGGACGGGCATCGGATAAGATCGCCCGCGACATGATCATTGCCGCTGGCTACGGCGATAATTTTGTTCATGGCCTCGGTCATGGCGTCGGGCTCCTGATTCACGAGTACCCTTCGCTAGGGGTGAGTTCAGATGATCACCTTGAACCGGATCAGGTGGTTACCATTGAACCAGGGATCTATCTGGAAGGTTGGGGCGGCATTCGCATCGAGGATCTCTGTGTTGTGACCCAGACGGGGCTCGATGTTCTTTCGAAAGCGCCAAAGTAGGAGACGCGTCGATTCATGATTGATACAGGCGATCTGCGAAAAGGGTTGACGTTCGAGATGGACGGACGGCTTGTCAAAGTCGTTGAATTCGCCCACAACAAGCAGGGCCGCGGCTCGGCTCAGGTCCGCATGACACTTCGCGACCTTCGTACGGGCTCGCTCACCCAGCACACCGTGCAAGCTGGGGCGAAGTTCCCACTGGTCCGGCTCGAACGCCAACATGTTCAATATCTTTATCCGGACGGCGACCATCGCTACTTCATGGATACCGAATCCTTCGACCAGATTGTGCTGGACTTATCAACCGTGGGCGAGAACGCTCGCTTCATTCGGGAAAACGATGTGGTCGATCTCCTGACGTATAACGATGAGCCGATCGACATCGAGCTGCCGCCGGCGGTTTTGCTCACCGTCGCCGATACGGACCCCGGACTCAAAGGCGATACGGCGAGCGGCGCCACAAAACCGGCGACCCTGGAGACTGGGCTGGTGGTCAACGTCCCCCTCTTCATCAACCCGGGAGATACGCTAAAAGTCGATACCCGATCCGGCGAATACATCGAGCGAGTCAGCTAGGTGTCGTCTTCGGAAACGCCTCCGGCCACGAGCGAACAGTCGCCCGACCAAGTCGCCGAACTGGTGCGCTCGTTTGCCGCGGTGATGAGACAGGCCGAGGTCACCGAGCTTGACGTCGAATTGGGAAGTGTTTCCATTCGGCTGCGTCGACCCTCGCGTGGCGGAAACGTCGTTCCCGACGACTCCGGCAGTGGGGTTCCGGCGGATATGGGTACTGCCGCCGAGCCGGGCCACCTGGTCACAGCGCCAATGGTTGGCACCTTCTACATGTCTCCCACGCCAAGCGCCTCACCCTTTGTAATGGTCGGCGACGAGGTCCACGCTGGCCAAACCATCGGCATCATCGAAGCCATGAAGATCATGAACGAGATCACCACGGATCGCTCCGGCATCGTGCAGGAAATGCTGGTGATCGATGGCCAACCCGTTGAATATGGTTCACCGCTCTTTCGCCTTGAATCGCAGGGATCGCGCTCTTGACGGCGCACTTGCTGCCGGTCGGGGTGTTCGTTTGCCTGCTTCGCGAGACGCTCGAATCGGATCCGTTCTATGCTGATTTATGGCTGGAAGGCGAGATCAGTGATCTTTCCCGTTCGAAATCCGGTCACACCTATTTTTCGCTGCGAGACGCCGACGGCGTCCTGAAATGCGTCCTCTTTCGGAAACAGGGGCTGCGACAATTACAGCCTCCAAAGTTTGGAGACCAGGTCGTGGTTCATGGCGGGATTTCGATCTATCCAGCCTCGGGCAGCATGCAGCTCATCGTCGATCTCATCCGACCCGCGGGCATGGGAGCCGCGAGTCTCGAGCTTGAGTATCTTCGCCAACGCCTCGAAGCCGAGGGTTTGTTCGATCCATACCGGAAGCGCGCGCTTCCTGCATGGCCCGACCGCATAGGCGTCGTTACCTCGCCCCATGGCGCCGCATGGCATGACATCCAGACGGTGATTGGCCGCCGATTCCCGTTCGCAGAACTCATCTTGTCCCCGGCGCAGGTGCAGGGCGTGGGCTCTCCCGCCAGCATCGTTGCGGCGATCGAGGCGCTTCAGGCCGAAGCGCACATCGATGTCCTGATCCTGGCTCGGGGCGGCGGCGCCATGGATGACCTCTCAGCATTCAACGACGAGCAGGTCGTGCGGGCGGTCTTTGCCTCTCGGGCGCCTGTCGTGGCCGGTATCGGTCACGCAACTGATTCCACGTTGGCCGAAGATGCCGCTGATGCCGCCGCCGCGACTCCTTCCGCCGCCGCCGAAATCTGCGTGCCCTCGGTTTCAGAGTTGCTCCAGCAATTGCAGAGTCTGAACGCGCGTCTCACGTGGTCAATGTCGTCGTGCCAATCGACCGCCGCTGCCCAATTGCGCGACTCGACTGACCGTCTGAGGGCGCGAAACCCGCGTTCCACGCTAAGCGAGAAACGGATCGCGCTCCAGGACTCCAGGTCGCGACTTGATTTGGCGATCGACCATTGCCTGACGTTTGCCGCTCATCGCCATTCCAGAACGGACGCCGTGCTCCACTCGCTCGATCCTGCAGCCGTCCTGCGCAGAGGATATGCCGCGTTGATCGATCCCGCCGACAATCAGGCCATCTTCAGCGTTGTCCAATTGAACGAGGGCTCACCTGTTTCCATCGTCCTTGGCGATGGAACCGTCAGAGGCACCATCGATCGCGTCCACGAAGGCAGCCCGTTGCGCGGCGCCTCATGAACGACCAGCACCACGCGGCTCCGGACCTGGAAACGGTCAGTTCACTCGCTCTGTCTGGCTCCTTCGATGAGGCCCTCAACGCGCTCGAAGGCGTGGTTGGACACCTGGAGCGTGGCCGACTCTCGATCATGGACGCGGTAACATGGTACGAAGTCGGCCTTCGCCTTTCTCATCGTTGTGCCGCGTTGCTCAAAGAAGCGAGTCTGCGAATAACCATGTTGGACGAATCGCATGGGGTCGCTCCAAACTTCGAATCGTGGGACACCCATGACTCATAGAGAACGCGCGCGTTTCATAGCCTCGTTGCGGTCGACGGACCGTTCGCAGTGAGACGAGATCTTCTCCTTACTCCGCTTCCCCCTGGGAAGCTCCCCACCTGGCTGCTCAGGAAAGTCCTCCCCGTTCCATCGCATGACCCTGACATCCTGGTCGGGCCGGGAATTGGCAGCGACGCCGCGGCCATCGCCTTCGGCGGTCAGACGCTCGTGGTCAAGAGCGATCCCATCACCTTTGCCAGCGAGCATGGCGAAGAACACCTTGTCGAAGTCAACGCCAACGACATCGCGTGTTTAGGCGGCACACCGCGATGGATGCTCGTCACGGCGCTGCTCCCGCACGGGGTCACGCCAGCCGAAATCCTGCGCGACTTTGCCTCCCTGCGCGAAGCTTGCCGGCATCGATCCGTCGAGCTCATTGGGGGCCACACCGAGATCGTGCCGGGCCTGACACGACCAATTCTGGTTGGCATGATGCTCGGGGACGTTGCCCCGCACGAGCTCATCACTCCTGGTCAGGCTCGCCCAGGAGACATCCTTCTCCTCACCAAGGGGTTGGCGATCGAGGGAACCGCCCTGCTGGCAGTCGAGTGCGCGGATAGGCTGAAGAGGCTGATCGGAGAAGACGCTGTCCGGGATGCCGCGAATCTTCTCCGCCATCCGGGCATCTCGGTCGTCCGCGAAGCCGAACTCGCCCGTGGCGCCGGGGGTGTGACCGCCCTCCATGATCCGACAGAAGGCGGATTGGCATCAGCGGTGCGCGAGCTCGCGGCGGCATCGGGTCTGGGCGCCATCATCGACCGTGCCGCCATACCAATCTTGCCTGAGACTCACGCCATCGCGGAAGCATTGGGGCTCGATCCCCTCGGCCTCCTGGCTTCGGGCTCGTTGTTGATTGCCGCCAACCCACGAGCTGTTCCCGCGATCTCGCGAGCGATCGCGAGTGATGGCATTCCGGTTGCCGCCATCGGCGAATTGATCGATGAATCAGATTTGTTCACTATCAGATCCGGCGCAGCCGTGGATCCACTCCCTGAGTTCGCGGTCGATGAAGTCGCGAGGCTCCTTTCCGACGACTATGAGGAAAGCATCACGTGAGTCTTCTCCTTGTGGGCAGCACAAACGCGCGCGTTGGATTTCACGATGGCATGGCCATACTGCGAGCTGGAGGATCAGCGATCGATGCCGTGGTCGCCGCGATTCGCCAGGTGGAAGCGAGTCCGGACGATCACTCGGTCGGCTACAGCGGACTGCCAAACCTGCTCGGCGATGTCGAGCTGGATGCCAGCATCATGGACGGGCGCACCCTTGCCTCAGGCGCCGTAGCCGCGATGCAGGGCTTTCAGGACGCCATCGATGTCGCCCGGACAGTGATGGAAGAGCTTCCGCATGTCCTGGTCGTCGGCGCAGGCGCCGAGCGGCTGGCTCGCGAATCAGGCTTCACACCGAAGGACTTACGCACTCCTGAAGCCCGCGCCGTCTGGGCGTCCCGGATCGATGCCAACGGTAAGTACACCGTCAAGATGCGACGCCTTGCGGGCGTACTGAGCCGTGATCCGGAACGACCCGACGATGCTCATGGCACGGTCAATGTGATCGCCAGAGATCGTGCCGGCAACATCGCCAGTGGGGTGAGCACTTCGGGCTGGGCCTGGAAGTACCCGGGGCGCGTCGGAGATTCGCCGATCATTGGCGCCGGGAATTACGCGGATCAGCGGTACGGCGCCGCGACCTGCACTGGTCGCGGCGAAATGGCGCAACGCTGCTGCACAGCCCATAGCGTCGTGATGTTCATGCGCTTTGGCCTCTCGCTGCATGACGCGCTGCAACGGGCGGCCGAAGACTTGCTCAATCTCGAAGACCCGTATTGGGGCGAAGTCAACATCCTGGCCATCGATCGCCATGGCGCCCACGGGGCTGTCTCGCTTGTCCCCGGTCGCACATACATCGTCATGACCGGGGACGACGCGGAACCCTCGGAAATGGAGCGACATCATGCGGTTGCCCCTGGATAGCTCCAGACTGGAACACCTCGGAGGCTGCCGTCACCTGCGAATGCTCCCACCATTGGCAGCGCGGCCCTGGTAGACAGCCCGGCGCCCGGATCGTTTCTAAACGTCCTTGTTCAGGCTCTCCAGGAACTCATCGTTGGTCTGCGTCTTGGAAAGCCGGCTTAGCAGCAGCTCGGTCCCTTCGCTCCCGCCCAACATTGATACCATCCGCCGCATCGTCCAGACCTGTCGCAACGTCGCCTCGTCGAGGAGAAGCTCCTCGCGCCGGGTTCCCGAGCGTTGAATGTCGATCGACGGGTAGATCCGGCGCTCCGCGAGCTTCCGGTCCAGATGCAGCTCCATGTTTCCGGTGCCCTTGAACTCTTCGTAGATCACATCGTCCATGCGGCTGCCGGTATCGATCAGGCATGTCGAAACGATCGTCAAACTCCCCCCACCTTCGATGTTGCGGGCCGCGCCGAAAAACCGCTTGGGTGGGTAGAGCGCCACCGGATCGATGCCGCCCGACAACGTGCGACCGCTCGGGGGCACGGCGAGGTTGTAGGCACGAGCGAGGCGAGTAATGGAATCGAGCAGAATGACGACGTCACGCCCGCCTTCAACCAGCCGCTTGGCGCGCTCCAGCGCCATTTCGGCAACCTTCGTATGATCCTCCACCGGCTCATCGAACGTCGAAGAGATCACCTCGCCCGCGATCGACCGGCGCATGTCGGTCACTTCCTCGGGCCGCTCGCCGATCAGGCACACCATCAGATGAATATCAGGGCAGTTCGTACTGATGCCGTTGGCGATCGCCTTCAGCAGCATCGTCTTCCCCGCCTTGGGCGGCGAGACGATGAGTCCCCGCTGTCCTCGTCCGATCGGAGCAACGAAGTTCAGGAGACGAGTCGAAAGGATGTTTGGCGCTGTCTCCAGATCAATCATTTCCAGCGGAAATATGGGAGTCAGAGAATCGAAGGAAGGGCGGCGTCGCGCCGTTTCAGGGTCGATTCCGTTCACCGCCTCGACGCGCAAGAGGCTGAAGAACTTCTCGTTGTCTTTCGGCGGGCGCACCTGCCCACTGATCCGATCTCCGGTACGCAACCCAAAGCGCCGGATCTGCGACTGTGACACATAGATGTCGTCAGGTCCCGGCAGGAACCGTTGCCCGCGCAGGAAGCCGAATCCGTCTTCGATGATCTCCAGGATGCCATCACCAAAGATCTGCCCGTCTTTTTCTGTCTGGGCACGCAGAAGACGGACCATCTGCTCCTGGCGCGGCAATCGACTAAACGTCGGAATTTCCAGCTCACGCGCCATTTCCGCCAGCTCTTCGGGCGATTTGGCTTCGAGCTCCAGCACCGTCACATGCGGCGGTCCAGTTCGCACCGGCGCCGCGGGCGGGGTATACGGCGCGCCATTGCGGGGACGAGGTTGATTCTGAACGTAAGCCCCGGACCTGTTGTCCCGGCCATCGCCGCTGAATCGCTCCGACCCGTTCGTTCGTTCATTCGGGACGGGGCGGGGACCACGGTCTCGCCGGCCGCGGGTATCTCGGCCGCGCGAGCGCTGCCCGAGATCGCCGCGTCCGTCAAACGGAAGCTCAGGTCCAACGTCGGAAGGGCTCCTGCGAAAAGGCTCGGAGGCGTTGTCGCTCGCCGGCGCCGCTTCCTCGGTGGCGGGATGCACTATTGCGGCAGTGGTTGGAGGCGATACGCCATCGCCAGTTGACGGACTCTGCCGCGTTTCGTTTCGTTCATGTTCTGCGGACGCCTTGATTGGTTCCTGTACCCGGTCCGCAGCACCCTCTCGCGCTTCGTCGCGAACAGGATCCATGGTGTCGAGTTCTTGCGGTCGGGCAGATGCACTCGCGAACGCCGCGGGAATCTCCCGCTCGGCGTTGTCTTCCTGCACCGATGGCGCGCGACGACGGCCAGCCACAGCCGCGACCTCGCTCACTGGCTCCATCGAGCGGCCCTCTCCGACATCCTCGGATGGGCTCGCGCTCGTCGGGTCAGGAGCGGGCGCCGCGGCGGCTTTCGCGCCGGATCGGGCGCGGGAAGGTCTTGCGGGAGCGGGCGATGGCGCGGCATCCGTAACGGGCGTTGGATCAGGCGCTGCTGAACTCTCCCGAGCAGCACTGATCTCAGAATTGAATTCTGTGATGATTGAGGCGTCTTCAGTGGGCTTCGCGGCGGATCGCGCGCGGGTCGCCCTGCGGCGAGGCGCAGGTGCGGCCTCGGCTAGTTCTTCGACCGTCAACAGATTTCCCTCCAGTTGTACCCGGATGTGGACAGATTCACGATTGAGATTGACCACGAATGCTCATGCTGTTCCGGAGCTCTATCCTCGAACCAGAGCGCTCCTGCGAATCGTCACCCTCGGAAACGGCGCCAACGTCTCACGAATCCAATGGCGCATCGAAGGTGGGGCAAGACAATGCCGGACGCTCCAGGAATGAGGTGTGAAAATGCGGAGGGCGAGGATCGTTCGTGCCCCCGGCGTGGCAAAAGCCACTTTAGCACCGGATGATGCCGCCGTCAATAATCGCGCGAAGTGCCGAGCTCTCCGGTCTCTTCTCATGCCGGTGAAACCATGTCAATCGACCGGCACTCCATAAGCATCCAACTTGCTGAGGCGATGAACGGCGTCGACCTTGCGCACGGTTCCTGATCTGGAGCGCATCACGACGGACTGCGTCGTTGCGCCATCACCAAAGTAATGCACGCCGCGCAGGAGTTCGCCGTCGGTGATGCCCGTGGCGGCGAAGAACACATCATCGCCTCGCACGAGGTCTTCCGCCGTCAGCACCTGGGAGACATCGATGCCGGCTTCATTCACCGCCGCCCATTCCTTTTCGTCTCGGGGCCAGAGCTTGCATTGGATCTCCCCGCCGATGCAGCGGATCGCGCAGGCGGCAACCACCGCTTCCGGCGCTCCGCCAATCCCCATGAGAATGTCGATCCCCGTTTCCGGCATGGCCGCCATCACCGCTCCGGCCACATCGCCGTCCATGATGAAACGAATCCGCGCCCCAGTCGCCCGAACCTGGTCGGCCATCGCCTCATGCCGAGGGCGATCGAGCATGACGATGGTCAGGTCGCGGACATCTTTCCCCAGGGCGGCAGCGACATTCGCGAGGTTGGTCGCCACCGGCGCGTTGATGTCGATGGCATGCGCCGCGCCGGGGCCCACGGCGAGTTTATCCATGTAGAAAACATAGGGGGATTCGTAGAGCGCCCCTCGCTCAGCTACCGCCACCGTCGCGATGGAATTTGCCATCCCCTGGGCGAGGAGCCTGGTGCCGTCGATCGGATCCACCGCGATGTCGGTCTTCGGTTCAGCCGCGCAGCCGAGCTCTTCACCTCCATAGAGCATCGGCGCCTTGTCTTTGGTCCCTTCGCCAATTACCACGACACCGGCCATCGGAATCGTGTTCAGCACCATCCGCATGGCGTCGACCGCTGCCTGATCCGCCGCTTCCTTTTGACCACGCCCCATCCAGCGACCGGCCGTTAGCGCGGCAGCCTCGGTCACTCTCACCAGATCCAGGGCCAGATTTCTCCCAATCCGCGGTTCCATAGCACCTCTCATGCGTTGCTCGACGCCAGTCGCTCAAGGACTCCCTGCCGCGGCGTCACGTCCAGCCATGCCTCCGCTGCACCGGGCAGATCATTCATGCTCCCTACCTCGACCGAGCATTCCGGAAGGGAATGCAGAAATGTCGCGCCGTACCGTTTGGTCAGAATGCGGCGATCGAGCACCGCGCAAATCCCTCGGTCATGGCTCGATCGAATCAGCCTGCCAAACCCCTGTTTGAACCGCAGCACGGCCTGTGGCACCGCGTATTCGCGGAAGGCATCGTCGAAGAGTTCCCCGCGCGCGGCGAAAACCGGATCCGTTGGCACACTGAATGGCAATCGCGTTATGACAAGCATGCTTAGTGCCTCGCCCGCGACGTCAACGCCCTCCCAGAACGACGCGGTTCCCAACACGGCGACATTGGACTCTCGCCGTAGCCGCTCGGTGAGTTGCTGGGGGGATCCATCTCGACGCTGGGCCAGCACCGTCACGCCGCGCTCCAGGAGAGGCTTCGAAATTGACCGCGCCATGTCCGCGAGCAACGCATGCGACGTAAAGAGGACCAGGGTTCGGCCCTGGGTCGCCGCGATCGATTCAATCAGCGTGCGCTCTAGCGCATCCCGATGATAGGGGTGCGTCGGGTCTGGCATGTCATCTGCCAGATAAAGCAGCACCGACGCTCGATAGTCAAACGGCGACGGAACAATGAGCGACGACGCATCGGGAATCCCCAACCGCGCGGCCAGAAAGGCACAACTGCCATCAACGGCCAGCGTCGCCGAAGTCAGCACCGTGGCTCGGGTCTTGCTGAAGAGTCGTTCTTGCAGCAGCGTACTCACGTCCAGCGGCGCGGAACGAAAGAGGATACGTTCGAGCATGCCTTGCCGTTCGAGCCAGTACACCCTGGCTGTCTCCGGGGCGTCGAACGCGTTCGCAAACTTCGTTGCCAGTTCAGATCCGATTCGTACCGTGTTCGCCAGATCGAGCAGCAAGAGCTCCTGGCGCTCCCCTCCTTCCGCCAAATCCGCAACCGCGAGCTCGTCTACGCCATCGACGGCCGTGGCGAACCAGCGCAGTTCCGATTCGGCGTCCTTCAAGGCGCCCAGCAATCGGTCCCACGCCGTGTCAACAGCTTGCCATGCCGGTGTTCCTCGTGTCGCCGGGGTAACGCGCCGGGCACGCTCGGCGGAGTTCGAGAATTCATCCGATTCCTGATGCACGTTCTCCAGGGCAGCGAAGAGTTCTCTGCCCGTTGTTCGAATCTGATCGCCAGTTTTCAGCGCGGCATCGAGCTTTTCCCGGGCTTGCCTGGCGCGTCGTTGCCCGTCATCGTCGGTCACCGCTCCCAGCAAGAACGCGACCGCGCCGGCGGTGACTCCCGTCAACGTTATTCCGTCATTGGCGGCCACCGCGTCCGCGTAGTCGATCAGATCCCGTTCGGTCAACGTTACAGTGAACTGCGTCGTGGCCTGATCTTCGAGATGATGCGCCTCGTCAATCACCAATGTGTCGTAATCGGGAAGTATTCGATTGCTCGACGCCGCGTCGGTAAGCAGCAGGGCATGATTGACCACCACCAGGTGTGCGCTTTCCGCCGCCCGTCGCGCTCGAAACAGAAAACACTGCCCGCGTTGGTGGAATACACAGGAGCCCGGTTCACAGGAGCCCTCTTCTTCGCAGATCTGCCTCCAGAACGACTCCTCGCCGCCGGTCAGTCTCAGTTCTGAACGATCACCCGTCTCTGTCCGCGGCAGCCATGCCAGCACTTTCGCCTTGAGACGCGCTTCATCCTGATCGAGCGAAGCCTGCCGCTCCCAGGGAAACCACTTCCGCAAGCAGAGGTAGTTCGACCGGCCTTTCACGGCCACCACATCGACATGGGCTCCCGTGTCGGATTGCTCCAGCGCCGAGATCAGGTCAGGGACATCCTTGCGCAAGAGCTGATCCTGCAGCGCCAGCGTATTGGTCGAGAGCACTACCGGCTGCCCCCGTTCAGACGCGGACAATGCCGACGGAACCAGATACGCCAGGCTCTTTCCGGTGCCGGTTCCCGCCTCGACCAGAATCTGTCCGCTGCTGTTGATCGTTTCCGCGACCGCTAAGGCCATCTGCTCTTGTTGCAGCCGTCTCTCAAAGCCCGGGATGACCCCAGAGAGCGCTCCAGAAGGGCCGATCACCGACTGCACCACGTGTTGATCGAGCAGTTCGAGTGAACCCGTCGGTTCCAGCTCGTCCTCCCGAACCCTCTCGCGCAGGAATGAAAGTTCTGGAGAAACCAGGCGTTCTACCTGACGATTGGCGCGAGTTCGCGCCGCGTGATACTCATTGAAGAGTCCCGCGAAGCTCCACCCCCCGTCGTGCGCGTGCATCTCAAGCCGCTCAAGCGTCAGATCGTCGTATTCGGCAATCCGCTCGAGGAGCGCCTCGAATATCGACGCCAGCACCTCGACGGTCTGCCGGGGCCTGTGTTCATCGTCCACCGCAACAGCGAGAGCACCGCTCAGCGAAGCGAGGTCTATTGCGTTCAGGCCCGGAACGAGCAGCGTGGCCAGTTCGGCAACATCGACTGCCCGTTGGTCCGGGCGCACGCCGTCGGCCGCCATCACCGCCAACGCTGCTTCCGCGTCATGCACCACGAGCACGCGCGACTGCAGAAGCGCTTGCAGCTCACGGGCCGCGTCTTGCCACCGCCGTTGGGGCGCCGCTGCCGGTTGGCCTGCGTACGCGTCGCCGAGCTTGATGGCCGCGTCCAGGCGCGACCTCGCTCCATCGGCGCTGATCGCGAGCGCCGAAATCGCCGAAATCCTGTCCCGCTTCGGATCAGGACCCGTCGTATTTAGCGTCAATGCAACGAATGGGATGCTCACTGTGCAAATTGTCGCTTTCAGGTCTGTTGTCTAGATTGCTCGAGCGGCGAGCAGTTCCGACAGTGCGAGCGTCAGGAGCGCAAGCTGGGCGATGCCATTCGCCACCGGCGCCACCTCGATGTATTCGTCTGTCCGATGCACGTTCCCCCCGGAGGTCAAGCCAATGCATATTGCCGGGATTCCCATCGCGATCGGCACATTCGCGTCCGTGCTGGAAGCGTCGAAGCTCGGGTCCACGCCGAGCACCTCAAGCGTCCGCGCCGCGGTCCGGACCAGAGGGCTGTCAGGGGCGACGACGCCAGCGGGCCGTTCGCCGATCGTCTCCAGGCGAAAACTCACGCCATCGATCCGGCTGGCGCGGCCGGCCAATCGCACTACGCGCTCGCCCAGCCGTTGCAACGCGGGCTCATCCGTGGATCGCAAGTCGAGCAGGCAGGACGCTGTCGGCGCGATGGAGTTTACCGATACGCCGCCTTCGATTGTTCCAACATTCAGCGTCGTTTTCGGCAAGCGCGGCAGTGGAATGGCGTCAAGTTCGGAAATCAGCTTGGCTAGCGCGTGAATGGCGTTTGGTTTGCCAAAATCCCCCCAGGAATGACCGCCAGGGCCTGTCGCCACAATTCGGTAGCGGCGGCTGCCCACGGCAACGTGAGTCACCCGGCCGAGATTGTGGCCTTCCAGCGCCACCACGGCGCCAACCTCCGGTCGGTCCGACAGAACCTGGCGTATTCCCCGGAGATTGCCCAGGCCCTCTTCGCCAACGTTTCCGGTGACCAAAACATCCATCGCGCTCGTTTCGCCGGACATGCTCAAGACCTGCGCCAGTTTGACGATCGTTGCGACGGCCAGACTGTTGTCGCCTACGCCTGGCCCGGTCAGCCGATCTGGAGTCTTCGTGATCTCTAGCGGCGTTTCCTTGACGAACACGGTATCCAGATGGGCGGCAATAAGGAGGGTTTTCGTTCCCCCGGCTGCCGAAAGTCGTCCCGGGATTGTCGCGACAACATCGCCAATGGAATCGCGTTGCGGAACCAGTCCCTCGGCTGCAAAGAGCTTTGCCACGAAGCGGGACCGATCGCCTTCGTCATTTGTGGGAGCCGCCACCGCGGCGATGCGCGCGGTCAGGTCGAGCACGTCAGGCGTAAGCGCGGCGGCCGCGGCCCGCACCGCATTGATGCGCTCTGATGAAGCCAGGATCACAGAGTCTCCGGACTCGAACTTCGAGAGAGGATTTCCAAAAGCGTGACGTTCGCCGGCAATCCGGGGCTCAGTAAGGCAATCCCCGTGCGACGCCAGCGATGATAGCACCAATTTCCCACACGTCAGCGCACCCGCGCCGCCCCTGATCGCAACGTCCGCAAGCATCGATCTCCATGGTCTCTTGGCACTTCCAATGTGGCAGTCGCGCGGGAAAGCGCTTGACACTCCATTCTTCCCCGGCTAGTTTTGCCCATTGGGTCGAGCAAAGTGTCCCGCGGCGGAAAATCGTTGCACCAACGCGAATCCGGTCAGCATCAAAAGGTCGATCGGGAGACCGAACAATGGCGTATCACAGGTACGACGCGGTAATTATCGGCGCCGGCGGCGCCGGCCTGATGGCGGCGATTCAAATGGCGGGCAAGGCCAACATCGCGGTCGTCAGCAAACTCTATCCCACCCGGTCTCACACGGGAGCGGCCCAGGGCGGCATTAGCGCCGCGCTCGGAAATGTTGAAGAGGACCACTGGCAGTGGCACATGTTCGACACCGTGAAAGGTGGCGACTACCTGGTCGACCAGGATGCCGCGGAGGTCTTGACGCGCGAGGCCGTCGAAGCGGTCCTTGAGTTAGAGCATATGGGCCTCCCCTTCAACCGGCTCCCCGATGGCCGTATGGATCAACGTCGATTCGGGGGACACACCAGAAACTTCGGGGAAGGCCCTGTCAAGCGCGCCTGTTATGCCGCCGACCGCACTGGCCACATGATCCTGCAGACTCTCTACCAGCAGGGCATCAAGCACAACGTCAACTTCCTCGACGAGTATCACGTTCTCGATCTCCTGGTCAGCGAAGACGGACGCGCCTGTGGCGTGGTCGCGCTCGAATTGCGGACTGGCGAAATCCACACCATCCATGCCAAGGCCGTGTTGTGGGCCACCGGCGGATTCGGGCGCATCTTCAGCGTCACCTCAAATGCCATGGCGGGCACCGGGGACGGCTTTGCCATTCCGTTCCGGCGCGGCGTGCCGCTGATGGACATGGAGTTCTATCAGTTCCACCCCACGGGCATTTACAAGTTTGGCATCCTCCTCTCGGAGGCGGCCCGCGGCGAAGGTGGAATTCTGCGGAACGGCCTGGGCGAAGCGTTCGCCGAGCGCTACGCTCCCACCCTGAAAGACCTCGCGCCACGAGATATGGTCTCCCGCTTCATCTTCCAGGAAATCAAGGAAGGTCGCGGTGTGGACGGCAAGGATTATGTCCACCTCGATCTCTCCCATCTCCCCCCCGAGCTCATCGACGCCAAACTCCCTGACATTACCGACTTCGCCAGAACGTATCTCGGCATCGAGCCCAAAACCGACCCGATGCCGATTCAACCCACCGCGCACTACGCCATGGGCGGCATACCGACCGACATCGACGGCCGGGTCCTGCGCGATGCTGACGCAAACACCATTACCGGTCTCTACTCGGCCGGGGAAAATGCCTGCGTTTCGGTCCATGGGGCCAACCGGTTGGGAACGAACTCCCTGGTCGATCTCGTCGTATTCGGCCGCCGGGCAGGTCGCCACATGCTCGATTTCGTCCACGACTCCGACTTGCCCACACTTCCGGTCGATCCCGAATTCGTCGCCCGCGCCCAGGTCCATGATCTTCTCTCGCGGCCGAAGCATGAGCGCATGGCTGATGTACGGCGCGACTTGCAGGTGATGATGATGGACAAGGCCTCCGTCGTTCGCACCGCCGAGAGCCTGAATGAAGCCAGTCGTGGGCTCGCCGAGCTGCGCGCTCGCTACGCGCGCGCGGGCATCGACGACCGTGGCACGACCTTCAATACCGATCTCACCGAGGCGCTGGAACTCGGCGCCATGCTCGATTGCGCGGAGACGGTCGTCGTCGGGGCGCTGGCCCGGGAAGAGAGCCGCGGCGCGCACTACCGTGAAGACTTTCCAACTCGCGACGATGTCAATTGGCTCAAGCACACAATGTTGCGCAAGACATCCGGTGGGCTGAACTTGTCCAAGAAGAGTGTCAGCATTACCGAGTTTCAGCCAAAGGAACGAAAATACTAACCGGCCCTGTTCGCGCCAGGATCGATCCTGTTTGCGCAGGAGTGGAGTGAACGCCCAGCACAAGGAGCAGACAGGTGGAATACACGTTTCGCATTAAGCGATACGACCCCGATGTCGATGTCAAACCCCATTTCAAGGAGTACAAGGTTGAACTTGAGCCATCTGATCGTGTGCTTGACGGTCTGAACGAAATCAAGTGGCGAGAGGACGGAACCCTCACCTATCGCCGCTCCTGTGCCCATGGCGTTTGCGGGTCCGATGCCATGCGCATCAACGGCCGCAACTACCTGGCCTGCAAGACACTGATGAAAGAATTTGGGAACAAGATCACCATCGAGCCCTTGATCGGGTTCACCGTCATCAAGGATATGGTGGTCGATATGGACCCCTTCTTCGCGGGGTACAAGTCGGTGAAGCCGTACTTGATCGCCGGAGACGCCCCGCGGGCTGAGGAGCGGCGGCAAACCCCGGAACAGCTCGAGCGATACGAGAGCACGACCAAGTGCATTCTTTGCGCCTCGTGCACCACGGCCTGCCCCATCACCTGGACAAACGAGAGCTTTGTGGGACCTGCCGCGATCGTCAACGCCGCACGCTTCATCTACGACAGCCGCGACGAAGGGGCCAGCGAACGCTTGCGCATCCTGAACACCCAATCCGGGGTCTGGCGTTGCCGGACGGTCTTCAACTGCACGGAAGCGTGTCCACGCGATATCGAGGTCACCAAGACGATCGAGGACGTGAAGAGAACTCTGCTCCTCGAACAGGTTTAGCAAGCAGCAGGGGCCGTCGTTTTCGCTCGTGCAGGGTGTGCCGAGCCTCGACCTCTTTTTTCGGCGTCTGGTTGAAGACGTCCTGCCTCAGTACGATCGCGATGCGACCCCCTTCGCTTCCAGTCCGACCTCAGCGAGCGCACCGCGGCCTCGGCCAGACGACGGGCACGACGAGCGGCGCGGACGTGGGACACGGACGCGAAGGCAGGACGCGGGGCAGCGGGCGCCGGGATGCGCGAGGCAATGGCGGCCTCGAAGCGCGAGGCAATGGCGGCCTCGATGCGTGAGCAGAACACGAGCACAATGAAACACGGGTACAACACACTGCGCGATGAAACCTTGAATCTCTACGATACGATCCCGGCTCCCGCTGCCCCGCGGCCTCCTGGCGGGGGGTGACGAACCCTCTCAAACTGGCGTGGTTCCTTGTTCCCCTAAGGTTGACGATGATCGCCCGCGATGGCCATCGCGGGCGTCAGGATCAGATGGGGGGAGGGGTGGATGGCGACAGGCGCCCCTGCCGGTCCCGCGAGCGGTTGGCGTGGTCGTGGTCTCGAGGTCCACGCTGCACGCCGGTTCGCACAACCCCTCTATCTATATAGACACGTTTTCGAGCAAAAAGTGCGCCATATCTAGGTAAATCTAGGTATCAGAGGGGGTGTATGGTCGCATGGGCTGGATGAGCCTGTGCTCTGGCCGTGCGCCGGGAGCGCGGCGGAGGGGCACCTGCCAAAGGGATCGCGCGCTTACCTTTCTCTTTTCAGAACATTGAGCAAAGGGGGAGAGGACGAGCCACGCCGGCTCGATCGGCAGAGAGCAACACGCCTCACTCCATTTCGGGAGCGAGGCGTATCAGAAATGGCCATGCACCTCTTGTCGATCGCGCCACTCCGGCTTTTCAGCGGTCGCTGGCTCCGGTTGGGCTGCCCCACGTCACCCAGGGAGGTCGGCTTACGGCTGCTACCTTCCGGTCCTGACCGGGTTCGCCGTTCCCCGCCGCGCGGGACCCTTCCATCAACGCCGCGTATCGCCGCCAGTCCCGAAGCACCGGACCTCGAAGAGGAATTCAACCCCGCTAAGGCGGGTTGCGGGTTCAGGGCACCGCCAGCTCCCCATCTAGCATGGCCATCCCCAAGTGTAGGTTTTCAACCTTCCGGCGTCAAAAGCTCCGGCCCTTCGGCCGGCATCGTACTCCTCACCGGTTGCATTCCAGCGGCCAGGAGTCAGGTTGCGGTCCCGCGTCTCCCATGTCCGGATTCTCCGAAAGCCGGCGTAGAACTTTCACGGTAAGGTCATCACAGCACCGCACCTGGCACGAAAGCCGCATCTTTTCGGGAATCTCATCCAGGGTGAGCAGCTTCTCTCGCTCCGCGTCTGTCATCGGTCCGGCGTCGCCCGCGAGAATCTGCACTCTGCACGTGGTGCAACGGGCGTTTCCGCCGCAGCGATGCAGGATATCCACCCCCGCGTTCATGACGGCCAGCACCAGCCGTTCTCCGTCCGGGGCCGTCGTGACCCCGATGCCCTCCATGCGAATCGTCGCCATCTGATCCGTCCCTTCCCCATTGCGCAACCGATCATCGCTTCGATGACGGGTTTCTCCCTGATTCGGAATTCGGGTAATCCGTTCCGCGCACCGCCGCGGCCCTCACCCCCTAACCCCCTCTCCTCCCCTAGCCCCGTCGGGCCGGGAGAGGGGGAATTAAGCTCCAGCAGACCGTATTTCCGGCAGTGATCAACCGCAATCCGTTTGAGTCGCCTACGCGTGATACCGCGGACCGCCCACCATCCGCTGCCGAAACCGCTCGGAAAACTCCGCCGCGTGCGGACCGGCCAGAATCACAGACCCACTGTGGCCATGCCGGGACGTTCCTGTGACAAACGTGTAGACGATTGCCCCCTCGATAAACCGCCGCTCGGAATAGAAGATCTCGATACTGATTCGCGCGAAGATTTCGAATGCCACCCTGTCGGCGGTCATCAGGTCGGATATTGGCCGATCCACCCAGAACTGCAGCGTCACATGATGGTCATCCAGTTCCGGCTCTCCAATAAGGTGCGCATCTTCGAGACCCGCCACCAGGCGTTCCGCCTCGATGGCGAATCGAATGTTGGCGTCGGTATCCTCAACCCACTCTTTGCCGTAGCGGCTGCGGAGCGCCTCCACAATATCATCGACCATTCAGCCATCCTGCCACTTGTAGGGATTGCACCGCTATCGGCTGCAATGCTCTATATATCCTATCCGGCGCAGGGGCTCGATATTCAGCGTTCGGCTGCAGGCCGACTCTGGTACCCTGATACACCGTTGCCGGCAGAGTTGAAGGAGCTTCCGCGTGGTGCAGCGGGTACTTGACTGGGTATTAAAGCGAGAGCGAACGAAGCCGGATGTCCCCGAGTGTCCAAGTCATCGCGTCTCCATGCAAATGCGCGGCGTCATGGGCAGGCCGGCACGCTTCAGCTATCAGACCGAGGAAACGTATACCGTCATCTACTATTGCCCTGTTCCGACATGCGATGAAACGGCGGAAGAACAATTGGCGATGACGCAAATCCCGGTTCCCGGCGCTGCTCCGCGCCGGCCAGACTACGCGCGCCGCGACTAAACCCGTGCGTTCTCGCCGAGGTTTTCTCCCTGATAGACGCCGTCGTAGCCCCGCGCTGTTGCCGCGTTCAGGGTGAAGAACACGAGTTGCATCACCCGTGCGTCGCGCGCGATCCGTAATCCTTCCGGATTCGCCACGACAAGCAAGGCGGTCGACCGGCCCCGGTATCCGGCGTCCCAGACCGCTGTGCCCATCGTCGCTCCACACCGGCAGAGGCTCGATCGCG
>JBBRVX010000002.1:0-63586 GCA_038246475.1 Thermomicrobiales bacterium | reverse complement strand
CTCGCTCCGTCTTCGACAGACGACGAAACCCCCCACGCCCTCTCAAAGCGCCAGGCCCTCCGTCCACGTCTGCCAGCTTGTCAACGTGCCGCCCCTCGCGAAGCCCGCAGAGCCTACCCCACCCCCCGTCCCCTGTCAAGGGTCGTTGACATGTGATGTTGACACAAGTCACCAAGGCTCCAGGACGCCGGCGTCAGGACAACCCGCAACCCAACTCACTCGATCGCTTATAGCGATGTTAGAGGCTGCGCCAATTAAGGATTGGGATCATGGTCGGCGGCAAAGCCGGGTCTCCCAACGAGAGCGAGTCCGTGCCTGGCGAACGAGGCGCCCGACGATGATGAGGACCGCCGGCCGAAAAGGCCGATAGGGCGGAGAGGACCGCGTTACGCGTGGGCAAACGGACGATCGGAGGAATAGGCGAGTTGGCTGTTCGGATGGTCATCTGTCACGCAAACAGGGCTTCCATACCTGTTTCCCCCTTGGCGTTGCCGGGTTCGCCCTTCTAAATCTCCGTGAGTTTCCCGGATTTTACCCTTCAGATCACCGCGTTGGATCCCAGAAATTCCCGGTCATCACCAACAAGCAAAGGAGTGTGACGCTGTCCTCAAAGTAATCCTCGCGCTTCTCGAACACCGCTCCATAGATGGCGTTGACCCAGTTCTGGGACCTGGCATCCGTCATCGCGGCGACACCTAACGGCGCCACGAAAAACGTGGTGAAGTAGTTCGTATCGTTCCACGTGCTTCCATCGAGACGGTAGCCGGAGCGGAATCCGTTCGGATTTCCGGCGGTAGCGGCTTTCGCCCAATCGCTGATCTTGCGCGCTTGCACACCGGATGTGAGATCGCCATTGATAAGTGCATCGGTTCCCAGCCGCCACGGATCGCGACCCGCGTTGTAGCTGTAGTCGCCGTCATGGGCGCCTTCGAGGAAATTTGGTGAAGCCGGGCGAGGCGCGGGATTGCCTGGCGATTGCGGCTGCACAAAGTCGGGGAGCAATCCGGTCGTCGCGCTGAAATTCGTTTGGAGCATCGTCACTACATCCTGGCAGGCGGCAAGCGCACTCGCCCAGACACCATTTCCGGTGGCGCGGCCGAAGGCACGGAAGTGTCCGGGCATAAAATCAGACGTGCGCGGGGTGTATTGATTGTAGGCGCCCCCGTTTGCGTCCACCCAGTCGCCCAGCATGGGGAGTCGGCTGGCTGGCCCGATCGTCGAGGCCAGGATGCCAGCGAGCGTGCGATCGAGTTCGGCTCTATAGTCAAACGAGCCCCCGCTTCCGAATTGGGCCGTGGCGAGGAGCAGGCCGTAGGCCATATCGCAGTCGCCGTCGAAGGCGCTGTCGTTGCCATCCTTGCCAGGTACATTCCAGTCCATCAGCCGACTGTCGACGACGCTCGGATGGGCGCGCGAAAAGCGCCAGAGCCCGTCGAAAACCTCCTGCGCCTCGGGGTCATGCCCCGCCATGGTGGCCACGATGACCATGCCGTAGCCTTGACCTTCGGAAACCGTGGCCTTGTGCCCGTCGCTCCCCGGTTTGCCGAGCGCTACCCGGCATAGGCGATTGCCATTGCCATCGCGCCCGGCTTCAATGAGGTACCGCGATTTCCAACTGGCATACGCGGCGCGTACATGGTTGTCGAGCTGGTCCTGCGTCCAGAGGTTGGGTTTGCTGGCTCCGTATGTCAGCCGCTGAGGGAATGGTCGATTTGCCACGGGAGGTGGGCAGTCGACGCGACAATTCCCGCGGCAGTTGACCGAGCCGCCAGCACAACACACCCCCTCCAGACACGATGTGCCTTGGGTGCAGCGCGTGCTACAGCCCCCACAATGCTTGCTGCTCACGAGACTGACGCACTTCTGCCCGCATTTTCTCTTCGGCGCCTTGCACGTCTTCTTCTTGCGTCTCTTCTTTGCCTCGCTCTCGCGATTCCCCAGGACAGCGAGTGAAGCAGCAGAGCCTCCCGCCATGATTGCCGCAAAAGCGTCGCGGCGCGACGCTAGGCTCTCGATCACATGGGCAAGGACTGGTCTCCGCGGATCATTCATGGTCAAGCTCCACTCTCAGGTTCTGGCTAGCCGCCCAGGGTGGAGAGATCGCTCTCGGCGAACGCGGCGATGCTCTCAAAAATCAGGTCTGGCTCCGGCCCATCAACTCTGGGAGTCAGAGCGTACTTGCCCTGTTGCAGTAGCACGGTGGTCACCCGCGTTCCCAGCGTTTGCTTAACCTTCGCCAAAATCTCGGGTTTGTCCTCAACGAGCACATAATGGTCAGCGGGATACGCCGCGAGCAACTCGTCAAGGTGTTCCAGCTTGCGGTCAAAGACGAGGATATTGCCATCAACCTCAGAATCGAGTCCGGCTCGCCAGATCTTGTGCGGCTGAAAGGTCGCGTCTCCTTCCGAAAGGACAGCAACAGGACCAAGTCTGCGCGCTTCACGCAGAGCATCCAGCGCTCCGGGATAGAGATATCGCTGGTAGGGGAATCCCATCACAATCTCCGCCAACGCAAAGCGCCTGCGTCGCCGCTCCGTAGCGGTAAGGGCAGCGTCCCGGTCAAGCTCGTTTCCATATTCCGCGAGGATCAGGGGAATGTTGACGAGCCCTCGCTCGCGCCGTATCTCCTCATAGAGTTCCCAGAAGCGTCGTTCGTCCCCTTCGCCGAGGACGGCGCCGATGCCGGCCGAAAGGTCATGCTTCGCCCGGTCGTTGTCGATCAGTGTGTTATCAACGTCGAAAAGAAATGTCGTCCGGTGCAGCGGTAGCGTGTCAGCCATCTCAGACGGGCACAATGATGTTCTTCATGACGCCGCCACTAAGCGACGCCTGCATGGCGTCGTGGAACGCGGTCAGTGGGTAGGCCTCGGCCACCAGCGGCTTCACGTCGAGGGAGCCGTTGGCGATGGCGGCAATTGTCTTGGGGTAGCAATACGGCCCCAGGTGGCTACCATGGATGGTCAGCTCTTTAGTGTCGCCGATGATCGTCCAGTTGATGGTGGCCGGCTCGTTGAAGACGCTGAACTCCACGAAGGTGCCTAGCTTGCGGATCATTTCCAATCCCTGTCCCACCGAGGCCGGGTTGCCGCTCGCCTCGATGTAGACGTCGCAGCCGTAGCCGCCTGTCAGGGCGCGCACCCGTGCGACGGCGTCCTCGGCCGTCACGTCGATGCCGAGGTCGGCCCCGAACTGCTCGGCCAGCGCCAGCCGGTAGGGCTTGGTGTCGAGCGCAATGAGCTGTCCGGCGCCCTGCATCTTCGCGATCTGCAGCATGCACAGCCCGATATTGCCGACCCCGGCAATCACCACCGTGTCGCCTTCCCGGATTTCGCCGCGGTCGACCGCGTGCCAGGCGCAGGCCGCCGGCTCGATGTAGGCCGCTTCGCCAGGCGTCAGCGATGCGGGGACCGTATGCACGATCGACTTTTCGGGATAGAGCGAATACTTCGCCATCCCCCCGATAAGGAAGTTCTTGAAGCCGAAGATCGGATGCACCTGGCACATCCAGTACTTCCCATCGCGGCAGAAACGGCATTCTCCACAGGGAATGATCTGCTCGGCGACGACCCGATCGTCGATAGCGACACCGTGCTTCTCAGCCGCGCCCTCGCCCAGGGCCACCACATGCCCCGCGTATTCATGCCCCGCGACCGCGGGCGGCTCGCAGTAGCCGCTCTTGCCATCGGCGCCCCAGAAGAGCTCGCCGCCCAGCCAGCACTTCATATCGGAGGCGCAGATGCCGCACGCTTCGACCTCGATGAGCACCTCGCCGGGTCCCGGTGTTGGGACGGCAATCTCTTCGATCCGGTAATCGCGCGGGCCGTGCGCCCGCACAACCTGCATTGTCTTCGCGACCATCGAGGTCCTCCTGTACAAACCGCTCGATGTCTGGGATTCCAGTCATCGCCGCGCCAACGATCGAATCATGATCCGCGCGGCGCGATCGCTTCGCTCGCACCGCTCGTACGGCAAGATAGCAGCCGATACGGTCCAGCGCGGCGCCATTCCGCCTTGGACCGCGAGCATCTGCCCTAGCGAACTGGCCTTGACCAGCGCCAGGACCGCGTCGGCCAGCGCGGCACCCTGATTGCCGAGTCCGGTCAGGTTTTGGTAGACAGATGACGCCTCAACAGGCTGGACATGATCTCGTGCCACCCTGCCGCTTAGGATGCGCCAGTGACCGCTTTTGGCAGGGGTCACAAGGGGTACAGCCAGAAAAGCATTACGCTATCGCTACGAATACCACTGCGATCATTACTACTGGCTTCAGAGGTAAGGATGGTCGAGATGGCAAAGATCACGACGCTGACCAGCAAGGGCCAAGTGACAATCCCGAAGGAGATTCGGGATGAGCTGGGATTGAGGACCCATGACAAGATCAGATTCGTCATAGAAGACGGAGAGGGCAGGTTCAAGAAGGCGTACCCTTCGCTTGTTGAGGTGGTAGGCTCGATTCCCGCGATCGACGTGCCAATGGAAGAGTGGGATGAGATCATTCAGGACGATGTCGCCCAGCGTTACGCTGAAGAAACCTGGTGAGCGAGTTTGCCGATACAAACATCTTCGTGCGCTTGCTGACGCAGGACGATTCTGAAAAAGCGAATCGCAGCTTTGAGCTATTCCAGCGAGCCAACAATGGCGAGTGCGAGTTGACGACCAGTGAAGCGGTGATCGCAGAAACGATTTTCGTGTTTGCCTCTGATCGCTTGTACGGCACGCCCCGACGAACGATTGCCAGGAACCCAAGCGCGGTCATCGCCGGAAATGGCTTACGCCTGGAACACAAGGACGCGATTCTGGAAGCGTTGACACAGTACGGTGAATCCAACCTCCACTTTGTCGATTGCTTGTGCGTCGCGCACGCGCGGCGAAGTTCATCCACGGGTTCGATCTACAGCTACGATCGGGGACTCGACCGCGTACCCGGAGTGCGTCGCCTCGAACCGTAAGCTGCGCCTCTTCTCCGAGGATATCCGAGGGTTTCGCGCAATGACAACGACCAAGCTCTGGACCGTAAAGGATGTCGAGCGACTACCGGATGATGAATTCCGGTACGCGCTAATCAAGGGAGTGCTTTACCGTATGCCACCGCCGATGGCGAGACACGGACGCGTTGTCAGTGCGGTCAGTTGGCATTTGTACGGGTTCGTTGTCGAGAACCGTCTCGGCGTGATTTACGATCAGAGTGGCTTTATCCTAGGACGCGATCCCGACACCTTGCTTGGGCCTGACCTATCGTTCGTCCAGCGCGACCGCGTTCCGGTGGACGAAGATGCATATCCGATGCTCGCTCCAGACCTCGTGGTCGAGGTTGTATCCCCGTCGCAAAGCGGCCCCTCGATAGAGGAAAAAACCGCCCTCTATCTCGCGGCCGGTGTCCGCCTGATCTGGATTGTCGATCCCCCGCGGCACACCGTGCGCGTCCAACGTCTCGATGGGACTCAAACCCTTCTTTCGGAGCAGGACACGCTCGACGGTGAGGACGTGCTGCCCGGCTTCCGATTGCATTTGGCGCGGCTCTTCACCTGAGCAAATGCGTTGAACTTACCCCTTCGTCGCCCCGGCGGTCAGTCCCGAGACATAGTTGTCGACCAGGAAGGCGTAGGCAACGGCCACGGGCACCGACCCCAGGATGCCCGCCGCCATAAGCGATCCCCAGAAGTAGACATCGGCCCTGATAAGGTCGCTGACGACACCGACCGGGGCCGTTTTCATGTCGCCCGAACCCATGAAGACGAGGGCGTACAAAAACTCGTTCCAGCCCAGGGTGAAGCAGAAGATCCCGGCCGAGAGGATCCCGGGAATCGCCAACGGCAGCACGATGCGGATCATGGCCTGGATGCGAGTCGCGCCATCGACCAGCGCGGCGTCCTCCAGCTCGCGCGAGATGGTGCGGAAGTAGCCCATGAGCAGCCAGGAAGCAAAAGGGATCAGAAACGTCGGATAAACGAGGATCAGCGACCAGTAGTTGTTATAGAGCCCGAAGCGGGAGACGATCTGGGAAAGGGGAATGAACAAGAGCGCCGGTGGAACGAGGTAGAGCATGAAGATGCTGATGCCAAGGGTGTTGCCGCCTCTGAAACGAAATCGTCCCAGCGCGTAGCCGATGAGAATGCTGCAGAACAGGGAGAGAACTGTCGCGCCGATCGTCACGACAAACGTGTTCCAGATCCAGCGCGGGAATTGCGTCTCTTGCAAGAGAAACCGGTAGTTCTCCAGTGTGGGGCTGATGATGGCAAACGGGTTGATGCGCGTATCGAGCAGAAGTTGATCGGGTTTGATGGAGACAATCAGCATCCAGGCGAAGGGAAAGAGCAGGAATATGCCATAGAGCAGAAGCGGAATCCAAAGCTTCAACAATCGCATGCCAAACGCGTTGCTGCCGACCATCTCTGCTCCTAGTCGTCCGCGCGAATGTAGCGCAACAGAATTGCGGCGAAAAGTGCAAGGAACGGAAACATGGACAGGGATGTTGCGGCGGCCTGACCGAGACCATACGTCATCGTTTGCCAAGCCAACGTTCCGAACACGTGCGTCGAATTGGCAGGTCCACCCTTTGTCAGCACATAGATGAGCTGAAAGTCGGAAAAGGTAAAGATGATCGAGAAGAGCGTGGCGATCAGCACCACCGTGCGGATGGTGGGCAGCGTGACGGAGAAGAAGCGCTGAATGGCGCTGGCCCCGTCGAGGGCCGCAGCCTCATGCAACTCGGGAGCGACCGCCTGCAATCCAGCCAGAATCGAAATGGCGAAGAAGGGCAAGCCGCGCCAGACGTTGGCCAGGCAGACCGCCGCAATCGCGTTCCAGCGATCACCAAGAAAATTGATATTGTTGGCGATTAGACCCCAGTCTTTCAGCACCCAGGAAATGGGGCTGAGAATCGGATCGAAGAGCATCAACCAGGCCAGGCTGCTAATGGCCGTCGGCACGATCCACGGCAGCAACAGACCTGCTCGAATGAAGCGGCTGAAGTGGAACGTCTGGTTGAGCACCAGCGCCAAGCCAAGGCCGAGCAGGAGCTTGATTGGCACGGTGACGACGCTATAGATGAACGTATTGGCCACCGTGCGTCGGAAGGTCGTGTCGTTCAACAGCAGCTGATAGTTCTCCAGGCCGACGAAGCTGAAATCGGCGAAGCCGACCATCTTGTCGGTCATCGAGAGATAGATGCCCAGGAAGAAGGGATAGGCCATGAAAACAAGCAGAATGAGCAAGCCGGGAATCATGAACAGATAGGCGAGCGGCGCCTCGCGATCCCAGAAGCGCGCCTTGCCGCGAGGGGTCTCGACGACCTCCGGCTCTCTCCTGGGTTCGGCAGTGATGACGCTCATGGAGTACTCCGCGACGCGGACGCCTCAGTCGATAGGAGGATGGCGAACGCGCCGGTCGGCCCCGACGCTCAAGCGGACTGAGCGTCAGGGCCAATTGGCGTGAGGGAACTAGCTCCCGTAAATGCGCTTGAGTTGCGCCTCGGCCTGTGAGACCGCGCCCGCGGCATCACCGGACTGGATCGCCTGGGCGAAGGTGTTGACAATGACGTACCGCGCCGAAGACTCTGCCGCCATCTGGTTCGCCGGCCCGGCGAAGCCCTTGTTGCGGCTGTAGTCGGATACGGCCGGGTAGGGCGCCAGACTCGGATTGCCGGTGTACATCTCCAGGTCGGCATAGCCCGGCGCCATCGGGATGATGTAGCCGCCCTGCGCCTCCAGCCAGGGGATGAAGACTTCTGGCGTATAGAAGTACTCCAGCAGCTCGACCGCCGCATCAGCGTTTGGCGAATAGCTCATGGCTGCCATGGAGCGGCTGCCGAGGACATTGAAGCGTCCGGCCGGGCCAGTTGGATACCCGGCGTGCCAGATGTCATCGGGGTCAACTTGAACTTCGTAGTCGAGTTTTGATTCGCCTGCCTTCGCCGCCACCGCGGCCAGGTAGACGCTGCTGCCATTGAGCGTGCCGGAGATCTGGTCAGAGAGGAAGGCCCGGTTGTTGGCGCCGTCGTCCCAGGAGAGCCCGGTCTCATCGTAGGCGTCCTTCCAATGCTGGGTGAACGCCTGCAGCGCCTCAACGAACTGCGGCTTATTGATGGCGACCGTCGTGCCGTCCTCTTCAACCTCCATGGCGCCATAGGCCCACATGAAGGGATAGGCGAAGCTCGGCGGATCGCCCAGGCTCTGCCCGAGCGCCTGACCAAACGGCTTGCCCATTTCCTTCAGCGTCTTGCCAAGGGCGAAGAGATCTTCATAGGTCTCCGGAAAGTTATTCTTCGGGTCTTCGATGCCGGCTTCCTCGAAAAGGCTGATGCGATACGCGAAGGCGGAGCTGGAGGAGCCGTGCGGGATGCTGTACCACTTGCCGTCGACCGAGGCGGTCTTGACCACCCAGTCGTAGAGGCCGCCGTACGCATCGCTGACAACGCCGACCTGCTCGTCCATTGGGACCATGTTCTCGTAGTAGAGGTAGGGCCAGGTGTCCCACATCTCGATGACGTCGGCGCCCGACCCGCCTTCCACCGCGGCCGCGATGCGCGGTTGCAGGTCCGGCCAGCCGATGTAGTCGGTGGTGACCGTCACGCCATTCTGACTCCCCCACTCCTGGGCCATCTGGGTGAAGAATTCCTGGCCGGCGGGGACGAAGTAGGTCGCCTGCAATGTGTTGAGCTGGCGCTCCTGAATGAACGCTGGGGCACGTCGCGCCGCGCTGGCCCGCCCGGTGGACGTGAGGACGCCGCCGATGGCGGCCGTGGTCAGACCCAAGGCTGCGGCGCGCCGCATGATGGAACGGCGGGAAAGTCGTAATCGCAATGCTTCGTCAAGGAGGGAATCGACACGGGGATCGCTCATAAACTTCTCCTCGTTTTCGAGTGGCGGTTGCAGCGCGGCGGGGCTGCCAGACCCTCTGCGCCGAAAGCCATCAGCGCGAACAGGGCAACTTCGCCCCGATGAGGCGCCAGCCTAAACTGGCGCGATCGATCCGTCAACTGTACCGCTCGTGAAAGGCGAGAAAGGTACCAAGGCGCGCTAAACCTAGCTTAAAGTCATCCCCCTTGAAGAGACAGTTCGACAGTCGCGAGGTGACCGGAATCCGCACTTTTCCATATTGAACTCGCGTGGCACGATACCTTCATGTGAGGAACCTCAAAGCCAACCTGGAGGATGCGACTAGTGACCTCGCCGCCCACTACCCTGATCTCGGGATACGATTCGCCTGAAGGCCCGGCCTTTGATCGCGAGGGAAATCTCTACTTCGTCAACTGGCTGACCAGCTCGATTGTACGCCGCACGCCGGATGGCGATGTTTCGGAGTTTTTCAACACCGGGGGCATCCCGGCCGGGCTTGCGTTTCACCGCGACGGATCGCTTTACGTCGCGGACGAAGGCGACGACATCCATGGCGTGCTCCGCATCGCGGATGGCCGATCTGCCATCCTGGTCGACGCCTACGAAGACAAGCCGCTCAATGGGGCGAATGACCTGGTCTTTGACAGAGTCGGCATTCTCTACTTCTCAGACCCTTGGCGCTCCACGCTCGCCAACCCGACGGGGGGCTTCTACCGCCTCTTCCCCAATGGTGTCCTGGAGCGCATTGACTCTGGCCTGGCCTTTCCGAATGGGGTCGCCATCGGGCCCGATGGCGACGCCGTCTACCTCGCCGAAACACTTCATCACCGGATTCTGCGCTACCCGATCGGGACAGACGGCGTCATTGGCGCGCGGCAAGACTTCGCTTCACTCCCTGGCGGAACCGGCCCGGATGGCATGGCCTTCGATGAGCAGGGCCGGCTCTACGTCGCACACTACGGCGGCGGCAGAGTAGCCGTCTTTGACCCCTCTGGCGATCTTGACAACGAGATCCTGGTTCCTGGCGCAAATGTGACGAATGTTGCCTTCGGCGGCGCCGATCGGAGGACGCTCGTGATCACCGAAGTGGAAACGGCGTCGCTTTACCACACGCGGGTCGATGTACCCGGACTGAACCTTTACAGTGAAACCATCGGGTAGTCAGCAATGAAGATGGCGGGCCTCGTGCCCCGGCCCGCGTGAGCCGCTTACCCCGGCTTGTCTTTACCGCGATCCGCTCCTGCCGCATACTGACCGCCTGAACGGCGACGACAAGCCACGATCGCATCAGATCGACAGCGATGATGCGGCTGTCCTTTCTGCTTGCCAATGAGGGTCCGAACCCAAGGGAGCGACGTGAATCCCCCCATTCTCGATGTCCGCGGCCTGCGGGTCCACTACGAAACCTCCCGTGGTCCGGTGCAGGCCGTCAATGGCGTCAGCTTCACCCTCTATGAAGGCGAGCGTCTTGGCCTCGTCGGCGAGTCTGGATCAGGGAAGTCGACGATGGCCCTGGCCTTGATGCGGCTCATCCGGCCGCCGGGGCGCATCGTCGAGGGCGAAGTCCTCCTCGAAGGCGACAATCTGGTCGAGCTTTCCGAGGAAGGCATCCGGCAGGTTCGCCTCGCCCGCATCGCGCTTGTCGCTCAGGGAGCCATGAACTCGCTCAATCCGGTCCTGCGCATCCAGGAGCAGATCAGGGATGGGTTGACCGACCATGGCGTGAAGCTCACCGGCAGGGCGCTCGATGAACGGGTGCGTGAGCTGCTGGAAAGCGTCGGACTCCGCCGGGAAGTGGCGGAAATGTTCCCCCACGAGCTGAGTGGCGGCATGAAGCAACGGGTCTGCATTGCCATCGCCATCAGCCTGCGGCCGAAGTTGATCATCGCCGACGAGCCCACCAGCGCGCTCGATGTGGTCGTGCAGCGGCAGGTGATGGATACATTGTTGAAGGTGCAAGAGGATCTTGGCGCTTCGATCATCCTCATCGGCCATGACATGGGCCTAATGGCGCAGGTGGTCGATCGCGTCGGCATCATGTACGCCGGGAACCTGGCCGAGGTCTCCAATGTCGGCGCGCTCTTCCGCGCACCCCTCCATCCCTACAGCCAGTTGCTCATTGCCAGTTTGCCGACCCTGGAGGTGAAAGGGGCGTTCCAGGGCATAGCCGGTCTCCCTCCCTCCCTGCTTCACCGGCCAGCCGGCTGCTCGTTTCGCTCGCGCTGTCCTCAGGCGATGGAGCAGTGCGCCTTCATCGAGCCGCATCTGCGCGAGGTCGAGCCTGACCGCCGCGTGTCGTGTCATTTGTATTAGGGAGCACCCATGGCGGTTTTGCTGGAGGCCAGGAGCGTTACCAGAGTGTTTGGCGGCGGCCGCTTCAGCAGGACGCCCGGAATGGTCGCGCTTGACGATTTTTCCTTCCGTGTCGACGACGAGCCGCCCACGATTACCGCGATCGTCGGGGAGAGCGGAAGCGGAAAAACGACGCTGGCCCGCTTGTTCCTCGGTCTCACCTCGCCTACCAGCGGTGAAGTGCTCTATCGCGGAAAGGACATTGAGCACCTTTCAGGCGATGAGCGAAAGCGCTTCTTGCGCGATGTCCAGGTCATCTTTCAGGATCCCTATGAAGTTTACAACCCCTTTTACAAGGTCGATCATGTTCTCAGCACGCCCATCCAGAAGTTCAAACTCGCGCCCTCAAAGGAGAAGGCGCGCGCTTTGATGGAAGAGACGCTGAACGCGGTTGGGCTTCGGCCGGAGGAGACGCTGGGCAGACACCCCCACCAATTGAGCGGCGGGCAGCGGCAGCGGGTCATGGTCGCGCGCGCGCTTCTGTTGCAGCCGCGCCTGATCATTGCCGACGAGCCGGTTTCCATGGTCGATGCCTCGTTACGGGCGACGATTCTCGAAAGCCTGCGCCAGATGCACCTCAGGTACGACATTTCCATTCTCTATATCACCCACGATCTCACCACCGCCTATCAGATCAGTCGCAACATCCTGGTCATGTACCGGGGAGAGGTGGCTGAAGCCGGTGATGTCGATCTGGTCGTCAAGCAACCTCGGCATCCTTACACCCAGCTGCTCGTGCAGTCGATCCCCAAGGCCGATCCAAACCACCCCTGGACGCACCATGAGCTTCCGGTAGATCCTGCCAGGCCAGTCGTCTCCGCCGAGCAGAGTTGCAAGTTCGTGAACCGCTGCCCCTATGCCATGGACATCTGCCGGACGACCACCCCGCCCCTCTTTCAGACCGATGGACATCGTGCCGTGGCCTGTTTCCTTTATCAGGAAAGCCCCCGTATGGCTGGCGGCGACATTGATCGTGTGCTCGCCAAGACGCCCGTGGAGCCGGCCGCGTCAAGGACGTAACGCGCGTTCGTGCAGGTAATTTGGGTTGGGCTTTCGCCAACTGGCTTCAGGTCAACCGATACGAGCATAGCAGCAAGTCGCTCGCTGGTATTTGCGTGATGCGCTCATCTTGTTTGCGACACAGGATGCCTTTTGATCGCTGAAGCACATGCCGTGTTTGGACGCGGCCTCTTCTTCGATTCCTATCGTCCGCTGGCGGGACGAGACGGACCAAGCAAGGGTTGCACGGCCTCAGGCGACGGAGCAGCGGCAATCAATGGCTGAGCTCAAGCATCCGTTATGCACTCTCCCGCCAGGGACCTTTTCGCGGGCTGGCATGCACTGTGCAAAGTTTGTGCGGGAACGACTTGGTTCTCGTGACCAGAGAGGAGCATGCCGAATGTCATCGCACACGGAAGCAGAGAAAACAGAAACTTCGTCAGAACAAACCATTGCCAAATACACCGGCGACATGGCCGCGCTGGAGGCCCACATTGAGGAGGCCCTGGATCGCCAACTCAAGCTCACTGAAGGGAATGAGACTGCCGGCAAAGTCATTCGAAATTGCCATGATATGGTGAAGCGCCACCGCGATGCGCTCACCTCGTTGCAGGGAGAAACCGGTTCGACGGTCGGAAATCCCATCAAGGCGGCCGGCGCCGCGGTGCTAGGCAAGGCCGCCGGCATCATCGATCAACTTCGCGACGAGACCATCTCCAAGGCGCTGCGCGATGATTACGCCGCCTTCAGCCTGGCCGCCATCAGTTACTCAATGTTGCACACCACGGCGCTCGGTCTGGGGGATGCGCGCGCCGCGGCACTGGCCAAGCAGCACTTGACCGACTATGCCGGCGCCATTGAGCGCATCAACGAGGTGATGCCAGGCGTGGTCGAACGGGAGCTTAGCGACGACGGTCTGCAGACAAACCCGGAGGCCCCCTCGGCTACCCGCGACATGGTGTCGAAAGCCTGGCACGCGGCCGAAGCCTAGGCAGGAGCGCTTCTCCCGCGAATGCCTTGTCCATGACAGATCTTTCGACCATTCCCTCACGAAGCCACGCGCCATTCGTTGTATGGGCATCACGAGGCGGATGCATAGTGCCCAATCGAACCGGATGAGGGCGCTGGACTTCATTCAAGCTCCTTCGCACAAGCAGAAGCCGAGGCATTGCCTCGTTCACGGCGAAATGAGGGCAAGGTCCTTGAGAAGTTCCTGAAGGCCCTTATCCCCGGACTCCACGGCGTACCGAGGCGAAACAGGGGGTGGACCCAGGTCCGCCCCCTGCTTCGTTCCGATGCGCTGCCAGCGCGCCGCAACGTTGTCGATCAGCGCTCCGAGTGCTCCCCAATCCGAGCCATCAACGCCGCCTCGACTCGATTGCGCACCTGCAGCTTTTGCAGGATGTTCGTCATGTGATGTTTGACCGTTTTCTCAGTTACATGCAATTGGACGCCCACCTCTTTGTTGCTGTCGCCAGCGGCGACCCGCTCCAGGATCTGTCGTTCTCGTTCGGTCAGGACATCGAGGGGATTTGCCGCCGGTGATGCAGGCCGTCCCGAGGTGAGCTCGAACAGCAGGCTGGCCGCCAGCGAGGGCGTGACGTAGACCTCTCCCTCGGCCACTGCCCGCAGGATACGGACAAGCTCCCGGGCCGGGACCCCCTTCAACACGTACGCACGCGCCCCCGCGCGCAGGGCGGCGGTCACGTCGTCCTCTTCCTCCGACACCGTGAGCATCACGACCTTGATCACTGGAAACGCGGCGGTAATCTCCCGCACGGCGTGAAGTCCCGTGCCTGGCATCGACACGTCGAGCAGCATGATATCCGGCATGCGCTCGGCGGCGATCTGGATGGCATCGGCAGCCGAGCCTCCCTCGGCGACAACTTCGATATTCGGCTGAATGCTCAGCGTGTGAGCCACACCTTCACGGAACAGCGGATGGTCGTCGACGATCGCGACCTGCAACGCATCAACCATCAGGACCTCCTGAATGCTCGAGGGGAAGCGACACGATGACTCTGGTGCCCTGGCCCGGCGCACTTTCGATCCGAAACTGACCACCCAGGCTTTCAGCCCTCTCTCTCATGCCAACAAGACCGAGATGCATTTCGGACCCTTCGTTGAGCAGAGGATCAAATCCCGGCCCGACGTCGATGATCTCTATCTCTATCTGGTCGTTGCATCCAGCGACTGCAACCTTCTGGCCAGCGCGGTCTGCATGACGCCACGCGTTCGTCAGCGCCTCCTGTACGATGCGGTAGAGCGCGATCTTCGTCGCCAATGGCGCGTCCTCGGGAAGATCATTCAGCTCCACCTCAACCAGCGAGCCAGTGCGACGGCGATGGCCTCGAATCACGTGATCGAGTGTCTTTGCAACGTCAAGCGTACTGAGATGAGGAAGCAGCAACCCGCTTGCAATTCCTCGAACCTCATTGAGGGCCCGGGCCAGACTGCTCTGGATGAGCTCCAACTCACGCTCAATGCGTTCGGTCGCGGCAGCGTCATCACCTCGTGTCCCACAGATGGCCGCGACGTGGTCAAGCCGGAGCAGCGCTAAACTGACATCCTGGGCTGGACCGTCATGCAGCTCGGCGCTGAACCGGCGCAAGAACCGTTCGTTTAGTGCAGCAGTGCGCGCCGCCGCGCCTTGCACCCGCTTGTGCAGCACCTGATTTTGCCTCAGTACTTCAGTCAGCCAAACCACTTGCTCGCCGAGGGCCCGCTGCTGTCCCCGAACGGTATTGCTGACACGTTGAATGAATGTCGCGAGTAAGAAATAGATCCCGAGCGTGGCAACACCAACAGCCAGCCAGCTTCGGCGCTGGGCTGCCGCGAGATCGCGCTCAAGTTCACTCGTCGCGTAATAGAACTCCGCTGCAGCGATAACGTCGCTCGTGCCCCGGCTGCGCACCGGGCTGTAGATCTCGATCAGGTCGCGCCCTGACACGTCCGATGGAAGCGTACCGCCGCCTTCGGCTTCGCCGATGTCCGCACTGATCCCCCCGGCAAGAGCCGTGGCGAGGTCGCTTTCGATGGGAAACGCCTGCCCGGCCATGCTCGGGGCATTGCTGTAAACGATGCGGCCAGATCGGTCCCAGACCTGGAAGAGCGCGACCTCCTGGCCCAGCGGGGTGTCTTCAAGCAGCCAGTTGAGGCGATCGATTGATTCTGCTGAAAGCGTGTCGCCAGTTGCCAGATCCTGGAGCGACGGAGCAATAAGGCTATCGACGTAGAGGGCAGTTGTCGCGGCGGTGCGGTGCACCACGCCGTCCTCGATTTGCCGCGTTACCCACGCCCCGATGCCAGCCATCCCGAGCGCCAGGATAGCCAGGCTCCCCAGCATGAACCGCTCTGCTACGCTCAGTCGATCGAGCCACGATCGCACTCGGGAACTTATCTTCGTCAGTCGCATTCTTTCACCTGACCCTCAAGTATGGCAGAGTGAATTCACGCGCCCCATGCGACTTTCGTCCAACTCCCGCGCTGACGTAGGTCGCATTGAGAATCCCGACTCTCGCCGGTTAGCAGCGGGCGTGATGACTGCCACAATGAGCAGCAGGTTTCCGAACACAGTCAGCTTCGGCGCGAGAGTCGAGGGACTCAGGGGTCGAAGCAGAATCCGAGGTTTATATGATCATGGAACGTCTTGAAACTCCAACGATGAACCGCCCGGAGACCCGACGACGAGCCGCGAGGGTGGCCGCGATGGCTCTGGTCGTTGTTGGATTTGGCGTCGCTGGGCTTTCCGGCGCACTGGCCAAGGATAGCGACGGCTGGGATGACGATTTCTCCATGCCAAGTGGCGGCTCAGGTTGGGACGACGTTTTCGGTGGCAGCGGTGGCTCGGGCGGCTCGGGCTGGGACGATGATTCAGACTGGGTCTTTGCTGGTGCGGGGGGTTCTGGCGGCTCGGGCGGATCCGGTTGGGATGACTAACGGCGAGAATCATCGATTGGCGGATTCTCACCTCCGGTGACGCTAAATTTGGAAGGAACGAACATGAACGAAGTAACACAAAAAAGTACTCTACAGGAAAACCCTGCCGTGACGCGACGCCAGTTCGCCAAGGTGGCCACTGCCGCAATCGCCCTCACCGCATTCGGGGGCGCCGCGTTGACGGGCGTACTGGCCAGCCGGGGCGACGACGACTCCGCGGCCGTCGGCGCCGAAAAGCGTCGCTGCAAGAGACGGGGCGGCTCCGGAGGGAGCGGTGGTCGGAAGCGCTGCAAGCGCGGCAATGGATCGGGTGGCAGTGGCGGCTCGGGAGGAAGCGGCGGATCGGGTGGCAGTGGCGGCTCCGGCGGCAACTAACCCCGAACTCGCGGCTCGCCATAATTGGCCTTGGCAGCAGCGTAACGCCATCTCGAAGCGCGATGGCAGCCAGTGGCGGGGAGCGGCGATTCCTTTCGTACTCGCCCTCTTCGCCCTGGCCCTCACTCTTCCCCGCCTGACAACGCCGCCAGTTTATGTATTCGATGAACTCTACTATGCCTACACCGCCGGCAAGTATGTGGAGGGCGAAGAGGCGTACAACACCAGAATACCGCCGCGCGATGACCCGGCTATTGAGTGGACCCACCCGCCACTTGCCAAGCTGATCATCGCCGGCGGTATTCTGGTCGCTGGCGACAATCCGCTGGGCTGGCGGATCGCGAGTGTCATCTTCGGCGCCACAGGCGTGGTCCTTGCCTATTTTCTCGCCCTGTCACTCACCGGCAGCGCCGTTACCAGCGCACTAGCATCCGCATTGCTGGCGCTTGATGGCCTGTATCTCGTGGAATCGCGGGTTGGCATGTCCAACCTCTTTCTGCTCGTGTTCCTGACCGGCGCGCTGCTCGGTTTGGCCCGGATGCTTGCTGCACCGCCAGAAAAACTCAGAAATCCACTTCTCGCCACGGGAATCTGTCTCGGCCTCGCCCTGGCAACGAAATGGAGCGCGGCTCCTCTTCTCGGGCTTATTGGCCTGACCGTTTGCGGCAAGATCATTGCCCTGTGGAGGCAAGGAAAGGGAGCGGACGCCGCGGACGCCGAAGCCGCCCGATCGGGACTCCGTGCGTACCTGCGTTGGGCTCCAGTTGCGTTAATCGCTATCCCGATCGCAATCTACCTTCTCTCATATCTGCACTTCTTTCTCACGCATCACACGTGGGCCAATTTTGTCAATCTGCACCGGGATATGCTGACGTATCACCGCGAGCTCGGCGTGGTCCATGATGATTCGTCACCCTGGTGGCAATGGCCGTTGGCCGCACGACCCATCTGGTACTACGTCGCCGAAAGGGGGAACGAAGCCGCGATTGTCTTCGGCAACGGAAATCCCCTCTTGTACTGGCCGATGGTCGTCGCGGTAGCATGGGTGGCCATCGACTGGTGGGGCCGCAAGCCAGCGGCGTTGCTCGTCCTCCTCATCGGATTCTTTGGGCAGTTCCTGCCCTGGGCGCTATCCCCGCGCGGCACATTTATCTATCACTTTATGCCCTCTGTGCCGCTCGGTTGTCTGGCATTGGCGATCATCGTGGTCGATGGCTGGCGGCTAGGCGGCATACGCCGCCTGGCCGCGGCGGCGTACATCGTTGCGGTCGTGGCCACGTTTGCCTACTTTTACCCACTCTACACGGCCATGCCACTCGATGCCGCTCAGGTGAACGCCCGCATGTGGTTGCCGAGCTGGCGCTAATATCGTCGGGCCGCCTGTTTCCGGAAATCGACAAGCGGGTTGAAAACGGCGCTACCACGGCATTGATCTTCATAACAATCCGGCTCCTCGAATAGCGCTCACCTGATCGCCGCAAGACCGCCTTCAAACCAGAAGCCCGCCGCTTCGACGCGGCGCAGGTCGGTCGCCACCACAAGCCCCTTCCCCGCCTCGAGCAGAAGCGCCGCAGCGTGCTCCCGGAGCGGCTCGCGGTGTTGAGCCGGCGCCCGCTTGGCCACGTCGACCAGCATCGTCATGAGATGTGTCGCCACCACGACATCCATCGCGCCGAAGTGCCGAATCTGGGTGAAGGCCACGTCGGTTAACCGCGCGAACGAGGGGCCGCTGAGCACGATCGTTCCGCCGCGAGGGCCAGACACCACTTCCGTCTCGTCACGTGCGCTCGCCCGCACCAGGAGCTGCCCGAGCCGGTCGATACACAATACGGCGGTGGTTGGATCGTTGACGGCGGGCGAGAGTGCTCGCACCGCGATATCGGCCACTTGCCGTATGCCCAGCTCGATGTCCTGTTGGCGGGTCCGCTCTGGACCGAGCACAAAGGCAGCCCGCACTGCCCCTTCCACCTCTTCATCGACGCGTCCCGTTGGCCAGACGGCGCACACCGGCGTACCGGCCAGGAGAAAGCTCCCAACCAGAACCTCCGTGCGCACCATCAGAGCTCTCGACTCGGCGGCGGCGAGCAACGCCGGAGCATCGATGGCCTGGAGATACCCATCATGATGGGTTTCCACCGCTCTTCCGGGCTCCTCAGACGTCTTGTCGCTACCCCGCATGAGTTCCGCGTCATGGGCGAGTGCGCCGATAAGCGGATCGTTCAGCAGCTCAAGCGTGTCTTGGGTAACGCGCTTGATGATCACGGCGACCTGAACCGAGCGGGAGACATGATTGATGTAGTAGATCATGAACGCGATGCTGACCAGGGCCAGCCCGATGGCCACGGCAACGGCCGCGACCGGCACAAACCCGGCGCCGCCCTCGTCCTCACCCGGCGAGCGCACGGCGCGTAGCACGAGCAGCGCGTAGGTGAACGTACCGAAGAACACGCCAAGCACCACCTGGGTGCCGCGATCGCCGGTCAGGCTACGTACAACTCGTGGCGTGAACTGGGCGGAGGCAATCTGCAGGACGACGATGGTCAGGGAAAAGACCACCCCAAGGACGGAAAGCGTTGTGCCAGCGATGGCAAACAGGACTCCGCGCGCGCCGTCCGCTCCGCCGACCGCTCCGGCATCTCGACCGTGCGTTTCGAGCCCCAGAAGCGCATCGGCTCGCAACAACAGGAGAGCAAGGCCGACATAGATCAGGGCGATGACGGTCGGGATGAACCAAAGGCTATCGAGCAGATCTCGCTGCCGAGACCGAAAACGTACCCGCAACCCATCCTCCCTTCTCCACCAAAGACGAGGTTCGCACGCCATCGTACCGTGCGGGACCGACGATGCATCTCTGCACAAGCTGGCCAGGCTCCCGTCAACGTCCTTCGCATACACCATCATCCGCGTAACAGCCACGCAAACAGCGACGCTGCTGTATCGGCTCCACGGCGCCAACGGACGATCCTCGTGCGAATCACCCGAATGGAACCACCCATTTGGAGGACGGCGGCGCGGGCGAAGTTTGGTTAACTCAATACATCCGATAAACGATGTCGGTGGAACTCGAACTCAGGAGATATGAAATGAGTGCAGCAGTTGCCCCTTTGACGCAGGTTGGCGTGAGCAAGATCACCAGCCCAGTGAAGCGCCGCCGAGACCGCCGCAACGAAAAGCAGGATCGGCGGCAGGATCGCCGGGACAAGCGGAACTAGGCGCCGCTTAAGGCGGCACAGTTCCACACGATCGACCCCCTGGCCTTCTGGCCCGGGGGTCGCCTCTATTTCCAGGTTCCTCACGGCATGCATCAGAGGGTTCGGAGCGCCAGGGCCATCAGGGAGAGATGGACGGAACAGGCGAATGCATTTCGCCACGCTACGTAGGTGGTCAGTGATTCCTGGAACTGGATCCAGTGCCCGCCGCGGGTGGAGGGGCGATGCCTGCCTCGCCCGCGGCACGGCATTCCGCGCCGATGCTCCCGATCGCTGTGACCACCTACTTGGTGCTCCGCGCATGACCCGTGCCGCGCATCGTGCATGATCCGAGGACCACCTGGGGCATGAGGGATCGCGGCGCGTACACGCCTCAACAGGGAGTCTGAGACGACAATAGGGACAGCAAAAACAACCGGGCGACGGCCGCCGCCCGTGACCGGTTGACAAAGTAGATCTAATGTTCTATTGTCCTCCTTGGGAAGTGGCGGCGCGAAGTACGAATCGAGTCCTCAACTCGCCGAATGAGCGGCCTCAATGCGCGCTCACGTGCACCCCCTCCGCCTCCACTTCCGCCGCCGGCAGGACCGCGCATCCCGCCGGCGTCCCCGCTCAGATCGTTTCGATCCCGGCCATCGGACCGGGATCAACTACCGAGAAGGGAGCAGACCTCGACCATGCAGAGCATTATCCCGGCACTGGCCTCGAAGGACATTGCCACGAGCATCACCTTTTACACGGATGTCCTCGGCTTCGAAACCGAATTCACCTTGCCGGATGACAACGGCACGGTCGTCCACGCGTCCGTGAAGCGTGGTGAAGTGTCAATCATGTTCGGTCGGCTGAATCCCAGCAATCCGCACGATCAGGGCGAACTCGGCAAGGGAGTCGCCCTCTATACCACGGTCGCCGACAGCGAAGATATCGACGGCCTCTTCGCACAAGCCAGAAAAGCCGGCGCCAAGGTCGTGCAGGAACCGACCGATCAGTTCTGGGGCCACCGCGACTGGACCGTCGCTGATCCCGACGGCTACCTCATCGTCGTCTCCAAAGTCATTGCAAAAGTCACCGAGCAAGACATGCGCGAAGCGGCCATGGCTGGCTCTTCAGCAAGCTAACCCAGATCATCGAAGGCAACCGGGGTCGTGGCTTCTGTGAGCCGCGGCCTCGGACTCGCCGCCCACCCTCTTCACTGAAAAAGGTTGCCTGGAATCCGGTTGATGGCTTCCTGCAACGGTGCAACAGCGGGTGCGTCCCCCTTCTCCCAATGCGGTCTGATACGGAAACCGGTTGATGGCTTTGCATATCGCCTCCCTATTTCGGACAGGTCACGCAGGCAGAGGACACGAAATCCCCCGAGGTGGCAAACACAGGGAGTGGCGCGGGATTCTGGTTATAGACAGTCCAGTCCATCACCCTTACCATCACCCGACGCGGCTCTGGCTCGCGAGCCAGCGACTTGAACGTGACGGTTGGGGAGGAAGAACGCGTGCGAATCACGGCGGTGCGTCTGCGACAGCTCACCGGCATCCTCGAACATGACGGCCCCTATTGGGAGGAGCGGCTGCAACGGCCGATCGACGTCTACCCCGAATACAAGTCGCAGCGAGCGCGGCCCGGCTTCTGGATGCCGCAGCCGATCGACGAAGGGCACTCGCGTGTTATTTCCATCTTCCTGGAGATCGACACCGACGAGGGCGTGACCGGCATCGCCGGGCCGATCCCCCACGAGGTGGCGTACATCGTCGACCGCGAGTTCCGCGCGGTCCTCGAAGGCGCCGATCCCCTCGCCACCGAGCGCCTGTGGGACATCATGTACCGCGAGGCGGTCCACGGCCGCAAGGGCGCCACCATGATGGCGATCAGCGCCATCGATTGCGCCCTCTGGGATCTCAAGGGCCGCTGGTTGAACCAGCCGATCTATACATTGTTGGGAGGCCCGGTGCGCACCTCGGCGCCGGCCTATGCGTCCATGCTCGGCTACAGCATCGAGCCGGAGATGGCAGCCAAGCGGACGCGCGAAAAGGTGGCTGAAGGCTTCACCGCGGTGAAATGGTTCCCGCTCTGGGGGCCGACCGATGGCAAGGCGGGGATGCGGCGCAACATCGAGCTGGCCGAGGCGCTGCGGGATGGCGCTGGCCCAGATGTGGACATCATGCTCGACGCGTGGATGAGTTGGAACAAGCCGTACACCCTCGAATTTGCCCGCCGCGTGGCGCACCTCGACATCAAGTGGATCGAAGAGCCGGTGATGCCGGACAAGATCGCCCTCTGCGCCGAGATCAACGCGGCGTCGCCGGTCCCGATCGCGACCGGCGAGCATGAGTACACCCGCTGGGGCCAGAAGGAGCTACTCGACGCCGGAGCGTCCGAATACCTGCAGGCAGACACCTACTGGGCGGGCGGCCTCTCCGAAATGGTCAAGATTTGCACCCTGGCCTCGACCTACGATATCCCGGTCATTGCCCACGGCCACTCGGTGCCGAGCAACGTCCATCTGACCCTCTCCATGCCCGAGCTCCTCTGCCCACTGGTCGAGTATCTGGTGAAGTGGAACGAGCTGCTGCAATTCTTCTGGAAGGAGCCGGTCAAGCCCGTCGATGGCATGATTACCGTCTCCGATCGGCCCGGTTTCGGGATGGAGATCGATCCGGCCAAAATCGACACCGACGACGAGCTGCGCTGGAGCGAAGGCACGAATATGGCGGGCAGCATTCAGGACCGTTCATAGGAAAGCGAAAGGCGAACCATCGATGCGCGCAAACCATGTCCGGCGGCGGCTGAAGGCCGGCGAGCCCTCAATCGGCACCTGGCTCTCGCTCCCCTCCCCGGAGTGCGCCGAGTATGTCAGCCGGGTCGGCTTCGACTGGCTGGTGATCGATGCCGAGCATAACCCGGTCGATATCCGCACCCTGGCCCAGATGTTCGCGGCCATGGCGGCCACGGATACGGCGCCGATGGTGCGCATCCCCTGGAACAGCGGCGAAAACTTCAAGCGCGTGCTCGATGCCGGCGCCTGGGGCGTGGTCGTGCCCATGGTGAAGACGCGCGAAGAAGCCGAACGGGCGGTGGAAGCGGCGCGGTACTACCCGGAGGGGGACCGCAGCGTCGGCGGCGGGCGGGCGGCCATCTCCTTCGACACCACCGGCGAGCACTACCTGCGCAACGCCAACAACGAAATACTGGTGGTGCTGCAGATCGAGCACATCACGGGGGTGGAGAACGCCGACGCGATCCTGAGCGTGCCGGGGGTCGATGCCTGCTTCATCGGCCCCAACGATCTGGCCGCCTCGATGGGCATTGGGCTGGGCGTTCCTCTCGAAAGTGACAATCCGGAGCTGAATGAGGCGATCTTCGCCATCCGCGACGCCTGTCAGCGCCATGGCGTAGCGCCGGGCATCCACACCTCCGGCGCGGCGGGGGTCAACCAGCGCATCGCCGAGGGTTTCCAGTTCTGCGCCCTGGCCAGCGAGCTGAAGTACATGTTGAGCGGCCTCAAGGACGACATTAGCATGCTGAACTGGCAGCGTGCCGAGCCGGCCGAAATCGCCGAAGGTGTCGGCGGCGCGACCGTGCGTTACTGACCGCCAGAAATTCCCATGAGCGAAGCCGTCGGCAGGGAGATCGCCGGGCGACAGGACGCGTTCGCGCTCGATCTCCTGCGCAAGTTGGTGGAGCAGCCGTCGGTTGAAGGGAACGAACCGGCGATCGCAACCTGCCTGGCGCTGATTCGCGAAGCGCTCGCGCCCTACGCCCGGGAAACCGAGCAGCTCGTCGTCGAAGGTCTGCCCTCCCTGCTGATGCGCTTCGGCGATGGCCCGCGCGAGCGCACGCTGACGCTCTGTGGTCATATAGACGTCGTGCCCACACCCGGCGACTGGGACACCCCGCCCTTCGCGCTGACGCGGATCGGTGACCACTTGCACGGGCGGGGTGTGGTCGACATGAAGGGCGGCGTGGCGGCAGCGGTCGCCGCGATTGAAGGACTGGCGCGGGTGGGCCGCCTCTCCGCATGCAGCATCGAGCTGGCCATTACCGCTGATGAAGAAGTCGGCAGCGAGCGCGGCGTCCGCGCCCTGCTGGGGCAGGGCGCGTTTCAAGGCCGGATGGTGGTCTGCCCCGAGCCGACCGGGTTGGACATCTTTCTCGGCAACCGGGGCATCGTGGCCTTCGAGATCACGATCGAGGGGCGCGGCGGCCATGCCGGCATGATCCATGCCCTCGCATCTCCGGTGGGACCTGCCCTGCGCCTGGCACAGGCCATCGAAGGAATGCCCCTCGATGCGCGCGACGTCCGCTTCTCCCCGCCCACGCCTTCGGTGGCCATCACCCGGATCGACGCGGGCGCGGCACTGACGAGCACGAACGTCGTTCCCGACCGCGTCTCCATAGTGGTCGATCGGCGGGTGTTGCCCGGGGAGGATCTCGATGCGGTGATTGCTGACGTGGAAGGCCTTGTGGCCGACGTCGTGCCGCGCTCGTTTCGTCCGCAGGTGCGCGTGACCAAGCGGTGGCCGCCGTGCGAGACCGACGCGGACCACCTCGTCAGTTGCGCCGCGGTGGCCGCGGTGCGGGCGATCGGCCGCCCTGGCAGGTTCGACATGGATCTCCCGGCGAATGACACGTCGTGGTTCGTCGCGGCGGGGTTGCCGGCCATTCTTCTGGGGCCGGGCGACCCCTTGCAGGCGCACGCCACGAACGAGGCATTGGCCATTGACCAGTTCCACGATGCGATCGCGGTCTACGCGGAGTTGGCGCTGGCCGTGGGAACGCTTCCGATCTGAGACGAAGACCGGATGTGGACCGTGGGCATGGCGCGGCGCTTTCGGTTGTCGCGAAGTGACCCGGGCTCAGGGGGCCATAGCACGGGCGACGGAGAGCAGGGCGGGCGCCCGGATGACGAACGGTTGCCTGTGCCCGCTATCTCCTTGCGCATAAGCCACGAAGCGGCAACGTGAGCGCGTCGCCGCTATTGGCAGCGATAACCGATGCACGCGCCACTGGTGCAATCGCCATTCACCTTGCACGGCTTGCCAGCCGCGCCCTCTTCGCAGATGCCAGTGGGCGCTGTTTCATCGCACTCGCCACTACAACAGTCTTCCGGTCCAAGCGCAGTGCAGCCACCGACACCGGAGCTAATGCACCCTGGCCGGGGGTTGCAGACGCCAGCCAGGCATCGTCCGTCCGTGAGGCAGACGCTGTCATCTGCCTTGTTCACGCACTGGCCGCCGAAGCACTCCTGGCAGACCCCCCCGCACGCGGTGCGGTCGGGCAGCGGCTGGCAGCGGCCGCGCACGCACGACGTGCAGGCCGGGCAACCACGACATCCCTTTATCTTCTTCTTGCGCCGTTTCCCGGCTTCACCTTCGAGCACGAAACTCAGACCAAGCGCCGACGCCAGACCGACCGTGGCGCGTCGAGTCAATCCCACGGCAAGAGTGCGTGAGATACGGTCGAACCGATCATTGTCCAAGAGTGTTCCTTCTCTAAACGACAACCTTACCGTTCAGATTTTGCGGCACAAGATACTCGAAACGACCAGCGCCGATCACCTGGACGTCATCCACAGGGACTTCGATCAAAATCATTCCCTGGCTCACGTTGGACGCTGGAGCGGGGATGGTTGCGTTGACCTGCAGCGAAGCATCCGCTCGATCAACCCGCATCGATCGACAATGCACGGTTTTGCAGGAACTTCCGCTCACCGGCGGTGGCGAGCATGGCCGCTCTCGAGCCCAAGTTCCCAGGCCGCGACACGCGCCACCGTGAGCGCCAGGCGCGGGTCTTCCCCATCCTCCAGGGTCCAGGCGGCGGAGAGGCCGGCGTAGGCCAGCACCCATTGCATCAACCGGGCGCGGTCGAGCCTGACGGCTGCGGCGACGACCGTGGCCTGGCGGGCCAGCCGGCCGGGCGCGAGGGCAACCTCGGCATCGGGATTGCAGAAGATGTTGGCGAAGTCGAAGCCGCGCTCGCCGACAATGCCCTTGGGGTCGATGGCGAGCCAGCCCCTGGCGCCAAAGTCGAGGATGTTGCCATGGTGGATGTCGCCGTGCAGGACAACGATCTCGCGCGGCGCGGCCAGCAACCGCTCGGCCATCACCGCGGATTCGTACAGGATGCCGCCATGCGCTCGCGCGGCCGGGGCCAGCGCGGCGAACCAGCGATCGAGCGGCACGAGCGTGGCTGGCCGGGGAGTGGTTCGCGGGGCATGCAGCGTGGCCGCGGCGGCGCAGAGGATGCGGCTGGCCTGGTCATCCCGACCGTCGTGCGCCATGGCGGTCAACGAGCGGTCGCCCATGGCCCGCTCCATCAACATGGCATCGCCTTCGCAGGCCAGCACGCGGGCCGCGCCCTCACCAGCCCACCAGACCATGACCGCCGCGCCACGCGCCTCTTCTTCCTCCCGCGCGACCTTCAGCATGGCTGGCCGGCCGGCGCGGCGGACCGGCAGCAGGTCGCTGCTGTGCGTGATGATGGGATTGCCATCCGCGACAAGGTCCCACCGTGCCAGATACGTCTCAACCATGGCATCCCGTCACACTGATTGCCGGGGGGACCGGCCGTTGCCTGACGGCCCGTTGCCGCCGCAGCAGCGCTTTGGCGGCGCGTCGTTCGCGATCGATCCGTTCAGCCCTGGTGACGACAGGGGCGACGCGCGCGCGAGATCGCGGTACGCTCCCTGAAGATCGTTTCCGGGCTCGATCTGTCCGGGAACCAGGCCGATAGGTCATCGAAGGAGAATCAATCACACGATGAAGGTCGTACTGACAAAGACGGAAGGATTCAAGCACTTCGGCTTGCTCGATGATCTGGACGTACCAGGGATCGAGCTGGTCAAAGTCACCACGCCGGAAGAGCTGGCCGCCGAGATTCCCGACGCGGAGGTCTTCTATGGCTTTCCCAATGCCGACATCCTGCGCGAGGGCAAAGCCCTCCGCTGGATTCAAGCTCCGAGCGCGGGAGTGAACTTTCTCCAACACGTGAAGGAGCTGGTCGATAACGACATTGTCCTGACCAACACGCGCGGCGCGCACGGCCCTTCCATTGGCGAGCATACCTTCGCGCTCCTCTTCGCCCTGACGCGGCACATGCCGAAAGCGCTTCAAGCGCAGGGAGAGCGGCGCTGGGCCTGGTCCGACATCTACTTCACCAGTCACGAAATCTGGGGCCGCACGATGGGCATCATCGGCTATGGCGCCATCGGCAGGGCGGTGGCGCAGCGGGCGCGCGGGTTCGACATGGACGTCATCGCAGTCGATCCCCATCCCGAGCCCGGGGCGCCTTTTGTGACCGAGGTGTGGGGCATGGATCGCCTCCCCGACCTCCTTGCTCAGTCGGATGTGATAGTGGTCTCGGCGCCGCTGACCGATGAGTCCTTTCACCTGCTCGACGCGGCGGCGCTGGCTCACATGAAGCCGGACGCTTACCTGATCGTCGTTTCGCGAGGCGGCATCGTCGACGAAACCGCGCTGGCCGACGTCCTGCGGCATGGAAAGATTGCCGGCGCGGGCATCGACGTCGCCGAGGTCGAGCCGCTCTCGCCGGAAAGCCCTCTCTGGGATGTGCCAAACCTGGTCATCACCCCGCACACGGCCGGCGATTCCAGCGAGAAGGAACAGCGCTGCGTGGAGATTCTGCGAGAGAATCTGCGGCGTTACGCGCAGGGAGAGACGCTGCTCAACGTTGTGGATAAGCAACGCGGATATTGAGGACGGGTCAACACGAGCGATACACGTAGGAACCCGATCCCGGCGTGGTCACGTTGCGGTCGCGCAACGTGATAGAGAGTTTCCGGCGCAGCTTCTTGTTGTCGCAGTCTTTCTTGAAATCTTTCTTGCGGTACTCGATCACGAAGACCAGATTTCCATAGAGAGCCCGGTAGCGACCGCATTCCTTATAGCGGCCGCACTCTTCGGCGATGGCGAAATCAAACCCCGCCTGGGTGCGCGCTTCGGTTGTGCTCAGCTCGACGGTGTTCTTTTGCGCGGCGGCCATCCCCAGCGCGTGAGCGTCGGCGACGAGGAGGGCGGCGTAGGCCACCGCTTCTGCGCGCCCAAAGGGCACTTGCCCAGCCACAGGCGTGCCCTGGAACCGGGTCCAGGAGTCGAGGTTGTCGAACTCGACGCCCTCGAACCCCTTCTCGGCGCATGTTTCCAGCATCGGCCGCACCCAATTCGCGGCGGCAGTGCGCTTTTCCGGCGTCGAGATGTCGATGAGATACTCGCCGCCCCAGTTCGGGTCGTCTCCCAACGCGGTCAGAACGAGGTTTGGCGGCCAGTTTGATTTCTCATCCGGGCGGTCGACACCCGGCTCGTCTGCCTGGGTTTGATAGGCATTCACGTAACAGATGCCGTAGGCGCTTGTTGGCGCCTCGCCACTGAACCAGTCGCGCGAGACCACCCCCACGCCAGCGGGCAACGGGTAGTCGCCGCCGATCTGGTAATCGAACCTGACGTTCGCGGTGGGGAGCACCCAATCGGCCGCGACCGTCGTTCCAACGCTCCCCAGCAACAGCGCCAGTGCCATCATCATGGGGATCACTCGGCGGAGATTTGTTCCTAACGCCCGTACTGGCACGATTTGCAATTCAGTGTTCATCCTGGGCGCCTCCACGTAATCCAAAGCGAACTGGCTCGCATGACCGTTTCTCCTCACCCTTGTGACGCGATCGGCGGGCGCTTGCCGAGTATCCTCTTACAGGCCCGCGCAACGTAGACGCAGGACGACAGGGAATGCGCAGATGCCGATATTCGATCTGTATCTCGAGTCCGGTCCACGCCAGCGCAAGACGATGGTGCATGTCCTCGACCTGGCCGGATGCATTGCGGTCGGCGCAACGACGGCGGAGGCATTGGCAGCGACCCCGGACGCCATTCGCGCATTCCAGCGTTTCTTGATCCGGCAGGGAGAGCCCTTCGATCCAGACTCGCCGATCGAGACGCGGATTGCGGAGCACATTACCGAGGGCGAGTTCCTGGGGAATGGCTCGCCGTACATCCTTTTCGGCCCCGACTGGGCGCCGCTGACCTCCGAGGATGTCGAACTGTATCTTCGTCGCATTGGCGGAACGAGCCGCGAGCTTGGCGCCTGGGCCGCCGCCAGAACGGAGGAGCAGCTCGCCGAAACGCCGGCCGCCGGTGGGCGCCCAGCGCGGGAAATGCTCCGCCACGTCCTGGCGGCACGAGGCGCTTTCCTGGCATCCGCACTTGGCGGCGCCCCTGGCGTAGGTCGTATCGCCAGCGCGTATGAACGTGAGGAACTCCCCGTGCAAGCAGCGTTCGAGGTGAGCACGGCCAGGTTCGTGACCATCATTGAGGCAGCCACTCCTGAACAACGCGCCGCCGTGCGCCAGCTTCCGTCCGGTCCGAAGACACTGCGGCAGGCCTTGCGCCGTCTGCTCGAACATGATTGGGAACATCTTGCGGAACTCTCCCGCCGGCCAGGCGGACCAATGCTTTGAACCGATTCCTGTCACCCGTTCGAGCCGACTAATTCCACAATCCTCTCCTGCACGATTCCCATCCCGGCGAGCACATCGCCTGGCGTGAGAAAACCGCCGCCGTAGAGCTTGTTGATCGCCGTGGCGAAGGTAAGGGAGCCGGAAAGGACCGCCCGCGGCCCGCCGTCGGCCACGATGCGGCCGTCGCCAAGCAGCACGACCCTGGTTGCCGTCTCGGCAACGAGCTCGACATCATGGGTCGCGAGCAGGATCGCTGCGCCGTCCCGGCGCAGACGCTCCAGAATCGCCGCCAGCTCCCGTTTGCGGGCGGCGTCCATGCCCCGCGTCGGCTCATCGAGGAGGAGAACCCGCGGCGCGCCAACCAGCACTGCGGCCAGCGCGGCGCGCTCTCGTTCGCCGCCGCTGAGATCGCGAGGGTTGCGCTCGATCGCGTGCGCGAGCCCAACCTGAGCGAGGGTTTCGAGCGGATCGTTCGTGCCGCGCTTCTGGTGCTTGCGCGTGAAGGCCAACTCCGCGCCGAGCGTTTCGGCAAAGAAGAGCGATGAGGGATTCTGCGGCAGATAGCCCACCGTCTGGGCAATATCCGCGGGGTGCATCTGCGCCGTGTCCTGGCCTTCCAGCAGCACCTGCCCCGACGTTGGCCGGTGCAGCCCGGCCACGAGCCGCAAGAGCGTGGTCTTGCCCGAGCCGTTCCGCCCCATGAGCGCCAGCAGCTCGCCCGGCCGCACCTCGAGATCAATCTCGCGCAACACGGCGCGGCGCTCCCAGCCTGCGCTCACTCGCTGCAGGCGCGCGACTGGCGTCCCGCCTGGCGAAGTGGGGTCCGGTGGAGCGGGCCTGGGGACGCGCCCGCGCGCCGCGTCGCGCCGTTGCTCCGCGCGTCCTTCCTTGATCGAGAGGGGCAGCGGACGCCAATCGAGACGGCGGCCGAGCGCCAGCAGCGCCGGCAAATCTCCGGCATCCATCTGCTGCAGCACCTCCCGCGGCGGGCCATCGAGCGCGATCGTGCCGCCGCGCGCGAGCAGCGTGAGCCGGTCGGTATGGCTGACCACTCGCTCCAGGCGATGCTCGGCGAGCACCACGGTCAGGCCCAAATCTTCATTCAGCCGGGTCAAGGCGGCCAGGACTTCCTCGGCGCCCCAGGGATCAAGCTGGCTGGTTGGCTCGTCGAGCGCCAGGATTGCAGGTTGCAGCGCCAGTGCCGCCGCCACGGCCACGCGCTGCCGCTCGCCGCCCGAAAGGGTGGCAATTTCGCGATCGCGCAGCGCCGCGATGCCGAGCAGATCGAGCACCTCTTCGACCCGCTTGCGCATGGTCAGCGGCGGCACACCGAGCTGTTCCATGCCGAAGGCCAGCTCATCATCGACCCGCGAGGTGACGAATTGGGCCTCGGGGTCCTGAAAGACGAATCCGGTCAGGCGCGCAAGCGCCCGCGGGCTGTAGTGCCGCGTGTCGTGCCCCGCGACGGTGACGACGCCATCGAACGTCCCGCCGCTGAAATGGGGCGTCAGTCCGTTGAGGCAACGCAAGAGCGTCGATTTTCCGCTCCCCGATGGGCCCGTAACGGTCACGAACTCGCCGGCGGACACCGACCAGGTGAGATCGTGCAAAGCGGGCACGCCAGCGTCGGGGTAGGAGTAGGTCAGGCCGGCAACGGTCGCGATGGCCGATTCGCTCGACGCGAGTGACGATGTGAGACGCGCTCGCTCGTGCTGAACAGACGCCTCGTCAATCATGGCCGCACCGCCGCCGGAACAACGAGAAATCCGAGCGCCACGAGCAGCGGCAGGTTGATCGCGGGCGCCCCCAGCACGGGATAGGGCTCATAGCGGAATGCGGCGGGATCGAGCATGAGGATCGCGATCTGGACCAGGAGGACGCCGCCAGAAACAGCGCTGACGATCCATTCCGGGCGCTCCCAGATCGGCTCCCGGTAGCGGGTGCGGCGCAGGATCGCTCCTGGCCGGCGCGGGCTGATGAGCCCGGCGGCGACCGCCAACGCGGCCACCCCGCAGAGCGCTCCGGCCGCGGCCACCAACCCCAGCGCGAGACAGAAGGCGCCGGTCAGCCCGGCCACCGACCCGCACAGCAGCGAGGCGATCTGCCATGGCCGTGCCGCGCTCTCCGGTGAGAGCGGCGCGCCAAAGGCCCGCGCTTCCAGCGCCTCGGCCGTCATCAGCGATCGCTCCAGCCCCCCCGCCAGCAACGGCATCAGCAGCGGCGCCGCATCGCGCAGGCCGCGCGGGCGGTAGCCTCTCGCCATCTGGGCTTCGCGAATTTCGGCCAGCGCGGTGGTGGTGCGTGGCAGGTATGACCAGGCCACCGAGCCGGCCACGGCCAGCGGCGCCATCCGCTCTGGCAGGAGGCGGATGGCCAGACTCCAGTCGAGCGTTGCGCCGAGCGTTGCGCTGACGCCGACGAGCGAGAGAATGGCGACCGCTCCCAGCAGTCCATAGATCAGCGCGTTGAGGGTCAACGGTCCCCCGACGATCGGCCAATGCGCGGGGAGCCCGCCAAGGACAATGTCGCCCGTGTGCGATGTAAGCAGGTTGAACAGCACGCTCACCACGCCAAAGACGATCGCCAGCCGGAGCAGCGGCCGCCATCTCACCCCCGGGGCGCCAGCGCCCCAAACGCCCCAGACCCCCAGCACCGCCAGGAGGGTGGCCGCCAGCGGCCAGGGATTTCGCCCCACCAAGGGAGGCACGCTGGCTGCTGCAGCCCAGATCATCCAGGCCCGGGGATCGAGCGGACGGACGCGCGCGGCCATCATGCGGCCGCCGCGGCGCGGAGCCGGCCGACAAGCGTGAAGGAGACGCCCGCAATCAGCACGAGGATGCCCGCCGCGATTGTGGTCGTATGGCCATCGGGTGGCCGCGCCATGCTGACCGCCGCAACCCCTTCCGGCAACAGGGTCCGCACCGCGGGATCGCTCCCGGTTCCGTCGCCGGCGCCGGCCAACCGCGCGATCTCCACGGCCCCAATGCCGGGCAGGGCCGGTTCATCCGCCGTCCAGCTCCAGCCGAAGACCTCGCCATCCTCGACCTTCGCGGCGCTGGGGCCGAGCACCTGCCAGGTCCAGATTCCAGGATCGTCGTCGTTTTGCTGGAAATACTGCCAGTACGGCGCATCGGCGGCGGAGGCCTGACAAACGTTGCGACGGCATTCGGTGACCCCGCAGCCTTGCCCGGCGATAGAGCAAACACCTTCGCCGAGAGCGCCAAAGTTGACGGTGACCACCGGAATGCCGCTACGCTCCAGAAGCTGGACGCCGTCGATCTCCTCTTCCGGAAACGGCACCCAGGCATAGGTGATCCGACCTTCGCCGTCGCGCACGATCAGCCCCGCGTGATGAAGCTCGCCGTCCGCCAGGGTCGGCGCTGGGTGCAGGAGGAGGGCAGCCAGCAGGACTGCCAGCGAAAGGAGGAGCCAGAGGCGAACGGCATCCCAGATCATCCTCGTCGCCCAGACGCGAGATCATCCCGAATTCCGTGCGCCTCGTTCATGCCGCGAGCTCAAGCGGAATGCAGCCATCGGTCTCCGCAGCTTCACCCGCGGCGCAACCGACCGCTACCGGGAGAGGCAGCCCCGCCAGCGCCGGGATGGCCTGCAACGTCGCCAAAAGGTTCGGATCGTCGTCGCTCGCCATGTAGCGGAGCCCGCCCCCCTCGGTCTGGAAGCTGGCGAGAGCCAGCGAAGCGTTGCCCCACTCCGGGGAGGCCGGATTCTCTCCCGCGGCGATCAGCGCCTGCATCACCAGCGCCGTCGAGTTGGCATCCGCGACGAGCGCTTCCTCATGTCCATAGGCAAATCCGCCAGTATCTGGAGCGAGGAACGACGGCAGACTTGTGATGGCTCGCGAGACCATCTCGTCGTCGCCGTGGCCATTGGCCACCAAAGCCTGGATCACCAACGCGGTGGTGTTGGAGTCGGCCGCGCCGGGCTCGGTCGAGCCATCGAACGCCCAACCGCCATCGTCCCCCTGGGTCGCGCGCAACGGTACGATGGCGGCATCGGCAACCGGCTCGCCCGCGGCGGCGAAGGCGAGGAGGACGAGGGCATGATCGTAGAGATCGTCGCCATAGATGCCGGCGATGGGATTCTCGACCGTCGCGGTCGGCGGCGCCTTCATGGCCGCGATCAGATCGATACCAGCAAAACCACGGGGATCACTCCCGCCCGCTACCGCCGCCAGGGCCAGTTTGGCGGCTTGCCCCGCGCCGGTCGCCGCGTAGGGAGCGCCCTCCCGTTCCAGATACGCCATCGCGGCGTCGAGGGCCGCGCCGGCTTCGGGATCGCTACCTTGGGCGGCATGCAACGCCATCACGGCATCGGTGGTCGTACCCGGGTCAAGATCGCCAGAAAAGCCGGGGAACCCTCCTGAAGCGTCCTGTTGGGAACGGAGCCAGGCCGAGGCGGCGTCCAGAGGCGTTCCAGCGACTCGCTCCGAAATCCCCGGCCGCGGGGTTCCCGCCTGGGCGACGACCCCCGGTGGCGTCTGGATCGCCAGGCAGAAGACCAAAACAAGCATGAGCGAGGAGACGGCTGCTCCGCAGCGTACAGTGCCAGTGGCGAGACGAATCGCTCGCGACGCGCGCGACATAGTGGTGTCCTTTCCCTTTCACGCGAAGGGCGCTGGACGCGGTGAGGTGAGTGTTCTGACTTCGCCGGCCGAGACGCGCCTGCCGGCGTTACAGTTGCGGGACAGCGCCGGATTCACACCGGCTTTCCTCGTGACCCCGTCCGGCGCATCTCGCCATCTGGAGTCTCCCACCGCATAACGCTCTTGAGCTCTCGATACGCGAGCCGATCGGCCCGCCGGCTTGAGTGTGGCGCCCGTGGCAGGAGAATGCCAGCCGACGGTTTCGGCACATCGGCATGCGACCTCTGGCGGGGTACGTGCGGCGGTGCTATAAGGCGGGTCGCACTGGCGCGGAGTCGGAAGGCGTCTGGGGAAGGACCGGGTTGGATATCGTCTTTTCGCTGGAGATCGGCCTCGTGGCGGCGGGGGCCGCCATCCTGGGGTCGATGCTGGGCCTGGGTGGGGGGGTCTTTCTGGTTCCGATCCTGACCCTCTTTTTCGGGATCGATCCCAAGTTGGCGGTGGGCGCGAGCGCCATCGTCGTCGTCACCAACTCGGTGGTCGGATCGACGAACCATCTGCGCAGCCGGTTCACGAACCCGCGGCTGGCCATGCTGTTGCAGATCTCGATGGCCGTGGGAGCAATCGCCGGCGCACTCTACGGGGTTTTGGCCGACCCCCGCGTGATTTATGTCGTCTTTGGCGGGGTACTCGTGTATGCCGCCGTCTCGATGGTCACCAAGCGGGAACTGCAGGTGACGACCCCACCTCCCGGTGCCCCCGATCCGCTCCTGCTGGGCGCGGCGTTTCACGACCCCGCGATCCGCAAGGAAGTCGGCTATATCCCGACGCGGGTGGCCGCGGGCATGGGCGTCGGCGCCGGAGCAGGGGTGATTTCCGGCATGCTGGGGGTCGGTGGCGGGGTGGTGATGGTGCCTGCCATGAATCTGCTGATGCGCGTTCCGGTCAAGGCGGCGGTCGGCACCTCATCATTCATGATCGGCATCACCTCGGTCGCCACCGCCTTTGTCTACTACGCCCATGGCAAGCTCGACCCCACCCTCATCGTGCCCTCGATCGTTGGGGTCTTCCTGGGCGGCCAGATCGGCTCGCGCCTGACCAGGAGGATCAAGGCGCAACGGCTGGCGCTGATCTTTGCGTTGATCCTGCTCTACCTCGGGGTGTCGCTCCTACTGCGGGCGGCGGGCGTGAAAGTGCCGGGCCAGACATGAGCGACGCCATGAGGGGCGAAGGCGAGCGCATGGCCGTGCAAGGCTCGGAGCTGGAGATGGCCGAGCTGGATCTGCGAACGGAGCGGCTCGCTCCGCTGTACGATGCGGCATTCCTCATCTTTACCTGGGGATTCCGCCTCGGCGCGGCGTTGCTCGCCGTTGGCGTGGTCGTCGCGCTGATCAAGAGCGAACCGCTCGGTCATGAGGCCGATCGCTTCATCGATGTGCTGGCGGCGGTTCGGGCCGGGCACGCCTCGGGGATCATCGACCTGGCGATTCTCTGGTTCATGGCCACGCCGGTCGCCACGGTCGTGGTCGTGGGCATCAGTTTCTGGCGGATGGGCGACCGGCGCTACGCGCTGCTCTCCCTCCTGGTGCTGGCGATACTCGGGGTGAGCATCGTCCTGGCGCTGAACCGCTAGGGCAGCAACAGGAGGTTTCAGCATGGAACGCAAAAAGGCGCGCGCGCCGATCGGCGTCGTCGTCGCCATGCAGTCGGAGCTGCAGCATTTACTGAATCTGGTCACTCCCGTGCGCGACGAGCGGCACGGGCCATGGCTGGACCAATTCGTGGTGGCCGGCGACGTGCCGCTGATCGCCCTGCGCTGTGGCATCGGAATGGTCAACGCCGCGGCGGGAACCGAGCATCTCATCTCCCGCTATGCTCCGCGCGCCATCCTCAACTTCGGCTGTGTTGGGGCGCACCGGCGGGACATCCTGCCGGGGGATGTGATCATCGGCAGCGGCGCGGTCAATCATGGCGCCATGCACATCCTTCCCAATGGAGAGACCTTCTTCCCTGGCCTGGAGTATCAGTTCGCTGGGGAGGAAGTGGCCTTGACGGAGCTCAACACCGACCCGGCATGGCTGCACGCCACCATCGCCGCTGCCGAGGGTTGGACGCCAGATCCCTGGCCGCAAGGGCTCAATCTCCCCCCGGACATCGAGCAACGTCCGCCCCGCACGCACGTTGGGCGGGTCGGCTCGGCGGATATCTGGACGCAGCAGCACGAGCGTCTGGACACGCTCCACGGCCAGCACAACACGCTCTGCGAAGACATGGAGGCCGCCGCCATCGCCCACGTCTGCGCCCGGCACGAAACGCCCTTCATGACGGTCAAGGACGTTTCGAACAACGAGTACCACGTCATCTCCGCGCTGGCGGATCAGGGCGAGGTGCTGCCGGCGGCCGAGGTTGGCCGCCGCTCGGCCGCGTTGATCCTGCGGACCATCGAGCGGATGTCGGGGAGCTGACCAGAGACCGAGGGCTGATTGCGGATTGCGGCAGCAAGTCGCGCGCGGGAGAAGGCGTTGCCAAACAGATCATCCCGGCGATCGCCAGCTGCAACGGCTACAAGAGGCCGTAGATGGCAACGAGCACTGATATGGCGGATGCACTATCCATCACCCATCACCCATCACCCATCACCCATCACCCATCATCCGTCACCCGTCACCTACCGGCCTGCCGTCCCACTGCGTCGTCCGCTCAGTGAGTTCAACCACGTTGCCGTCCGGATCGTCGAGATAGATGGCCCGGTTGCCGCGTCCGAAGTCGCGCTCCTCGACGTTGTAGCCGAGGGCTGTCAGTCGAGCTTGAGTCGCGTCGAGCGTGCCCAGCGGCAGGCGCATCGCGAAGTGGACATGGCTCCCACCGCGGCCTACATGAATCGCCACGTTGCCGCCAGTTTCGGGCGGCCAGAGACCGAGGAAGGCCTCGCGGCCGAGGGCCAGCCAGACGGCCGGGCGCTCGTCGTCCCAGCGGTCGGCCACCGGCAATCCGATGACCTCATGGTAGAACCGTTCGGAAGCGGCGAGGTCGGCCACTTCCAGCACCATCTCGAAGAGCCCGATGGGGGGCGTTGCCCGCGACGACCGGGCGCCTTCGACATTCGGGGCGTCATGGGTTCTGGCATTCATGGTATCTCCCTCTTCTTTAGCAGGGGCCAGGAAACGCGGCGGTCGAGGCGGATTACGGGGATAGTCCGGGACAGCCGGCTCGCGTATTCCGTGAAGATCGGAAAGCGAGCCGCTTGCCGGGCGAACACGATGTCGCGCTCGGCGCCGACGACCTCTGACGCACGCACGGGAATCGAATCCGTCCCCTTTTCGACGATGATCTCAGGATTGGCGAGAAGGTTGAAGTACCAATCGGGATGACGATCGCTGCCGTGGGCCGAGGCGAAGACATACAGCGTGTCGCCCTCGGGCAACCCCCGCATCGGCACGACATGCTCCCGGCCGGAGTGCGCGCCAATCGTGTGCAGCAGGAGCAGTGGCGGCGGGTCGGGGTAGGGCGCCGCCACCTCGCCGCCATTGGCCCGAAACTCGGCGATCACCTCCGCGTTTCCGTCTCGTTCATTGGCGCGGAGCTCGGCGCGGGCGGTGGTCCTTGCGGCCTGTCGCGTCGACATCGTGTTTCTCCTGACAGGGGTTGGTCCGACCGAGCGGAACCTCGCGGGCACTGGCGACACGACCTACACTACGACCTCAACAAAGGTTGAGGTCAAGTGGCGGGAGGAGTAGTGTCCAAACCAGCCTGGAACCTTCCCGAGCTGACTCCCGCGCAGCTCGCGGCCCGCGGCGGCGTGTCCGTCTCGGCGCTCCACTTCTACGAACGGCAGGGGCTCATTCGCAGCCGGCGCACTGCTGGCAATCAGCGGCGCTATGCGCGGGAGACGCTGCGCCGGGTCGCCTTCATCCGGGTATCGCAGCGGGTTGGCATTTCGCTCGCCGAGATTCGGGCCGCGCTCGATTCCCTTCCCGCGGGCCGCACGCCCAGCCGGGAGGACTGGGCGACGCTATCGGCGCTCTGGAGCTCGGATTTGGACCGGCGCATCGCGCAGCTCGAGCGGCTGCGCGACGACCTCAGTGGTTGCATCGGCTGTGGCTGTCTATCGCTCGACCGCTGCGTCCTTTTCAATCCGCACGATCGGCTGGGAGATGACGGTCCGGGGGCCCGTCTGCTCACGGTCGAGACAGCGTGATACGGAATCCGGGGAAATGCTGTACGTTGCGGCGTCCTGCCCTCGCCTCCCTACCGCGCTCCACTGGCAAACGTTGCCAACCCACCCCACCCCCCAACGTTGGCAATCTTGGCAATGTTGGCAATCTTTACCGAGGGGCAGGGGGGAGTGGCGCCCCGCTCAGCGGAGGTTGCGAAATGAGTCGCGGATATCCCCAATGAGCAGGTCGGGTTCCTCCATGGCGGCAAAATGCCCGCCTCGTTCGAACTCGGTCCAGCGCACGATGTTGAGGTTCTGCTCGCGATCATCGACAGGCGGTCACTCGACATGGTCCGCCCGCTGCCATTGGCGACCTCCTGGGCGGTGCGGCTACGCCAATCCGGCCCCACCCAGCATCTCCAGATAATGCGGATTGGTCATGATGCCCAGGATGTTCCCGAAGGGATCGACCACCGACGCGGTCACGAACCCCGAGCCCCGTGGCGTGGGCGGATCGTATTCGGTGGCGCCCATCGCCTTGAGCCTGGCGTACGCGCCGTCCAGGTCATCGACGTGCCAGAAGACAATTGCGCCTCCCGGACCGTCCACGGCCCCGCCGGGGGCATACCTGCGATCGATGAGCCCCAACTCGTCTTGATAGTCGCCAATGCGAAACTCCACGTAGGCGGGGTTTTCGGCGTCAGGGCGTTGGAAATAGGGTTCGATACCCAAGAGCTCGGCGTACCACGTCCGTGCCGCCTTCATATCGTCCGCCCAATAGTTGACCGTGGCCATCCCTCGCAACATTCCGGATCCTTTCGTCGCCGCGATTCCCTCGCGCCCTGGGTGTTCGGGATTCCGTTCCCGCATGCACACTATGCCTGACAAAAGTGGCCATCTCCTGACCACTTAACCACTATCATTGGGGACATGCGTGCTGATCGTCTGGTGGCCACCCTGTTGCTGTTGCAAGCGCGCGGCCGCGTGACCGCGGCCGACGTGGCCGCCGAGCTGGAGGTGTCGCCCAGGACGGCGCGCCGCGATTTGGAGGCCCTCTCCATGGCCGGGATTCCGGTCTACTCGCAGGCCGGCCGGGGAGGGGGATGGCAGTTGCTGGGTGGGGGCCGTACCGATCTGAGTGGGCTCAGCGCGGCCGAAGCGCGGACGCTGTTCCTCGTCACCGGGCCCTCGGCGGCGGCGACCCCCGCGGCGAAGTCCGCGTTGCGCAAGTTGGTGCGCGCCCTCCCCGAAACGTTTCGCGCCGACGCGGAAGCCGCGGCCGCGGCCGCGGTGCTCGATCCATCGGGGTGGGGAGGGCTCGCGCCGTCCGACTCACCATATCTGGAAGAGCTGCAGCGCGCGGTGGTCGAAAACGTTCAGGTCCGCCTCGCCTACCGGAGCCAGACGGGAGCGGAGAGCGAACGGATCGTCCACCCGTTGGGTCTGGTGGCCAAGGGCGGCATCTGGTACCTCATCGCCGACACGGAAGCCGGCAGGCGCACCTTCCGCGTCAGCCGGATTCGCTCAGTAACGCTGACCGATCTGGCCGCCGTTCGCCCGGAGGGATTCGATCTCGCCGAAGCCTGGCGGGCCATTGCTGCAAACGTCGAAGAGCGCCGGACCAGCGTTCAAGCAATCGTCGTCGTGGATGCCGCCACGCTCGACGGATTGCGCGCGCAGCTTGGCAGCGATGTCGCCATGCTCGGGCAACTCTCCGAGCGTCGCATCGAGGTCCAGATTAGCGGCAGCTCCCCTGAGATGATCGCCGCCCAGATCGCCGGTTGGGGCCAGGCCATCGAGGTCATCGGCCCCGGAGAGGTTCGGCGGCATCTGGCACAGATTGGGGCCGAGCTCGTCGCGGCCTACGCCAATGCCTGAACGTCCGCGGTCCCCGACCGCAAACGGCAGAATCAGGCGCCGGCGCGTCGGTAGAATGAAACGCCGAGACCAATCAATTCCTGGAGCACGGCTTCGGGCGGGCGGCTGTCATTCATCGAGATCTAGCAGCTCCGCGTTTCGGCCGGCGGCGGAAGCATTGGCGCGGTCGTAGTTCAAGCGAAACAGGGCGATCGCCTCGTTGACACCACCGGGTTTGTCGATGGCATAGCTGACGAAGCCGCGGACGCCGAAATGGTGCGGCTGCGCCCGGCCAGAGGCGATCAGCTCTTCATACCTGGCCCGCGGAAACGGCAGATCGGCAACGCCATTGCGATGGATGTGGCCGATCTCCTTTCGTCCAACCCGGTAGGTCATGCTGTTGAAGCGGCCCTCCTCCAAGTGCACGCCGGGCCAACTGAGTAGCTCGCGCTCGATCTGGGCCAATGATTCCTCGTGCATCCAATCCTCCTGTTCAATAGCGTTCGGCGAAATCGGCCACCGGCCGCAACCGAGCGGTCAGATCGAGCAATTCGCGCGTCATGCCTTGCAGCCTGCGGCGCACTCCTTCGTCCGTGATCGCCCCATCGTGGATCACGCTGCCGCTGACGATCACGGTTGTCGGGATGGTCAGGCCGTTGAGCGCGCGGGTGGCGTGGTGCAGGCTGTTGAGGACGTTCGCCGCCCCGCCGCCGCCCAGCGCCAGCAAGGCGACCGGCTTGCCGCCGAGATAGCGCGGCTCGTCGCCGTCGAGAAAATTGAGCGCATCGAGGGCATTCTTCACCGCGCCGCTGACAGTTCCGTGATAAGTTGGCGAGCAGAAGATGAAGGCGTCCGCGGCGCGAGTGGAGGCCAGCAACTCGTGCAGCGATGGCGGGTAGTCGTCGAGCGGGCGATCGTCGTCGTACATGGGCAAATCGAGCGCACGCACATCGGCCAGGGTGACCTCTGCCCCTTCTTCCGCCGCCTCATGCAGGGCGCTTTGCAGGAGCGCCAGGCTTTTCGATCCCTTTCTGGTGCTGCCCCCGATGCCAAGCACCCGGATCGGCGCTTCGGTAAGACGGCCATTCCGCGTCATGATTGATCCTTTCCTGTGTTCGGCAATGCGTGGAGATCGATGCCAAAGCGCGTGGCCAGCGTTCGCTGCACCGCGGCCTCGTCGGGCAGCTCCCGCTCCGTACGCTCCCCGTCGTGAGTGACGATCAGGCGCCGCTCGCTGAGGGTAATGCGGCCGGAATGCGTCATCAGCGTGGCCAAGCGGCCCTGGGTGAAGCCCGATTCGGGCGAAGTCTGGTGATAGTGGCTGCCGCCCTCGAAGTCAGCCAGCCGGCGGGGAACGAGGGTGAAACGGTACTCCGGCAGTCAGTCGTCGCCCTCCGGCCGCCGCCAGACTCGCACGCCCTCCTCCTCTGGCAGCAAACGGAACGCGCTCCCCGCTTCCGGCTGGTCTTGTTCTCTTTCCATCTCGAAGGCCAACGGAAAGGCGAACGAGCCGCGGCCCGCGGCCACGTCCGTTAGAAGCGGGTCCGCGAAATTTTCGCCACGCACGAGTAGGGTGAGATGGTCGAATTCGGACCCCTCGGCATGCCCCTCCTCTGCGGGGAATCGGGCGGCCAACATCGTCACATCGAATCCGATATCCCGTAACAACGCGGTAAAAAGGCCATTCAGCTCGTAACAGAAGCCGCCCCGGCGGCGGCGAACGATCTTGTCGAAAAGCTGCTCTTCGTCGAGCACGATCGGCCGTCCGAGATGAATGTCGAGATTCTCAAAGGGAACGGCACGCAGATGGGCGAGGTGCAGCCCGCGCAGCGTTTCGATCGATGGCGCGATTTCGCCGCGGTAATCGATGCGTCTCAGGTATGCGGCGATGTCGAGCATTGTTTGCAACTCCACCTATGAGCTCGTTGCAGTGGTGGCAGGCGCGAGCCTGGCGGGCAGCCCCCGCGCTGCCACAAAGGCCAGGACGATCGCCGCAAACATCAGCCCGTTGTGCAGGAGGAGTCCCCGTTCAATCGACTCGCCTCGCGTTTGCGTAAGCGCGATCAAAGCGCCGCCGATCCCGGTGCCGAGCGCCGAGCCGAGGACACTCGTGAGTTGCATGGATGATGAGGCGTTTCCTTCCTGTCCCGGAGGAGCGAGTTCCAGCATGGTGAGATTGAGGGTGATATAGGAAAGGCCCATGCCGAGCCCGGCAACGCCCCAGGCAATCGGGCCGAGGGCCAATAGAGTCTGGGGCGACAGCACCGCGGCGGTCAGCACCACACCGAGGGCGAGAAATGACAGCCCGATTCGCTCCATGGTGCGCCGGGAGACGCGTGCCGCCGTCCGCGCCTGAATCCAGGAGCCAGTGCTCCAGGCGATCGTACCAGCCGTCAATGCCAGACCAGCAAACGCTACCGAAGCGCCACGAACGTCAACAAGCGCCAGCGGCACGAACGCATCGACTCCGAAAAACGCGAGATTCAGGAGGCCCATGGTTGCCACCGCTGCGGGCATTCCAGGCGCGGCCCGCAAAGTTCCAGCCGGGAGGAGTTTGCCCATCGACGGGATCGCCAGGGCCAGACCAGCGACCAGCAACGGGCCGGCGACGAACAGATTCCCGATCCCGATGGCCGCCAGGATCAGCCCGGCGCCAACCGACAATGTAACCGCACTTAAGACCCGGGCTTTGGCGTTCGGGGAGGGTGAGCCGGCCGGAATGGGGCGCATCGATGGATACGCCAGCAATCCGGCCAACACCGGCAGTGGCGCGAGGACGAGAAAGACGGAGCGCCAGCCGAGGGCTTCCGCCATCAATCCGGCGATCGCCGGCCCAATCAACCCCGGCACGACCCAGCCCGTCGAGAGCAACGCCAACATGCGCGGTTTGGCTGATGGTGAATAGCCGCGGCCAATGGCGACATAGGCTGTCGAGAATATCGCGCCGCCGCCAAAACCTTGCAATGCCCGCGCGGCAATCAACACCGGCATTGAAGGAGCCAAGCCCCCGATGATCAACCCAACCGTGAAGAAAAGCACCCCAAGCGCGAACGGCAGAGCGGGTCCTCGTTCGTCGCCAAGCAACCCCGACACGACGATACCCACGAGCTGTGTCAAGAGGAACGCGGAGAACGCCCAACCATAGAGGGAGAGGCCACCCAGGTCTGCCACCACCGCTGGGAGGATGGTGGCCACGGCCAGAGCCTGAAAGCCCACGGCAACGATGGTCAGCATCAACCCGATCGTCAGGCGAATGCGGCTCCGGTCAAACGGGCCTTCCCCGCGCGGCGGCGGCTCTGGACGCTCCCAGCCATCAAGCTCCTCGACACCGTCGACCCGGGATTCCTTGAGCGGTTGGGCTGTCGTTATTGCGGTCTCGCTGCGCACGGCCTCAGGCTCCCCGTCAACGTTCCGCGCCAGACGACCGCCTTTCGCGCCGCAGAAGCGTGGAGAGAGGGTACGCGGCGCGGCATGCTCGCGTTGTGCCCGAACGCCCCGCGTCATAGCCGCTCCCGCGGACAGGGGTCAATCATCGACCCAGCGCCCATGTCGCATGATCGCTCGCCCCTTCAGCTCCTCGACATCGCGCCACGCTTCCATCCGCGATACGGCCAACTGCAGGAAGGCGTACTCCTCCGGCTCGGCGCCGGCATCGAACCCCGTGGCTTCCGCGTGGGCGCGGCGCAGCGTCCCATTCGCGTCGATAGCCGTAGTCGTGATCGCCCCTTCCACGATCACTACGTCGCGTGTCGAGGCCAACGCCACCCTGGCCCAGCCCGCCCGCATCAGGTTTCGGGCCGTCTTGCTCGCCAGCGGCGTGGCCATCGTCAGCCGTGTTCCGTGCCAGAGATAAGAGAGCGCGATCAGGTGTGCTGTCCTGTCCCCGTTCGGCGACGCCACCCAAACGTCGTCACCGCGTCGTAGCGCATCGAGTGCGTCGCGGCGCCGCTGGCTAGCCGTTCGTAATGTCATCGCGCCCACCCCGGGAGGTTTTTGCCAATGCACGACTACTTGTCACGTCGCATTGGTTCTTCAGTCATCAAGCCAACGGCCGTTTCGCATAATGACGCGGTCGGGTTCTTCATCTGGACTTCGCATGGCTAAGACCTGGACTGGCGTCAACCGGAAGAACACGTACGGTTCGGGAAGCTCCCGCACATCAAAGCCGGCCGCTGCCTTGTGCGCGGCCATTAGTCCAGCGTCGGCGTCTAGCGCAATTCGCTCGACCGGACCTTCCAGCACGACGGAGTTCTCTGTCGAGGGAAGCGACATGCGCGCCCATTTCGTTCGCTCAAGGTTACGTGCCGTCTTGCTTCCCACCCGAGTTGCGACGTTCAATCGCTCGCCGTCCCAAAAGTACGAGAGTGCGATCAGGTGGGCGGTTCCATTCTCATTCCCGGAGGCGACCCAAACATGGCGGCCCCGCTGCAATTCCTCAAGGCTCTCAGCGCGCCGCTCGCTGGCGGTTCGGATCGTCGATTGCGTGCTCATGTGCGGTTCTCCAAAACGGATGATTTTGATTCACTCGCGTCGTTACTCGGCTAGGGCGGCGTGCCCCAAGATTTCGCTCCTCTCGCCCGCCGCGGGGACGGTCTAGACTGCCAGCCGAGACCGCGCGGCTACCGGGGGTTTTCAGGAGACCCACAATACATCCACGGATGCAATAAAGCAATATAGTTCTGTTTTTATTATATCTAGGTAGGCTGGGGGCGCTATACTCGCGCTCTATGCAGAAGCAACGTTGTGGAGGCATGCCGCCGGCGATGACCATCAGCGAGGCGCTATCGAGTTTGCCGGAAAGTCGTCGGCGCATCCTGGAGCTGGTCAAGCGGAGCGGCGAGTCGACCGCCGAGGAGATCGCCGCCGGTCTGGGCGTGACGCTGAGCGGCGCGCGCCAGCATCTGATGGCCCTGGAGCGGGATGGGCTGCTGGAGCATCGTTCGGCGCGCGGCGGCCCCGGGCGACCCCGGCACGTCTTCGTCCTGACCGCGGCGGGAGACGCCCTCTTTCCTCGCGCCTACGCGGAGCTAACCAATGAGCTGCTCGAATACGTCGAGGACGAAGATCCTGCTCTTCTGGAGCGCATCTTCGAACGTCGCGCCCAGCGTCGTCTGCAACGCGCCCGCGAGCGCATGCTCGGCAGATCGTTTCCGGAACGCGTGAGTGTTGTCGCCGCAATCCTCGACGAGGATGGCTATCTGGCCGACTTCGCAACGCGCGATGACGGGTCGTTTGTCATCACCGAGCATAACTGCGCCGTCCTGGGCGTGGCGCTGCGCTACCGGCATGCCTGCTCGAGTGAGCTCGACTTCTTGCAGGCAGCGCTCCCTGAGGCCGCGGTAACGCGCATCGCCCATCGGATCAATGGCGGTCATGTCTGCGCCTATCTGGTGCAGGTGCCGCCAGAACCGGCCGGCCCGGCGCGCGCGGAGTAGCCGAGGCCGCCGATCTTCGCCGCGCTCCGAGCACCGCCGCAAGACCACTCGTGCCAGCCCTGTTACCATCCCCGCGGACTATCACTTTGCGCAGCGTGGAGGTGCAGCACCTTGGGCGTCTATGACGAGCGCCGGGTCAAGATTGTCGCGACGTTGGGTCCGGCATCCCGGGAACGCGAAACACTACGCGAGATGTTTGAAGCCGGGCTCGATGTCGTCCGCATCAACGCCGCTCACGGTTCGCCCGACGAGCGGGCGCGCCTGATCGAAGACGTGCGAAGCGTCGCCGACGATGTTGGCAAGCTGGTGCCGATTCTATTTGATCTGCGCGGTCTGAAGATTCGCACCGGGCCGCTGTCAGGTGAAGAGAAAATCGGGTTTGCCCGCGGCAGCAAGGTCGAGATCGTCAATACGCCCGTGCCGACCACGCCGGAGCGGATCGGCATCGACTATCCGCCCCTGTTCGAGCTGATTCAGCCTGGCAGCCGCATTCTGATCTCCGATGGCCTGATCGAGCTGCTGGTCGAAAAGATCGAAGGTAAGGTTGCCATCTGCCACGTGGGGCGAGGTGGGCCGTTGTTGGGGAAGCAGGGAGTGACCCTGCCGGAGGCCATGATCCGGGGCGGCTCGCTCACTGAGGTCGACCGCGAAGATCTGCAATGGGGCGTCCAGCACGGGGTTGATTTCATTGGCCTCTCGTTCGTCACCGACGCCGCCGACCTGCGTTTCGCCCGCGAGGTGGCGAGCTGGTACAGCAAAAACCCGCCGCAACTGATCGCCAAGATCGAGCGGCCGCAGGCGCTGGCGAACGTGCGGGGCATCGCGGCCACGGCCGACGGCCTGATGGTGGCGCGCGGCGACCTCGGGGTGCAGATGCCGCCGGAGCGCGTGCCGCGAGCACAGAAGGAGATCATCCGGGTGGCGAATGAATATGCCATTCCGGTCATCACCGCCACGCAGATGCTGGAGTCGATGATCAGCCAGCCGGTGGCCACGCGAGCTGAAACGAGCGACGTGGCGAACGCCGTCTGGGATGGCACCGACGCGGTGATGCTCTCGGCGGAGACCGCCATCGGCCAGTATCCGGTCGAGGCCGTGCAGACCATGGGACGCATCATTCGCGAGGCCGAGAAAGATGGCCCGATTCGCACCGAGGCGGCCAATATGCCCTTGCCCGACCTCACGGAGCCAACCCTGGAGATCGCGGACGCCATCGCGCGCGCCGCGCGCGAATTGGCCGACGAGGCGCCGGTCGGTCACATCGTCGTCTTCACCCAGACTGGCGCGTCGGTGCGGCGAGTGGCGAAGTACCGCCCGAAGCCCGCGATCATCGGCATGGCGACCGACATCGAGACGGCGCGACGATTGAATCTCATCTGGGGTGTGCGCGGCGCGGCGGTGCCAATCGAAGAGAACCCAGACGTGCTCTTTCGAGTGGCGGGGAAGATCATTATCGAAGAGGGCATGGCCACGGACGGGGAGTTCGCCTTGATCGCGGGATCACTGCCCATGACCCACCAATCCGGACGAACCAACATGCTTCATGTGCGGCGATTGGGAACGTAACTGCCGCGCGACCAATGCCGTCGCCAAGTTTGACGTTGGTCAAGCGGCCGCGCGTTCGATCCAGGTGGAAAAGCGGTCCTGGCCGTTGAAGGCGGGGCGGTCGCGCGCGCTTTCGGCGTCTCGATCTGATGCTGCAACGCACTTTGGATGATTGCCACACGGATCCATGCCGCGCACCGTGTGCATCACCTGGTTGGCGGAGCGACGCTCATCGCCCATGATGGTCGCACCTATCCACGCGCCGCGCGGCGCGCACGCGCGATCGCGGTCATTGACTCGGCCAGGCGCAGCAAAGCATCGGCGATGATCGCCAGGGCGGTGATGGCAACAGCACCCGCCAGAATGCGGTTGGGATCGTCGCGGGTGATCCCTTCAAACAGGAGGGTCCCCAATCCACCGGCGCCGAAGTAGGCCGCGATCGTGGCCAGGCTGATGGTGGTGACCGTCGCCGTGCGCAGCCCGGCGATCATCACTGGCAACGCCAGCGGCCAGCGGACCTTGATGAACTGCTGCCAGCGCGTCATGCCAATACCCGTGGCTGCTTCCATCGTAGCCGGGTCGACTCCGCGCAACCCGATGGCGATGTTGCGCACCAGGAAGATCTGGGCGTAGGCCGCGAGCACGACGATTGCGGGCCTGCGGCCGATGCCAAGACTCGGGATGAGCAGAGCCAGAAACGCCAGGCTGGGAATGGTATAGATTGCGCCCAACACACCAAGGAGGGGGGTCGAAATCCTCGGGTTGCGGGCGGCTATGACGCCCAGTGGCACCGCCAGGAGTAGGGCAATCAGCACGGCGGACGCGGTGAGGGTCAAGTGCTGGACGGTCAGCTCCCAGACTCGATCCCAGCGCCGAAAGAGATAGTCCAGGCTCACGACGTGCTCTGCGTCTGGATGCGGGGCACACTCGCTACCTGGATCGCAGCGAGATCGAGATACCCAACCGGCGCTCCCGCGTCGCGAAGGATAACCCGCGGAGCGCCGCTTTCCAGAAGCTGATTCAGCACGGGAAGAACGCGGACCGGGAGGTCGATGATGGGCTCATCCGGTGCGATGGGCTCGCCAATTTCCAGCGGGCTCATCACCGCGGCAGCGCTGACCAGACTCAATCGCCGCATGTTGTCGTCGGCGCCGACGAGGTTGGCCACGAATTCGTCCGCCGGGCGCATGATGATGTTCAGCGGCGTGTCATATTGCAGCACCCGTCCTTCGCGCATCACGGCGATGCGGTCGGCCAGCGACGCGGCCTCATCAATGTCGTGGGTCACGAACACGATCGTCTGGCCGAGACGGTCGTGCAAGTCGCAGAGCTCGACTTGCAGCCGCCCGCGGGTGATGGCGTCGAGCGCGCCGAACGGCTCATCCATGAGCAGGGTGCCGGGTGAGACGGCGATGGCCCTGGCGATGCCGACGCGTTGCTGTTGGCCGCCGGAAAGCTGTGCCGGGTATCGCTCGCGGTACTCTCCGGGCGGCAGGCCTACCAGCTCCAGCAGTTCATCGACCCGAGCCGCCGTTCGTGCTTTGTCCCACTTCAGAAGGCCCGGCACAACCGCGACATTCTCGGCGACGGTGTAGTGTGGAAAGAGGCCGCCCTGCTGGATGACGTAGCCCATATGGCGGCGCAGCTCTGGGCCAGGCAGTGATTGCGAGGGTGTGCCATCGATGAAGATCGTGCCGCTGCTGGGATCGTAGAGCCGGTTGATGAGTTTGAGCAGGGTGGTCTTGCCACAGCCGGAAGGGCCGATCAGAACGACGAGTTCTCCCGGCTCAATCGTCAGGCTTACATCATTGACTGCTGGCCGCGCATCCGCCTCATTGTCGAAGCGTTTGATGACCCGGTCGATGCGAATCTCGGTTGCCGTATTAGAGTCCGAGGAGAGCGCCGCTCGCTGGTTCGCCATCGGGCCATCGCCTCCAGGTGACGGTGGGTCGTAGGGTTGTAGGGTGATGGGGTGATAGGGTGATAGGGCGATGACCCTATCACCCTATCACCCACTGTCACCCCTGTCCTAGCTGGTGAGCAAACCCTGCTCTTCCAGGAAGGTGCGAGCGACTTCATCTGGTTCAAGCTTGTCCGGCCCGTCGACCTGCCAGTTCAGCCCGGACATCACCTGATCCGTGAGGAGCGGCGCCACCACGTTAAGGGCGTCCGCGATTCCCGGATTGGCCGTCAGGGTGTCGTTGCGCACGACTGGGGCGACGTGGTATGGCGGCCAAAGGCCCTTGTCGTCCTCGAGCAGGACGAGATCAAAGCCCGCCACCTGGCCATCCGTGCCAAAGGCAAGGACGACCTGCGCCTGGTCTTCTTCGAGCGCCTGATAGCGGATGCCGGGCGCTACGCTAAGCACGTTGCCGAACGCCATGCCGTAGAAGTCCAGCAGCCCTTGCAGGCCGTCCGGCCGCTCGACAAAGTCGGATGGCGCCACGATGGTCAGATCGCCGGCGACCGCGGCAAGCTCGCTGATCGTGGTGATGCCCTGCTCTTCAGCAAAGGCTCGTTTGACTGCCAGCGCCTGCGTATTGTTGAACGCCGACTCGTCGAGCCAGACGAGGTCGAACTGTTCCAGGTAGCCGTCCGAGACGATGTCATAGACACGCTGATCGATGGAGCCGGCCTCCGCGCCCGGGGTGGCGGAAGCGTCGGGCATGCCGCCGACCGGCGTGGCCGATGTGACGGCATCGATGGCCATCCCCAACACCACGGTCAAGCCAGTGCCGGTGTATTCAGGATAGAGATCGATTTCCCCGGCCAAGAGCGCTTCCTGGGCGACCTGGGTGCCCCCGAGGTTCAACGTCTTTTCCGTGGCGATGCCCGCGTTTTCCAGCAGCAACGCGTACATCTCGCCGAGGATCAATTGCTCGGTGAAGTCCTTGGAACCGATTCTTACCGGCTCGTCCTGCGCCATGGCCGATGTCCAAGAACCATCGCGCGCGTGCAGGAGCGCCGCCGCGGCTATCGGGGTGGCAGCGAGGCCTTTTGCGAGCGTTCGTCGGGTGATCGTCATTGTGCTTCCTCTTTTCATCTACTGGATACCGCACCACGCCAATGTGACTATGATGCGCGCATCATTCTAGACTACGAACAGACGTTCGTTGGAACTCAAGCAACAGCGACGCGTGGGTTCCCACCGGGGGTTATGCAGGAGATGTTCCAGCCGGGGTAATCGCGCGTTCCAGGCGAGCCAGCATCGCCTCGGCGGAGAGCGCCAACAGGGTCACCAGAATGGCGCCGGTGAAGAGCATCCGCTCATCCATCAGGGTGATGCCGGAGGTGATGAAGTCCCCGAGGCCACCCGCCCCGACGAAGGCAGCGAGCGTCGCGCTGCCGATCACTTCCACCGCCGCCGAGCGTACCCCGGCGACAATCACCGGCAGCGCCAAAGGCGCCTTGACCCGCCAGAAACGCTGCGAGCCGGTCAAGCCGAGACCAGTGGCCGCTTCTAGGGTGGCGGGATCGACGCCGCGCAACCCGATGTCGGTATTGATCACCAGTGGCGGGCCAGCGAGAATGGTGAGCGCGACCAAGGCAGGTTTCCAGCCGAGTCCAAAGACTGGCAAGAGGAGGAGGATCACCGCCAAACTGGGGATGACGCGGATAGCGGCGACCGCGCCGATGATCGCCGAGGTGAGTCGCCCACCCATCGACGCGAGCACTCCGATGGGAATGAAGATGGCCATGGCAATGCAGAGCGCGCCGACACTAAGGCCAAGGTGCACCAGGACCGCCTCCCGCACGCGGTCCGCATTCTCGACGATGTAGAGCCAGGTTGCCGCCAAAAGTTCCATACAACGCCTCATGATTCGCGTCGGAGCGCGATTGCCGAGTCTTACCCATACCGCGTCCGAAGTCGACGCACCTGGCTACCGACTGAGGCAATCTGAGCCTACATTACCATTCAGTTCTCGTGTCACACGCCAGGCGTTGACTCGCTGGCCGTTGCGCGGGCGGCGTCATGAGTCTACCGTTATGGTGAAACGGAACGAGACAACGGGCAGGCACGTTCCCGGTATTGCTGCTGTGCTTCATGGTAGGGGCAAAGCCGTTAGCAAGGGTTGGGGTATGCAACACGCCATTGGGCGCCGACGAGAGAGATTTGTTCCACGATCGGGATCAGCCGAGCTCTGGCGGAGACTGTGCGGACTCGCCCTCACGCTCCTCCTGGCGATCGCGGCGCCGGGCGCGGGCGGCATCGTCGCCGCGAACGCGCAGGAACTGATCGCTGTTCCTCCGACCGCGCCAGGTTTGCCGGCGCTGGTTGATGGCGCAATGCTCGATTCGGCCTGGACGGAATCCGGCGCTTTCGCGCCTGGAGGCACGGCGAGGGAGGTTTCGGAATCGATCGTCTCGCCGGTTTACTTTCAGATTCAGATGCCAACAGAGCGCGTGCCAGGAGTGCTCTACCAACAAGACGCCACTGATGCCACCGCGGGTTCAGCGGGGCAGGACGGCACCGTCAATGGTGTGCCGCGTGAGACGACGGAGCGGGCGCCCGCCGAAACCATCGGCGCAGGGTCGCCGGGTCAGGTGATGCTTCCGCCTTCGGTGCCGGGCGTCCCGGCTGGGAGCTACGAGGTCACCTCGCCGAACATTAATCCGGCGCTGGCCGCCGGCATCGGCGGAACGACCGAGTTGGTCTTCGACGCCGTCTCCGACACCACGGTCTTCACGTCGTCCCCCGGGTCGCCGCAGTCTTCGGAAAGTCTTGAGCTGCTGGCGGTCGGTGGCGATCTGGGCGCCGTCGCGTTCATGAGTTTTGAGGTCTCCGGAGTTGGCGAAGGCACCGTGCTCGCGGCGCGGTTGACGTTCTATGGCGCGGGCGCGCACGGCTCTCCGGGCGGAAGTGTTGGCGTTATTTATGACTTCATCGCTCCTGATGGCCTGACCGCGAATGGCGCTCCCGGCGCGGAGAACGCGCTCAATGTCCACGGCGCTCCCGCCTGGTTCGAGCGCGTTGAGCCGGACGGGATGTCCGCCGTCGATGTCACTGGCTCGGTAGGAGGCGACGGAACAATCACGTTCGTGCTGCCCGGGCAACCCGAGGAGATGGGGTCGATCTACGCTTTGGAGAGCGGGGCGCCAGCCCAATTGATCCTGACCGTGGCCCTTCCTGCCTGAGCCGGTTCATCACGCCGGGGTTGCCAGCCAGGCATCAATGTCCCGGTGCATGCGCGAGGTGAGCTCGGCCGGCGCGCCGGAGACATCGGCGCTCGTGTGCGCAATGGCCGCGAGTTCGGAGTCCGTCAGACCGAATGTATCGCGCATTGCGGCGTACTCATCCGAGATCATGCTGCCGAAGAAAAGCTGATCGTCGGAATTGAGCGTGACTGGAACGCCAGCAGCGAGAAATTGCGGCAAGGGCACGTCTGGCATTGACGGGAAAACACCCAACTTAACATTCGAGGTTGGGCAGATGTCGCACGCGATCGCCATATTAGCCAGGCGTGCGACCAGTTCAGGCTCTTCGCTGGCGCGAAGTCCGTGCGCAATCCGATCCGGCCTGAGGTAGTCCACGGCGGAGGCCACCGTCAGCGGGCCACCCAGCTCACCCGTGTGTGGAACGATGAGGAGTCCTGCCTCGCGGGCAATGGCGCACGCTCGCGCCCATCGTCCGTACCCTCCAACTGGCTCGACGCCAGCGAGGCCAAAGGCAATGACATTTCGATCGGCGCGCTCGGCCGCAAAGTGGGCGGCCGCTTCCGTGGATGCGATCGGCAGCGTCCAGATCCCCGCCAGCAGGAAGCCAATGCCGATCCCATGCGCGGTCGCGGCTTCCAGGAGCGCGCTGCGCATCACATCGAAGACCTCGGCGTCGCTCATGCCGAATCGCTCGCTGAAAAAGCCGGGGGCAAACATGGGCTGGGTGTACGCGACGCCTTGCATCGCCTCGTCCGCGACAATCTCATGGCAGATGCGGACGACGTCGTCCGGCGTACGGATGAATTCGACCATCGCCAGATACGCGGCCTCAAACTCGGCAAAGCTGCCAAACGCCGTTGGCGGCTCATAATCGACCCCGGCCCGAGCTGCCAGCTCGATGATAGTTGAAGGCCGGGCGCTTCCTTCGAAATGCAAGTGAAGATGGGCTTTCGGCAACAGCCTGACGTCACGCACGCGATACTCCAAATTCCTGAATGGACGCCGCGGCGCGGCGTACGCTTCGGGCCGGCATCACCACACAACCTTCTTCGTGGAGATCATAGGCGGGAGCAGCGATCTCGCGGCACGGTCAATGCATCTCCTGCGACAATGCACGAGATGCGCGTACCGGCTGCCGAAGGGAGCACGTCGCCGGGAACTGACCAACCTGAACTCCTGGCGCCCTCCGTGCCCAATCGCCCGAAGGAACGACTGCCCGAGGGATTGCGCTCCCTCGGGCATCGGGATTATCGCGTCTTCTTTTTCAGCCAGCTCTTTTCTCTGACCGGCACATGGATGCAGAGCCTGGCGCAAGCCTGGCTGGTGCTGACCCTGACCGATTCGCCGGCGGCGCTCGGTCTCATCGGCGTCTTTCAATTCGGGCCCACGCTGCTCCTTGGCCTGCCCGCAGGAGTGCTGGTCGATCGCTTGCCGAAGCGCCAGCTCCTGCTCTTTACCCAGATCGCCGCCGCCTTCATCACCGGTCTCCTCGCGTTTCAGGTCAGCAGGGGAGCGATCGAGCTCTGGCAGATCTACGCGGCGGCAATGGCGCTCGGCATTGTTTCCGCGATTGACATGCCCGCGCGGCAATCCTTTGTGGTCGACCTGGTTGGCAAAGACAATTTGATGAATGGCATCGCGCTGAATTCGGCCCTGTTCAACACCACGCGGGTCGTGGGGCCGGCGCTCGCGGGGTTGATTCTGGCCAGATTTGGCCCGGAGATTTGTTTTGTCGTGAACTCGCTCTCCTATCTCCCGGTGATCGCGGGACTCGCGGTGATGCGCACCCAGGGGCGCCCCAGGAAAGGCAGCAATGCCGGGTCGGCGGTGGAGCGTCTGCGTGAAGGTCTCGCCTACGTGCGCCGCACTCCCGAGGTACGCCTACCGATCATCCTGGCTGGCTTGATGGCCATTTTCGGGATGAACTTTGGAGTCTGGGCGCCGTTGCTGGCGCGGGACGCCCTCGACATCGGCGCCAGCGGTTTCGGATTGCTCATGTCTTCGCTGGGGATCGGGTCGCTGACCGGCGCGCTGACCCTGGCGTTCACGGGGCGGCGGCCTTCTTCGCAGCGCCTGCTCGCCACCGCGCTCCTCTTCGGCCTCTTCGAGATCGCTCTCGGCGCCGCGGCCGGATTCGGCGCTCCTGCCCTCGCGGCGATGGTGTTGATGGCCGGAACGGGGTTCTCCATGAGCACGACAATGACCCAGGCAAACACGACGGTGCAGACAAACACGCCGGATCATCTTCGTGGCCGGGTGATGAGCATCTACCTGACCGTTTTTGCTGGATCGACGCCGATCGGCGCTGCATTGGCCGGCCTGATCAGTGAAGCCTGGGGCTCTCCGATGGCGGTGGCCACGGGTGGCGCGATCGTGGCGATCATCGCTATTGTGATTGGCAGCAGGTTAACCCGCGTCGAGCGGAGCGATGCGGTCGCATCAGTCGAATGATGCCGCTCCATTCCTTACGGCACTACCGGCGACGGCGCGAAGGCGCGGCCTGTGCCAGACTTCCTGTCGATGTTGATCGCTAACTCCGGAGATTCCCCATGCCATTAGGAGCCTTTGGGCTAATCAGCCTTTTCTACGTGGTGCTCGGCGCACGAGTCGTGTATCAGCTTATTCGCAGCTTCCGCCAGACGTTTGACCTCAACTTCACCCGGCAGGATCGGATGCTCGTCAATCAGGCGGCGTTCTTTGTCCTGGTTCCCATCTCCGTGGCCCTGCATGAGCTCGGTCACGCAACGATGATCTGGCTCTTCGGCGGGCACGTCCTCGAATGGGGCTTCTATGGGTTTGCCGGCTATGTCGGCTTCGACCCGAGCGAGTTCACCGCCGCGCAGCAGATTGTCATCGCCTCGGCTGGGGTGGCGGTGAATATCCTGCTGGCGATTCTGGCACTGGCGCTCGTCTTCCTGAAGCGCCCGCCTTTCCGCGCCGCCATCAACGAGCTGTTGATCCAGTTCACCTGGATTTCGTTACTCAATGCCCTGGTCGTCTATCCATTGCTCGACTTCATCACCGGGCTTAACGGCGACTGGATGCAGATGTACGACTTCAGCGTACCGACGTTGAGCGTGACGATTCTGGTCATCCACTTGGCAGTTTTGGCCGCCCTCTTCTGGGCCTGGAAGAGCCCCAGAGCCCGGAATCGCATTGCCGCGCTGACCGGAGACGTTCAGGGCCCAGCACGCGTCGCCACCTCAAGACGATCGACGGCGCTTGTTCCAGATAACGCGTCGCCAACGGAGCGCACGTTGCGCGATGTGGCGACTCGCGTCGCCAGCGGTTGGCCCACCCCGGTCGAAGCCTCGATCCAACAGGGAACAACGGGAACGGCCCTGGTCCTCTCCTGGGGCCTTCGGCCGTTGCAGCGATCTGTCATTGCCGTCGCGGCTGATAGCGGAGGCGTCGAGCTTTCAGGCGCGCTGCGGGTCGACGGCATGCCGCCCGAGCAGCGCGCCATCGGGCGCGATCCCGCGACGCTCGATGCCGATCGTCTCACGATGATGTTACGGCTGGCGATGGAAACGGTGGAAGGGTGGACTCCCACCGGGGTTGCTTCATCTTCTTCGACATCCGTGCGCAACAGCCCCGCCGCGGGTTAGGCGCCATGCGGATGGGGTGGCAGCCTGACCACGCCCGGGCAACGCCTTTCGGCGACATCGTCGTCACCTCCGGCGATGCGCGGGAACCCTTCGCCGGGTGGACCGCGGAGGGTCTCGGCATGGCGATTCGGTCCGCAACCGGCGACTTCTCCACTGATGAGTCGCGGTGGAGGCGGCGCGCCGGCCCCGCGTTGCTGATGAGCGCGCTTGTGGTGATCTTCGTGGCCCTGGCCAGGGCGTCGGGCGGCTCGCCTCGATGGAGGTTTGCCACCTGAATGGGTGGTCACAGCGTTCTGGATCATTGGCGCCGTTTGCCGTGCCGCGGGCTGCACGGATGCAGGCATCAGCCCTCCAGCCGCGAAGGTGCTGAAGCATCCTCCAGGGATCACTTACCACCTAGGTAGCCAGGCAACGAGCGGTGTGAGCGCCGACCGGGGACGAATGTGAGCGAGGAAACTGGCCTGGCGCTGGAAAGCCGGCAACTGTCGCCTGCCGCCAACCGGCGCGGTCTCACGGTGCTGCTCGTTTCCACGTTCTTTGCCTGGGGCGGCTTCTTTCTGGTCATTCCCATGATATCAGTCCACTACGTCGACGGCCTCGGCTGGACCGCCGCCTCGATCGGCCTGGTGCTGGCCATCCGGCAGTTCATGCAGCAGGGACTGACGCCCTTGAGCGGCGTACTCGCCGATCGCTTTGGGGCCAAGCCGCTCATCGTGATCGGCATGTTGGTGCGCGCATTTGGCTTTGGCGCCATGGCGCTCGCGACGACGTATCCGCTGCTGATGGCGACAGCGATCGTCTCCGCCATCGGCGGCGCCCTCTTCGAGTCGCCGCGCGCTGCCGCCGTGGCCGCGCTCACCACGGAGCAGGAGAGGCCGAGCTACTATGCCAAGACCGGTGTGGTCGGGGGGTTGGGCATCACTGTCGGGACGCAACTGGGGGCCCTGCTGCTTGGCTTCGACTTTCGCTACGTGGCCATCACGAGCGCCTTCTGCTACCTGCTCCTGCTGGTCATGATTGTCGTCTGGCTTCCGGCGGTACGAGTGGCGGAGAAGGGGGGCACCTTCAAAGGCCTCCATCTCGCCTTCCACGATCGACCGTTCCTGACCTATCTCAGCTTTTCCAGCGGCCAGCAGTTCATGGCGGCGCAGTTTTCGATCACGCTTCCCCTGGTGGCGGTGACCATTGCCGGAAACCCCAGCGCGGTCGCCTGGGTCTACGCGGTCAATTCGGCCGTGGCGGTCGTGCTCGGCTATCCAGTGCCACGACTGGCCGAACGGCGCATTGGGGCGCCTCGCTCGCTGGTCATCGGCGTGCTGACCACGGTCGCCGGACTGGTGCTGATTGGGATTTCGTGGAATACGGGCGCGCTCCTGGTCGCGGTCCTGGTCTATTCCCTCGGGGTCGTGCTGGTGCGGCCCAGCGAGCAGACCGTGGTGGCGAGAATGGCGAATCCCGTTGCGCTTGGCTCGTACTTCGGCGTGGCCGGGCTGGCGGTCGCCTTCGGTGGGGGCATGGGCAACTTTGCGGGAGGGCTGCTCTACGATCTTGGCGGACGCCTCGGCGTGCCGGCGCTGCCCTGGTTGATTTTCGCGGCAATTGGCCTGGTTGCCGCGAGCGGGATCTGGTGGACATTGCTTGGCCCGCATGGCGGAGGGGGAAGGGGGATCGGGGGATAGGGGTTCGGGTACGTCGTGAACGGAACGAGGCCGCCGGGATTCTCCCGGCGGCCTCCCCTCTATGCATCACGTCCACAGCACTGCATCAAGAGTATTCTGATGCGTCCAGGGGGCTGCGGCTTCAAACCTCGTTGCAACCCTGACTGGGCTGGCCTACACCACCTGGACTGGCGGCGGGATTACCGGAATTTTGGGCAACAGGGCGGCTGCAAGCACCTGATCGAGGGAATCGACCTGGATCAGGTCCATACCATCGCGGACGACCGCGGGGAGCTCCGCCAAATCCTTGGCGTTGCGGCGGGGCAGGATGAAGGTCTTGATGCCGCCACGATGTGCGGCGACGGTTTTCTCGCGCAGCCCACCGATGGGGAGCACCTTGCCGCGCAAGGTAATCTCGCCGGTCATCGCCACGTCCTTACGCACCTGACGCCCGGTCAGCGCGGAAATCAACGCGGTGGCCATGGTGATCCCGGCTGAGGGACCGTCTTTCGGGATCGCGCCCGCTGGCACGTGGACGTGGATGTTGTGGCGGTCGAAGAAGTCCGCTGCCAGACCGTACTCCTCCGCCCGTGCCCGTGCGTAGGAGAGCGCGGCCCGCGCCGACTCCTGCATGACGTCACCGAGCTGGCCGGTGAGGATCAAATCACCCTTGCCGGACATGATCAGCACTTCGATGCCAAGCAGGTCTCCGCCAACGCTGGTGACCGCCGCTCCGGTGGCCACGCCGACCTCGTCCCGCTCCTCGGCCAGGCCGTAGTCGTACTTCGGCACGCCGAGAAATTCGCTTACCTGCGGCGCATCAACCGTAATCGTCTCCGGTGGATTGTCGCCCGCCAGAATTTTGGCCACCTTGCGGCAGAGTGAGCCGAGCTCGCGCTCCAGGTTACGCACACCCGATTCTTCCGTGTATTCGCGGATGAGGCGGCGCAGGGCCTCGTCGGTCACGATCAGTTGAGCCGCTTCCAGACCATGGGAATCAAGGGTCTTCGGCAGCAGGAATTGCCGCCCGATGGCCATCTTCTCGATCTCGGTGTAGCCGGACACTTCGATGATTTCCATGCGGTCGCGTAAGGCGGCCGGGATCGGCTCCAGTTGATTGGCAGTGGTGATGAAGATCACCTTGGAGAGATCGAACGGCACCTCCAGATAGTGATCGGAGAAGGTAGTGTTCTGTTCGGGATCGAGCACTTCGAGCAACGCCGAAGAGGGGTCGCCGCGGAACGCATCCGAACCGACCTTGTCCACCTCGTCCAGCACGAGGACCGGATTCCGGCTTTTGGCATCCTTGAGCGCCTTGATGACGCGGCCCGGCATGGCGCCGACGTAGGTGCGGCGGTGGCCGCGAATCTCCGCTTCGTCGCGCACGCCGCCCAGCGACATGCGGACGTAGTTGCGGCCGATCGCCCGCGCGATGGAGCGGCCCAGACTGGTCTTACCCACACCGGGAGGGCCAACGAAGCAGAGAATCGGGGCGCGCAGCCGATCGCCCGCCAGCTTGCGCACGGCGATGAACTCCAGGATGCGCTCCTTGACCTTTTCCAGGCCGTAGTGATCCTCGCCCAGAATGCGGGCGGCCTCGGTCAGATCGAGATGGTCTTCAGTCTCGACCGCCCAAGGGAGGTCGATCAGCCAGTCGAGGTAGCCGCGGATAACCCCGATCTCGGGGGAGAAAGGGTGCTGCTGCTCCAGACGCTCGACCTGGACCAGCGCCTTGGCCTTGACCTCATCGGGCATGCCGGCGGCGTCGATTTTTTCCCGCAGCTCGTTGGCGAAGGCGGTTTCCGTGCCGGTTTCGCCCAACTCCTTCTGAATCGCGCGCAATTGCTCGCGTAGGTAGTACTCGCGCTGCTGCTTGTCCATCCCCGCTTGCGCTTCGCTCTGAATCTGCTGGCGCAGGTTGAGGACATCGAGACGCTTCTGAATGAGCACGCTGAGATGGCGGAGGCGCTGAATGGGATCGAGAATTTCCAGCAGATCCTGGCGCTGATCGGAGGTGAACTCGGGCGAGAAGGCGATCAGGTCGGCCAGCCAGCCTGGCTCTTCCACCCCGCGCACCATCGTGAGCACTTCTTCCGGGACGTTCGGAAGCATGCTGATGTAGCTCTCGACCTGCTCCATCACCGCGGTCATGGCCGCTTCCGCGACCGGGGTGGAATCGACCGGGTCGTCCTGGCGCACGACCCGCGCAACGAGATATGGCTCCTGCTGCACCAGCTCGGTCACCACGCCGCGGGCAAGGCCCTGCAAGACAACGTGTCGACCACCACTGGGGCGGAACTGAGCGATCTCCGCGATCACTCCGACACCGCACAGCTCGTATTCCTGCGGTTCCGGCTCCGGGTCGGGAATCCACTCGGGCTCGCCATCCGCGCCGGTGCGGGCGGCCGCCTCGATGATGGCATCGGCCAGGAGCGCGCGCAGCTCGCCGTCTCCATCGCTATCGGGCGCGATTCTGGACGGACCTCCATTTTCCTCGGGGAAGATCGGCCGTTCGGTGAGCACCAGCACGTGGCGATGCTCTCCGCGCGACGCGCGATCGACGACACGCGCCGCTTCTTCGTCCTCGACCGGAAAGGGAATCGACATATGGGGCAGCAGCAGGGTTTCGTCGACAACGAGGACGGGGAGGAGGACATAGGGCGGCTTGCGGGTGGCGCTCTTTTTGCCGCGAGAGGCGCGTGCTGCCCGCGGCTTTGACGCCGGCGAGACGATCTCGGCAGTGGGAACAGCGGTCTCCATGAGTGCGTCCTCCGCTGATAGAGCTTGGGACGGATTTGCGGCACGAGGTGGCATCAAATATCTTTCCAGCTTCCAGACCAGCGCGGCGTTACCGTGCCAGTTGGAATAGGTTTGTCAGACCGGTCATCAGGGCACGTCGCCGGGCCGGTTCCATAACCGCGATTGGGCGGGATGCAAGGCGGCGACAACCCCTAATTCTACCCGGTCTGGCTCACGCTTGGTAGGGTCATTTGGTGCAGGCGCGACCGAATTCTCTCGCCCGGACGGGTGATTTTCTCGGACACGGCGGTCCTTGAGGAGACGGGAAGGTGGGCACGAAGGGATCATGCTGGTGCTGCGCCTGGCGGCCACGTTGGCCGTGGGGCGCCCGATTTCGTCACACACGCCCAGCGTCCATCAGGTATAGTGCTGCCCTGTTAGATCGTGTCAAACGTGCAGCGCACTGCCATGTGCGCGTGACTCACGATGGCCATGGACGAGGCGGGGGTCGATGACGGACGGCGCCGCACTAGTGCCGACTCCGACGCTGCGGGTCGCCAACCTGTCCAAGACCTACCCCGGCGTGCGCGCCCTGCAGCACGTCGATCTTGAGGTGCTGCCTGGTGAAATCCACGCCGTCATCGGGGAGAACGGCGCCGGCAAGAGCACCTTGATGAAGATCATCTTCGGGGTGACCCAACCCGACTCCGGCATGCTGACGGTGCAAGGCGCGCCCATCACAATCGACTCTCCGGTCGCCGCGCAACGCCTCGGTATCGCCATGGTTCATCAGGAGCTCAGCCTGGCGCCGAACCTCGATGTGGGCCGCAACATCTATCTAGGCCGGGAGCCGTCGCTGGCGCCAGGGGTGATCAACTGGCCGGCGCTCTACCGGGACGCGGGCGCGCTCTTGCGCCGGTTGGGGATTGATCTCGATGCCCGCGCCATCGTGCGCGGGTTGAGCACGGCTCAGAAACAGATGGCCGAAATCGCCCGTGCCCTCTCCTGGCAGTCGAAGCTCCTGATCCTGGACGAGCCAACCTCCTCTTTAACGCAGGGGGAGATTGGCGAGTTGTTCCGCATCCTGCGCGAGCTGCGCTCGACAGGCGTTTCCGTCCTCTACATCTCGCACCGGTTGGAAGAGTTGCCGGTCATTGCCGACCGGGTCACGGTACTGCGGGATGGCCGCACGGTCGATACCGTCGCCGCCAGGACGACACCGATTACCGATCTGATCCGCATGATGGTTGGCCGTGGCGTCGCACAGCAGTTTCCCCGCATCGACATTCTTCCTGGCGACGAGGTCGTCCGGGTGGAGGGGTTGACGCGGCGGGGCGCCGTTGCGGATGTCTCCTTCAGCGTGCGGGCTGGCGAGATCGTAGGCATGGCGGGGCTGGTGGGCGCGGGGCGGTCTGAAACGGCACGGCTGATGGTCGGGGCCGATGCCAAAGACGCCGGCCGCATCGTCATCGATGGCCGGCCGGTCGCGATCAACTCGCCAGCGGCGGCAATGGCCGCGGGCATCGCTTTGCTGCCCGAGGATCGCAAGCAGCAGGGCTTGGTGCTGCCTCTCTCCGTCAAGGTCAACCTGTCGCTGGCGACGCTGGGAACCTACTCGCGCTTCGGCATCATTCGCCAGCGGGCGCGAGCCCTCATCGCTAGGCGCTTCGTGCGCGATCTGCGCATCCGCACCCCGAGCCTCGAGTTCCGGGTGCGCAATCTCTCTGGCGGCAATCAGCAGAAAGTGGTGCTGGGCAAGTGGCTCAGCGCCGCCCCGCGCCTCCTGATCTTCGATGAGCCGACCCGTGGCATCGACATCGGGGCCAAAGTCGAGGTGTATGAGGAGATGAACAGACTGACGGCCGGCGGCGCCGGCATCCTGCTGATCTCGTCAGATCTGCCCGAGGTGTTGGGCATGAGCGATCGGGTGCTGGTCATGCGTGAGGGGCGGCTGGTCGCGGACTTGCCCCGCACGGCGGCGACGCCCGAGCGAGTGATCGCCCTGGCCAGCGGAGAGGAGCATTCATTGCTCTCGAGCGCATCATGACAGACACGCCATCTCCGCCTCCCCTCTCTACGGCGGCCGCCTTCGGGCCCGATGCGGTGGATTCCGGACGACGCGGCCGCGTCGCGCAGTTCTTGCTGCGCTATGGCATCGTGCTGGCCCTGATTGTCCTTGGCGCCATGTTTGCCTGGCGCTCCCCCGTGTTTTTGACCAGCCAGAACCTGTTGCAAATCTTGCTGCAAGCGTCGGTGAACATCATCGTCGCGCTCGGCATGACGTTCGTCATCATCACCGCCGGCATCGATCTCTCGGTCGGCTCGACGGCGGCCTTCGCCGGCATGGTCGCCGCCACTGCCATGGGAGGCGGTCTGCCGATCCTGGGGCTGCAACTGCCCTGGCCGGCCGCGGTGCTGATCGGCATCTTGACCGGTGTGCTGGTCGGGTTGGTCAATGGGCTCATCGTGACCTCGCTGCGCATCACCCCCTTCATCGTCACGCTCGGCATGCTCAGCGTGGTCCGTGGCCTCACCCTGATCTTCAGTGGCGGCCGCCCGGTTTTTGGCTTTCCGGAGGGATTCACCAACCTGGCGGGGACCATTGGCCCCATCCCCACCCCGGCCATCATCGCCGGCACGCTGGCGATCGTCTCCGGGCTAGTGCTGCGCTTTACCCGGCTCGGAGAATACACCTACGCCATCGGCGGCAACGAAGAGGCGGCTCGTCTCTCCGGGGTGCCGGTCGACCGCTACAAGATCGCCATCTACACCCTCTGCGGCGCCTTCGCCGCCACCGCCGGAATCGTGCTCATCGCCCGCCTGCGGGTGGCCGAGCCGAACGCGGCAAGCGGTTACGAGCTGGATGCCATCGCCGCGACCGTCATGGGAGGCACCAGCCTGTTTGGCGGTGAGGGGACGGTGGTCGGCACCGTGATCGGGGCGCTCATCATCGCCACCCTGCGCAACGGGCTAAACCTGCTCAACGTGCAGGCGTATTACCAGCAGTTGGCGATTGGGCTGGTCATCATTCTGGCTGTCGCGCTGGACCGGTTCCGGCAGTAGGGGGCACTGACGCCCAGAAGGGAACGCGGCTCGGTCACCATTACCGGCGGCGACGGGGTCGGGGTGAGCTCCCGGCGGTCTATGGCCGTCCGCCACCGCGGAAGGAGCCACCAGTCATGGTGCTCATGGGTCATGGTGGACGCTTGAGCCAGCTCGGCGGGACGGCGCGTTCGCTTCCCTGGTGTGCGATGTATCCCCGAGGGCTCAGCATGACGCCTGAGCCGCGACGTCAACGAACGAGCAAGGAGTGTTGACCATGCGACGAAGGATCGGTCTTTCACGGGTGGCATTGCTGGTCTCGGCGCTGATGCTGGCACCCGGCCTGGGCGCGACCCGCGCGCAGGATGCCACGCCAACTGGCGGGATGACGGTTGAGGAAATTGCCGCGGTCACCGCGGACGAGCCATACAAGCTGCTGGCGGTGGTGAAGACCCTCTCCAACGAGTATTGGCAAACGATGGAACGGGGCTACAACGAGGCGGCGGCGGAGAAAGGCGTCACTATTGACGTGCTTTCGGTGCCCACCGAGCAGGATACCGAGCAGCAGCTCAACCAGTTGCAAACCGCGCTGGGCCAGGACTACGACGCGATCAT
>JBBRVX010000001.1:0-81683 GCA_038246475.1 Thermomicrobiales bacterium | reverse complement strand
TTCCTCGATCCCTTCAACATGCTCAGCGTTTGGATTTCGGGCGGCAGACATTCGTGGGTGAACCCCGATTTTGATGAGTTGGTCAAGGACGGGGCATCATTCATAGGCGAACCAGCGGAGCGCACGAAGCTCTTTCAGGACGCCGAGAAGATCCTGGTCGAGGACGTGCCAGGCGTCTTCATCTACCACGAGACACCGGTTCAGCTCGTGAAGCCGTGGATCAAGGGCGCCGTCCTGGAGCCGGACGCCAACGGCATCACCAGCATTCACTGGCCAGGCTACACCTCAATGAGCACCGTGCCGGCCGAGCTCTACATCGGGGCTGATGCGCCCGTCGGCCGCGAGAACTCGTAGCCACGGGGTCGCGGCTCTGTTCCGGGGACGCGCCGGCCTGACGGCCAGCGCGTCCCCCTGGCCCCAAGTTCAGTGGAGGATCGTGTGCCGTTGCCCTCGAACGCGCCATCGGCGGAAGCGCTACGCGCGGAATTCTTGCTCGATCCCGGCGTCGTCTTTCTCAACCATGGCTCGTTCGGGGCCACGCCCGAGCCGGTCTTTGCCGAGTATCTTTACTGGCAACGGGAGCTGGAGCGCCAGCCGGTCGAGTTCCTGGGACGGCGGGCTGACGGGCTGCTCGACGAGGTACGGGTCTCCATGGCGGCCTATCTCGGCTGCCAGCCCGAAAACCTCGTCCTCAATCCCAACGCGACGACGGGCATCAACGTCGTGGCCCGTTCGTTCCCCTTCCAGCCCGGTGACGAGATCGTCGGCACCGACCTCGAATATGGGGCCTGTGCGCGGGCCTGGGAATGGTTTGCCGCCAAGCAGGGCGCGTCATACGTGCCGGCCCATGTTGAGTTGCCGGTGACTGCTCCGGAGGCGGTGGTGGACGCCGTCTTCGCGGCGGTCACCCCGCGCACGAGGGCGATCTTCCTCTCCCACATCACCTCCGGCACGGCGTTGCGCTTGCCGGTCGAGGCCGTTGTGCGCCGGGCCCGCGAGATGGGCATCCTGACGGTGATCGATGGCGCGCACGCCGTCGGCCAGATTCTGGTCGATCTCGAAGCGATCGGGGCCGATTTCTACGCCAGCAATTTTCACAAGTGGCTCTGCGCCCCCAAGGGCTCCGGATTCCTCTACGCGCGGCCGGAGCACCACGCCTGGCTGGAGGGGCCGATCGTTTCCTGGGGCTGGGTGGAAGGCAACGAGCGCTACCGTCCCGAGAGCCAGTTCGTCTCCCGGAACCAGATGCAGGGCACGCGCGACTTGGCGGCTTTTCTGGCAACGCCGTCCGCCGTGGCGTTTCAGGAGGCGCGGGACTGGGACGCCGTGCGCGACCGCTGCCATGCCCTTGTGCTAGAAGCCAGAGAGCGCATCTTGGCCATGACTGGCCTGCCGCCGATCTCGCCGGTCGAGAGTGATGGCGGCTATCGCTGGTTTCGCCAGATGGCCGCCGCGCCCCTCCCGGCGGGAATTGATGGGTTCGAACTGAAGCGACGGCTTTATGACGACTTCCGCATCGAAATTCCGATCACTTGGTGGGACGAGCAGCCCGCTATCCGCTTCTCGTTTCAGGGGTACAACTGCCAGAGCGATCTGGATGCGTTGCTGGAGGCGCTGGAGCAGTTGTTGCCGGCGATGGGCGTCACCACCTAATCAGGCGCCTTGAACAGCGCCCAATGGCCCTGATACAGAAAGACGTTGCCATCGAGCTGAGACTCCTCGAAACGCCGCAGGAACGCGACCATGCGCGCCGTATCGGGAGTCACCATGCGGGAGAATGCCCGCACGTCGTCGCGCACGCTGGGCCAGAGCCAATCGTCGCCAAAGAGCACGCCGCCCGGAGCGAGCGTTGCCCATGACGAACGGAGCTCCAGCAACGTCTCTTCCGGTTCATGCGCGGAATCGAGATACATGACCTCGGGAAGCTGGCTGAGGCGGCCGTACTGGACGAGGTCCCGGATCAGACGCAGGCCGACCATCGTCGTGCAGAGGATCGGCACGATCAGGTCATGGTGGCCGGCCTGATGCACGTTGGCGAGAAAGCGCTCGTAGATCATGGGCCGGCCGGCTTCGAGTTTCAGATACCGCCATTCGCCGTTCTCACGGAATGCCTTTTCCCAGGCCCACATGTTGACATCACCGGTGAAGGGATCGATGCAACAGATGCCGGTGTCCAGCTGCAAGCGCTTTATGGCGTTCGCCGTGACGATGGCGGAACCACCAAGCATGGAGCCGATCTCCAGCCAGAATCGGGGCCGGATCTCGTCCAGAATGGCTTCCACCAGATCGACCTGGATGTTCGTGCTGGGATAACCCTGATCCACCTGTCGCGGATCGGCGAACAGGAAGGGGCTTTCTCCAGACCAGAGCTCGTCGAGGATCTGAAGCGCAATGTTGCCCACGTGAGGCGGCGGATGCGTGGCGGGGTGATCCGGCCGCGGTTCCTCGTCCACGTCCTTCAATCGCTTCGACTTTGCGGATTTCCTGGGCAACGCTACACCGCCCCGTGAGGTTGAGGCGCAACGGCGCGCTCTCGCCAGGTCATGGCCTGGGCGTGGGGCCGCTCCAGACTGAAGGGCGCTTCCAGCCGTTCCTTGACGATGAAGGCCAGATGGCGGCCAAGGAGACCCGGTGGAACGAAGTGCAGGTGCGCGGCAAGGCTGCTCGTCCAGGATTCGAGCATGGTCTGCTCCTCTGGCCGAATGTCCAACATGAGGAGGAGCGTCCCTGGCCGAGCAAAGCCAAGGGCTTGATAGATCGTGCCGCCGCGCCCACCCAGCTCGCGTGGCGGACCGTTGACGATCAGAAGATCGGCAGGATATGGCACGGTGGGCGTGGTCATCCCGTCGTCGTAGACCGGGAGCATGCTCCCGTCGCACAGACGCGCGACTAGCGGGCAGAGGCAGAAGGCAAACCAGCGGTAGTTGATCGCAAACGGGTTTGACACTGACAGCAACTCTCTCGCGGCCCACGGATCGTGCTCGAAGGTGGTGACGGCCATGCGGCCATGATCGAACCCGAGCAGGGCCAGCAGCTCTGTCGAGGCTCCGCAGCCGAACTCGATCACGTGCCGCGGGACGATCTCCCGGACGATGCTCATGATCAGGCGCAATGTCGGGAAATCGCTCTCCTGACCCAGCGCCGGCAGCGACTGCAGATGGGGCAGATCAACGCTCGCGAGACGTTCACTTGCCCGCTCGATCATTTCCTCTGCCAGGCGCAACTCAGCTGGAAGCAGCTCCGGATCACCCAAGAAGCTCCCCTTCTGGCGATGCCACGGCAATTTCCCCCTTCCGCCCACTCTGGCGACATCATACGTCCCCCGACGGCTGCCGCAATGCGCGCGAGATTGCCGTTCGCATGGGCCAAAACCCGATCCATTCATCCCTCGCTCACCGCCCGATTTGGCGCCCATTGCGTCCCAATTACTCTTCATTTAGGATGCCGCTACCGCAAGACCCGGGAAGGGTTCGGAACGGCAGATCGTCGTCGTCAGTAGGGGAGTGGTCATGGTCGGCGTGTCCGTCGATGCGTTAGCTCGTCGTGCGTGGAAAACAATCGATCGCAAGACATCGCTCAAGGTTCTGGGGGGAGCGCTCGCCGCTGCCGCTATGGCCCGGGACGAGCCCACGCTTGCCGCCAGGAAGGGTCCCAAGGGGATCAAGCGCTGTCAAGCACAACGCGAGCAATGTCTCACGTTTGTCGAGACCCGGATATGTGGCCGGGTGGCCCTGGAGGCCGAAGCACGCCTGGTTTCGGCCGGGACAGAAGAGTGCCTTGCCTTCTATTCGCCGTGTTGTGATTCGTTCAGCGAGTGCAAGATGGATGTTGGCCTGCGTTGTCTGCTGCGGCGCCCGCCGCGGCCGCAAGCTGCCCAGTAAACCGCTTGTCTTGTCGTTGTTACTTATGTGCCATTACTGCAATGAAGAGGAGTTCGCATGAAACTGGCATTTCCGGCCCCGCTCACGCGGCGTGCCGCAACCGTTCTGAACCGGAGACGCTCGCTGCACGTGCTTACGGCGACGGTCGCCGCGGTCGCCATGCTGCCGTTCGCTGCGCCCGCCTCAACCAAGAACAGGAAGAAGAAGGGGAAAGGAAACGGGCAACGAACGAATCTCTGCCTGGCGCAACAGAGCCAATGCCTCGGCGTCATCCCGGATTTTTGCGCCGAGCGAACGGTCAAGCGGCTTGCCGCCGCTCCTTCACCACTCGAGGATTGCATCACCCAATTCAATCCGTGCTGCGATTTCTTCGCCGTGTGTGACACCACGGGCGGCCTGGACTGTCTCTCGAATCGCAAGGCCCCCGCGTAGGACCGTCCTTTCGGACTGGGCCGGGCCCGCACGCGGGCACAAGAAGGGGACGGCAGACAACGCCGTCCCCTTTTCAACATGATCCCCACCCTTCCGGTCCGAACGACATCTCTGCGCTACGATGCTTCGCATCTTTCGCATGCCCCGCTGGAGGAGTGGTGAAACGTGCAAATCCTTGACCCCGAGACGGGCGGCTTCACTCCCGGCGGGCCGCTCGCGGGGGTGCGCGTCCTGGCCCTGGAGCAGGCCGTGGCGGGACCGCTGTGCACTCGCCACCTGGCTGATCTGGGGGCCGACGTCATCAAGATCGAGCGTCCGGGCGGCGGGGACTTCGCCCGCCGCTATGACACGTCCGTTCACGGGCTCTCGTCGTACTTCTTCTGGCTGAACCGGGGCAAGCGCTCGCTCACACTTGACATGAAGCAGGACGACGCGCGGGAGGTTCTGGAGCGGCTGGTGGCTGCCTCCGATATTGTCGTGCAGAATCTCGGGCCGGGGGCGATCGACCGTCTCGGGTTCGCCCCGGAGCGATTGCGGCGCGACTATCCCGCTCTGATCATCACTTCGATCTCCGGCTATGGCTCCGGCGGACCCTTCGAGACGCGCAAAGCCTTCGACCTGCTGCTGCAGGGCGAGACCGGGGTGATCGCCACGACTGGCAACGGCGACGACCTGGCGAAGCTCGGCATCAGCGTCGGCGACATCGGCGCGGCGATGTATGGCGTGATCGGCACGCTGGCCGCGCTCTACGAACGGCGCGAGTCCGGGCAGGGGCGGCTGGTCGAGACCTCTCTCTTCGACGCCCTATCGGAATGGATGGGGTATCCCGCCTATTACACCCTCTATGGCGGCGAGCCGCCCGCCCGCGCCGGGGTGCGCCACGCCACCGTCGTGCCCTACGGCTCCTATCGCTGCGCTGACGGCGCTGTGCTACTGGCGGTACAGACGGAGGTGCAGTGGAACGCGTTCTGTGGCGTGGTCTGCGAGCATCCGGAATGGGAAATGGACCCACGATTCGCCACCCCGGCGCTGCGTCGCGTCAATCGCCAGGCGCTGGAAGCGATGATCGAACAGGCATTCAGCGCCCTCCCCCGGGCGGAGGTTGTGCGGCGCCTGGAGCTGGCCGACATTCCCTTTGGCTCGGTCAATGAGGTTGCCGAATTTGTCGTTCATCCGCAATTGAGCGAGCGCGACCGCTGGCGAGAAGTCGCGTCGCCGGCCGGAATGCTGCGGGCCATCATTCCGCCCTTCGATCTGGAAGGGATGGCCGCGAACATGGGCGCCATCCCCGATGTCGGCGATCATACCGGCGAAATTTTGCACGAACTGGGGTTCGCATCAGATGCGATTGCCGGACTGCGGGCAAGAGGGATCGTGTGAGGGCTCCGCGGGCGACGGACGAGGAGAACGTGAGCGGCAAAGGGCCGGCCTGGAGAAGAGAGCAGCAGAGGAAAAGAAAACAGTCCCGACCGACTCCGCGTCTGACTCGTTCCCTGACCATCCGATTCCGTGAGCATGCCCCGCAACAATGCTCACTTTCCTGGCGGTCCCGGTTCACCCAGGTAACGGCCGAGTACCCCGCGATGCTCTGTCGTTCCAGTCTGGCGTCCGGTGGGAGCGATTCGTTCGCTCGGCCCCTCGGGACTGTACGTACACTCTATACGGACATCAGCGTGCTGTCAAGGGGTGTGGCGCATGGATTTCGAGAATCGTTCCGATCTTGCCCCAGCGTCAGATCCGCGCGTTCTCCAGGCCACGGTGGAAAGCGTCTCTCCCGGCTCGTTCCCTGACCCCGACCAGCCGCCTCCTGACCACCGGGGCGTTGCCGGCTGGATCATCAACGACCTTGGTAACACGCTCTTCTCCCAGAATATGATCTCGAACTACTTTCCCGTTTGGATCATCGCCGTCATGGGCGGTAGCGACGGCCACATCTCCCTCGTCAACACCATCGTGATGGCACTCATGCTCGGCCTGGGCCCCTGGCTCGGCGCGGTTTCTGACCACCTGCCGCGTCGTTTGCCCATCCTTATGGTGACGACGACGACGAGTTGCCTGCTTACCCTCCTGGTCGGCAACGGTCTCTGGTCGTCGCTGGCGTTCTTTCTCCTCGCCAATCTCCTCTTCCAGGCCGGGCTCGTGATCTACGACACCCTTCTGGCCTCCGTGAGCACGCGCGAAAATCGGGGGCGCATCGGCGGGGCGGCTGTCGGTTTAGGCTATCTCGGATCCCTGGTCGGGATTGGCATTGGCTTCGTTGTTCTCGGCGGAGGCGGGGAATACCAGACGATCTTTCGCCTCACGGCAATCGGTGTCTTGCTGCTGGCGCTGCCCTGCTTTCTCTGGGTAAAGGAAGCGCCGCGGGTCGTAGCCCGAGAGGCGCCGCTCTCCATCGCCGGTCAGGCGTTTCGGGACGTTTTCGCTACCGTGCGCCGCGCGAGGTCGTACCCGGACCTGGTCCGCTTTCTCGTCGGCCGCGCCTTCTACGCCGAAGCCGCCAACACGATCGGCATCTTCATGGCCGTCTATCTCACGGTTCAGCTCGGATTTTCCTCCGGCCAGAAAGATCAAATTCTCTTCGCGGCGATTCTGGCGGCGGTCGGCGGCGGATTCTTCTGGGGCCGCGTCGTCGATCGCATTGGCGCGCGCGACAGTCTGATGCGAGTCCTCGTCGTCTGGTCAGTGGCGCTGGCGCTGATCGCCGCCACCGGATTCGAGCTCATCCCACAGGCCTGGCTGTGGGGCATCGCCCCGCTAGCGGGCTTTGCCTTGGGGGGCACCTGGGCATCTGACCGGCCGTTGATGCTCGGTCTGGCTCCGCCCGAGTATCTCGGCCAGTTCTACGGGCTGTACGCGCTCGCTGGCCGCTTCGCCGCCCTGATGGGCCCGTTGATCTGGGCGCTGGTGGTCGATGGCCTGGGCCTGGGCCGGCCGGTTGCCCTGCTTGTGCTGCTCGGCTTCGTCCTGATCGCGCTGGTTATCCTGCGTCCCCTCTCGTCGTCGATTGGCCGGCCCGAAGCGGGCTAACGCTCCGCCGGCGAGAGATCGCGCTCAGCCACCAGCTCGACGAGCAGCGAGTCTGGCGCCATCGATCCGGTCGCCCCGGCCACGGCCGCGGCCCGCCGCAGCGCCACGGCGAAGCTCCCCGCGTACCCATCAGTCCCGACAAGATCGAGCAGCCCCGCGCGGCGGAGTTTCCCTTTCACCCGCTGGTTTGCTTCGCAGAGGAAAACGCGCACCCCGCGGGATTGGAGGTGGCTGATAGCCTCTTCCAGCGTTTGCAAGCCGGTGATGTCGGTGAACGGAACGTCGGCGAGGCGAATCACCAGCGCCCGCGGATCGGCGTCCATCCGTTCCAGCATCCGCTCGAACGTCTCGGAGGCGGCAAAGAAGAACGGCCCATCGATCGCAAAGACGAGGACTCCAGGCGGCACGGAAACAGCGCGATCACCGGGAAGATCGCGCTCGATGTCCGCTTCGGAGAGTTGCTGCACCTCGACCGCCGTCGACATCCGGCGCAGGAAGTGGAGCGTGGCCAGAATCACGCCGACGTTGACAGCGATGACCAGATCGGTGAAGACAGTGAGCAGGAACGTCACCAGAAGGACGGCGACATCGGCTCGTGGCGCGCGACGGATCATGGAAACCATGTGCCGGGCATCGCTCATGTTCCAGGCCACGACGAAGAGAATGGCCGCCAACGCCGCCAACGGCACGTTCGCGGCCAGCGGCGCGAGGAAGAGGATCACCAGCAGGAGGGTGAGGGCGTGCACGATCCCCGAAATGGGGCTGTTGCCGCCATTCTTGATGTTCGTGGCCGTGCGCGCGATCGCCCCCGTGGCCGCAAACCCACCAAAGAGGGGAGCGGCGATGTTCGCCAGCCCCTGGCCCACCAGCTCCTGATTCGAATCGTGGCGCGGGCCGCCCGCCATGCCGTCGGCAACGACGGCCGAGAGGAGCGATTCGATCGATCCCAGCAGGGCGATCGTGAAGGCTGGACCGGCCAGCTCGATCACGCGGTTGAAGGTGACGGCTGGCATCGCGAAGCCAGGCAGTCCGTTCGGGATCCCGCCAAACGTGCTGCCGATGGTGGCGACCGACGGAAACTTCAGAAACCAGACGAGCAGTGTCGACACCACCAGCGCCACCAACGGACTGGGAATGCGGCGCAATCGCGGCACGCGCGGCCAGACGACGAGGATGGCGAGGCAAAGCAACGCGAGCAGCGTCGTCGGCACGTCGAGGCGCGGAAACGCCTGCAGCTGACCGATCAGCTTTTCGTGAAAATGCTCGCCCTCCGGCTTGGGCAACCCCAGAAAATACTGCCATTGCCCAACCCAGATAATAATGCCAATGCCAGCCGTGAAGCCGACGATCACGGGATCGGGAATGAAGCGAACCAGGCGACCCAGCTTCGTAATGCCCATGATGACGAGGATCACGCCGGCCATGAGGGTGGCGATCTGCAGCCCCTCGATGCCGTGGCTGGCCGTGATCCCGGCCAGAACCACGATGAAGGCCCCGGTAGGGCCGGAAATCTGCAGACGGCTGCCGCCAAGCGTCGACGCGACAAGCCCGGCGACGATCCCCGTGTAAATCCCTTGCTCGGGTTTGGCCCCGGAGGCAATGGCGAAGGCCATGGCCAGGGGCAGCGCCACCAGCCCCACCACGATGCCGGCAATGATGTTGGGCGCCCAATTGGCGGGGCGAAGATAGCCGCCTCGGTAGGCTTGTTGAATCGCGGTATCGATCATGCATCCACCGTCAGCGCGCAGGCCCGGAACGAGGCTTCTCGCCCACGCCGCCGCGTCGGTGAGATGGTTTCAGGTGTTTGGATTTCCGCCTGAAGCACCGGCATGATCATACAGGAGGTCCAGCCATACCGAATACGGGCGCCCGCGCGGCATGTAGCCCCCATCCCAGGTCGAGTCCGCGTAACTCCCATCCTCAATCAGGAAAGAGGACATGGGATACTTCGTGAAGAGATCGGGGAGTTGCCCTGATGCTGATCCACGCCGGGTAAGCTGGCCGCGTTGCGGCGTGCGCTCCCTTGGCGGCTTTCCAGGAGGTCCATTTGTCCGCCCTCGCCCCCGCTGCTGTTGATCTGGAAACTGAATCAATCAATGCCCTGCGCGCCCTGTCCATTGACGCGGTGCAGGCCGCCAACTCCGGCCACCCCGGTTTGCCGCTGGGCGCGGCGCCGATGGCGTACGTGCTCTTCACCGAGTTTCTGAAATTCAATCCGCAAAATCCCGATTGGCCCGATCGCGACCGCTTCGTCCTCTCTGCCGGCCATGGCTCGGCGTTGCTCTATAGCCTGCTCTACATCACCGGCTACGATTTGCCGCTGGAGGAGTTGAAGAACTTCCGGCAGTTGGGTTCCATGACGCCGGGCCACCCAGAGCGGCGGCACACTCCCGGCGTGGAGGTCACCACCGGTCCCCTGGGGCAGGGCTTCGGGAATGGCGTCGGCATGGCCATCGCCGAACGCTTTCTGGCGGCGTCGTTCAATCGAACGGGCCACACGGTGATCGATCACTTCACCTTTGGCATCGTCTCCGATGGCGATCTCATGGAGGGCGTCGCGGCCGAGGCGGCGTCGCTGGCCGGCCACCTGGGCCTGGGCAAGCTGATCTATCTCTACGATCAGAACGAGATCACCCTGGCAGGGACCGCCAACGTTTCTTTCTCCGAAGATGTTCCGGCCCGCTTTCGATCCCTCGGCTGGCACGTGCAGGAGATCGACGGGCTCGACACGGATGAGGTCCGCGCGGCCTTGACCGCGGCCAAGGCGGAAACCGATCGACCCTCCCTGATTTGCGCGCGCACGGTGATCGGCTTCGGCTCGCCCAAGGCGGGCAACTTCGGCTCGCACGGATCGCCGCTCGGCCCGGAAGGCGTCACCAAGACGAAGGAAGCGCTCGGCTATCCCCTGGAGCCGGCGTTCTACGTTTCAGACAGCGTGGCAGCGCACTTCCGCGCTCCAGGCCAGCGTGGGGCCGAGTTGGAAGCCGCCTGGAAGCGGGCCTACCGGGAGTATGAAGTGGCTCATCCGGAGGCCGCCGCCGCGCTCACGCTGGCCCTCGACGGGAAGCTCCAGGAGGGCTGGGACAGCGACCTGCCCACCTGGGAGGCCGGCGCGAAGCCGGTCTCGACCCGCAAGGCGTCGGGCGAAGTCATCAACGCCTTCGCGCCAAAGGTTCCGAACTTCATCGGCGGCTCAGCCGATTTGAACCCATCGACCAACACCGCCATGAAAGGCCTGGGGGACTTCGCGTCGGGGTCAACTCCCCCTGACCCAGCGGCCCAGGGTTTGACGGGGGGCGACTGGGGGTACAGCGGGCGCAATATCCACTTCGGGATTCGCGAGCATGCCATGGGATCGGCGGCCACCGGCATGGCCGGGCATGGCGGGGTGATCCCCTTCACGGCCACGTTCCTCGTCTTTGCCGACTACATGCGGCCCCCCATTCGTCTGGCAGCGATAGCCAAGCTGCACGCGATCTTTGTCTTTACGCACGACAGCATCGCTGTTGGCGAGGACGGTCCCACCCACGAGCCGATCGAGCAACTGCTCAGCTTGCGCGCCATCCCCAATCTGGTGACTATCCGTCCTGCTGACGCGAACGAAACCGCCGATGCCTGGCGAGTGGCCATGACCCTTGAAGGGCCCGCCGTGCTGATCTTTTCGCGGCAGGATCTGCCGATCCTCGATCGCTCCGATGCCTCGGGCTCGCTCGCCAACGGCGCGTACATCCTCTCCGATACCGAAGGCGAACCCGACGTTGTGCTGATCGGGACCGGTTCGGAGGTCTCCCTTGCCGTGGGCGCGGCGGCTTTACTCAAGGAGCACGGGCTGCTGGCCCGAGTGGTCAGCATGCCGTCGTGGGAGCTCTTTGCGGCGCAGGACGCGGCGTACCAGGAGCGGGTGCTGGGTCCGGCCGGAACGGCGCGGGTCGCGGTCGAAGCGGGAGTTACGATCGGCTGGGAGCGCTTTGTCGGGGAGCGCGGCGCGATCGTCGGCATCGACCGCTATGGCGCCTCGGGTCCCGGCGACGAAGTGCTGGCCTACTTCGGGTTCACGCCGCAGCATGTCGCGGCTACCGCGCTGCGGGTGCTGGGCCGGGACGATCTCGCTGAATCAATTCCGGGCAGTTAGCGCATTTCTCGCACCATTTTAGGAGGATCATCATGGCAACCAACCGCATAAAGGAACTCTACGCACGCGAAGGGCAAAGCGCCTGGCAGGACGACATCTCCCGCGACATGCTCAGTCAGGGCGCGATTCTCACGGCGATCCGGGAGACCGGCATTCGCGGCCTGACCTCAAATCCCACCATTTTCGAGAAAGCGATTGCCGCTGGCTCAGCCTACGACGAGGAGATCACCGGGCTGTTGGGGCAGGACCTTGATATCCCCTCCATTTTCGAAGCGGTCGCGGTGCGTGATATTCAGGGCGCTTGCGACCTCTTCCGGCCCCTCTACGACCAGTCGGAAGGGGGCGACGGATTCGTCTCGATCGAAGTCTCACCGCTTGGCGCGCGCGACGCGGCTCGAACCACCGAGGACGCCCGGCGGCTTTGGCACGCGGTCGATCGGGCTAACTTGATGGTGAAGATCCCCGGCACGATCGAGGGCACGCCGGTCATCCGGCAGATGCTGCTGGACGGGATCAGTATCAACGTGACGCTCCTCTTCTCGATTGAGGCATACGAGCGTGTAGCGCGGGCGTACATCGAGGCGCTGACGGAGCGGCACGCCGCCGGCCAGCCGGTGAACCGCATCGCCTCGGTCGCGTCGTTCTTTGTATCGCGGGTCGATGCTCTGGTGGACAAGCAACTCGACGAAAAGATCGCCGCGGCGGGCGATGAGACGACCAAGGGCTGGCTCGCCTCCCTCAAGGGAAAGGCCGCGATCGCCAATGCCAAGCTCGCCTACGAGTCGTTTGGACGCCTCTTCGCTGGCTATGCCTGGGACGCTCTGGCGGCTGCCGGGGCCTCTGTCCAGCGACCGCTCTGGGCATCGACATCGGTCAAGAATCCCGACTATCCCGACACCATGTATGTCGATGAGCTGATCGGCCCGCACACCGTCAACACCATGCCCCGGCCGACGATCATCGCCTTTCAGGACCACGGCACGGTGGCGCGCACGATCGACACGGAAGTCGCGGCCGCCCACAAGACGATGGCCGATCTCGAAGCGGCGGGCATCGATATCGATGCGGTAACCGACCAGCTCGAAGAGGAAGGGATCGCCTCCTTCGCCAAGAGCTTCGACGCGCTGCTCAAGGGCGTCGAGGCCAAGCGCTCCCAGTTGGCGGCGTCCCCGGCGGACTAATCGCCCGAACCCGACGATGTGTCATTCTGAGCTTGCGAAGAATCTCGTGTTATCCGCGAACGTACGCGACTTAAAGCCGAGATCCTTCGTTCCTCAGGATGACACCGGCGATGAAAGCCGCGTTACCCATAGGCAATCGGTTGTAGAGAGGTATTGACTATGCCCGAGGTGGTTCTGCGCCCCGTCCCGTTGCCCGTGGAAAAGGCGGCGCCAGAGCCACCCGAAATCGCCGCCGCGGAGTACGAGCGGCGCTGCGATGAGACACGCGCGCGAGCGGGTACGCCATGGATCGCGGTCTACGGTGACCGCGAACACAGCGCCAATCTCCTGTTTCTGACGGGCTTCGACCCACGCTTTGAAGAAGCGCTTCTGTTGCTGGGGCCGGAAAGGCAGCGCATCTTGCTCGTCGGCAACGAAGGCATCGTCCACGCCATGGTCGCCAGGCCGAAGCTGGAGATCTCCCTGTTTCAGGGATTCAGCCTGATGGCGCAGCCGCGCGAATCGACGCCGAATCTCCATGACGCTTTGGTTGCGGCTGGGCTCGAAGCAGGAGATCGGGTTGGCGTCGTCGGCTGGAAATACCTCTCCTCCGCGGAGAGCGACAATCCCTCCCGGCCCGCGTGGGTTCCCGCGCTAGTCGTTGATGCGCTGCGCCGGGTCACCGGCGCGGAGCCGATCGACGTGACTGCTGTGCTGATGGCCCCCGACGACGGATTGCGCTCGCGCAACAGCGCCGACCAGATTGCCGCGTTCGCCTGGGCGGCGCTGCGCTCCAGCCAGGCGATCTTTCGGGTCATGAAGGGGCTTCGCCCGGGTATGACCGAGCGCGATGTCGCCGCGCACTTCGGGTATGCCGGAGAGCCCCTCTCGATGCACCCGATCGTGGCCTCTGGCGCCCCAGGAGAAGCCATCAACGGCCTGCGTTCGCCTGGCGGGCGGCAGATCGCCATGGGAGACGGCATTACCTCGGGAATCGGCTACTGGGGCTCACTTTGCTGCCGGGCTGGTCTTGTGGAGGACTCCGTCGGCATCGATTTCTTCACGAACTTCGTGCGTCCCTATTTCCTGGCTCAGGCCACGTGGTATGCGACCGTCGGCATCGGCGTGACCGGCGGCGAGGTCTTTGCCGCCGTCGACGCCGCGCTGGCGGAGGCTGGGGCGTCGTTCCGACCGATGCTTAACCCCGGTCACCTCATTTCCTACGATGAATGGCTGCACTCGCCGATCGAACGGGACGGCATGGCGCCGCTGGCCTCGGGGATGGCGCTGCAATGTGACATCATTCCTACGCCGCTGCCCGCGGGAACGGCCCTTAACTGTGAGGACACGATTGTCCTGGCTGATGACGCGTTGCGAGAGGAGCTTGCCAGCAGGCATCCGACGCTCTGGTCCCGCATCGAGCGCAATTGCGAGCTGATGCAACGGGAGTTGGGTTTGACCTTACGGCCGGAAACCCTGCCCCTCTCGCTGGCAAACGCCTATCTGCCGCCCGCCTGGCTCTCGCCGGAGATGGTCTGCACGCTGGCGCCGTAGGCCCACCCTCCGGCAACCATCAGGCGACCCGCTGATCCCAGTCAATGCGCGCTCCGACGATCTCGGCCATGCGGCGCTGGCCCAGGCGCAGAAAGAGGGGCATGAACGTATCGCGCATCTTCAGCGCGATCGGGCTCGAAGGTGCTCTGTCCCCGCCGTTGCGGGCGACTTCTTTCAGAACCGCCGCGATGCGAGGGCGCCGCATCCGCTCGAACGCGGCGAAGGCCGTTGCCGGCGTGGGCAGATCCCGCAGACAGCGCGCCAGGGTCACGGCATCCTCAAGCGCCATCGACGCTCCCTGACCCGCGTACGGGGGCATGGCATGGGCGGCGTCCCCGGCCAGGCAGACGCGGCCCTTGCTCCATGCCGGCAATGCCGGGGAGTCGTACATCGGCCAGGCCGTAATCGGACCCGCGGCTGATGAAAGGACATTCCCGATCGGAGCGGGATCGCCTGCATGTACCTCACGCAGCAGGCGCAACCATTCGTCATCCGATCGGGCGGCCAGTTCACCCGGTTTTGGCTCGTTTGGCCAGGGAAAGGAATCAAACCACCAAGTTTCGCCGTTTGGCGTCGCCAGCGATCCCCAGAAGCCCTTGTGGCCGAAGATCATCTCGGTTCTTCCCGTGACCTGAAGCGCCGGTTGCGGAGAGGCGAATCCGCCACATCCCAGGACCCCCGTGAATACGGGCGCAGGAAGATTTGGGAAAAGGAGGCCGCGCGTTCGCGATCGAAACCCATCGCAGGCGATGAGAAGATCGGCGTCAGCACGCTCGCCATCCTCGAACCAGGCCCGGACGCCTTCGGGTGTCTCTTCGATCCGCTCCAACCGCTTGTGATAGGAGATCGCAATGTCGCGCGCGGCCAATTCCGTTCGCAGCACGTCGTGCAGGGTGCTTCGCTTGGCGGCCAGCGCCATGTTCTCCCCGGCTCGCAACCGGTCGATCCTGCCGATGATCGTGCCTTGGCTGTTGAGAAAGGTAATGCCGTCGGTCGGCATCGCTCTGGCGGCAAACGCATCCGCCACGTCGATGGCGCGTAGGGCAGCGATGCCATTGGGGGCGACCGTGAGCCAGGCGCCGACTTCGCTCTCTTCTGCGCCTCGCGCTTCATAGATATCCGCCGCAAAACCGGCCTTTTGCAAGGCGAGCGCGGTGGCCGGTCCGGCAATGCCGCCGCCAATGACCAGCGCCCGCCTTCGATCAGTCGATGCCATCAATAGGTCCTTTCGCTTCGAGGGCTCTGAGCCATACGATTCAGAACTCTCCTCATGCTATCGTTTCTCTGAATTCCATAGTATCTTATTCAATAAGATAATTAGATGCTAATGGAGATGGCGTCTAATGTCAACCCACGATGCCGCGCCTGCTCCTGTGGCCCGTGCTCTCCTTATGGAACTCCTGGCGGAGACGGGAGGGCTTTCCACGCTGCTCAGCACGGCGATCGCGGCTCGCGCCGGGATCAACCCAACCGATCTCGAATCACTCGATCTTCTACGCCGGCATGGACCAATGACCGCCGGGCGGCTCGCCGCCTTGACCGGGTTGACCACGGGGGCCATTACGGGCGTCATCGACCGTTTGGAGCGGCGGGGCTACGCCCGACGCGAGGCCGACCCCACCGATCGCCGCCGCGTCGTCGTCCATGCCTATGTCGAGGTCGCCGCGCGGGAACTGGGCCCGCATTACGCAACCCTCGCCGAGGCGATGGCCGCGATCGTCGAAGACTATTCCGATCAGGAGCTGGCGCTGATTTTGGGCGCTGTGCAGCGGTTCAACAACGCCGTGCGCGCCTCTGTCGCCGGGCTCCGAGAGTCCTAACCACTCCAACTACAGAAGCGGCCCGAGACGCGGCCGCAGCAGGCGCTACACTTGAGCCTCGATGCGGACAATCGCTCGCGCCGGCGACAGGCGAGGAGTTGGGCACACGGTGACTGAGCAGAAACACCACGTTGGGCTCATCGGGCTGGCGGTCATGGGCGAGAATCTGGCGCTCAACATTGCCCGCAACGGCTATCCGTTGGTGGTCTACAACCGCACCACTACCGTCACCGACGCGTATCTGGCTGGTCCGGCGGCCGGTATGGGGATTACCGGTGTCGCCACCCTCCCCGCGCTGGTGGCCGCACTCGAACGGCCGCGTCAGATCGTGCTGATGGTGAAGGCCGGCGTGCCGGTCGACGCGGTGCTCGCTGAACTGGCTCCCCTCCTCGATCCCGGCGATATCGTCATCGATGGCGGCAATTCGTACTTTCGTGATAGCGAGCGCCGCGCTGCCGAGCTTGCCGCGCAGAATCTCCATTTCGTCGGCATGGGCGTGTCCGGCGGCGAGCTCGGCGCGCTCTGGGGCCCGAGCCTGATGCCGGGCGGATCCCGCGCGGCCTATGCCATCATCGAGCCGATGCTGATGGCCATCGCGGCCAAGACAACATATGGGCCCTGCGTGACGTACATCGGTCCCGGCGGCAGCGGTCATTACGTCAAAATGATTCATAACGGCATCGAGTATGGCGATATGCAACTGATCGCCGAAACGTACGATGTGATGCGCAACGCCCTCGGCATGGGGGCGGCTGAGATGGCCGCCGTCTTTGCCGCCTGGAATGCTGGTCCGCTCGAGTCGTATCTCATCGAGGTCACCGCCGACGTTTTGCGGTATATCGACCGCGAATCGGGGCAACCGCTCGTCGACCTGATCCTCGACGCGGCCGAGCAGAAAGGCACCGGCCGCTGGACCATCGAAAGCGCCCTCGAACTCGGCAGCCCCGTGCCGACCATCGATGCCGCGGTCGCCGCGCGCATGCTGTCGTCGCAGCGGGCGCTCAGACTCCGTGCCAGTCAGGTGCTGGTGGGCCCCTCGGCGGCGAGCGGGTCGGAAGCGGCAGCCACACTGCTTGGCGGCGGCGAGGGCAACAAGGCGGCGCTCAAAGCGCTCCAGGACTCGCTCTATTTCGCGAAGATTTCCTCCTACGCACAGGGGATGGCCCTGCTGGCCGCGGCGAGCACCGCCTACACCTGGACCCTCGATCTGTCCGAGATCGCGCGCATCTGGACCGGCGGCTGCATCATCCGCGCGGCCTTTCTTGCCGACATCATGCGCGCCTACCGGGAGAACGCAACCCTCGAGAATCTGCTCCTCGATCCTCACATTGCCAAGCTGTCAGACGACAGCGCCGGCGGCGCGCGGCGCACGAATGTCACCGCGCGCTCGTGGGGCATTCCGGCGCCGGCGGCTTCTTCGGCGATCGACTATTTCGACACCTTGCGTCAATCAGCTCTACCGGCCAATCTGGTGCAAGCGCAACGCGACTACTTTGGCGCGCACACCTACCAGCGGCATGACCGCGAAGGGATCTTTCACACGATATGGCAGGTAGACCGGCAGACGGTCGCAGGCGAGTGAGCGGCATGGTGACGAGGGATGAGATGGACGCCAACCTGACCGAGGCAACCGGCAGGCGATGACCGAGCCGCACGACGCCCCGATGGCCCCATCGCCCGGGAGTGACACGGTCAGGACCATCGACCTTGGGGATGGCATTGGTCCAACCTTGCCCCATGCTTCGGAGCTCTGGTCCCAGCCCTTCGATGCCTGGACCCATGCCGACGCGGCGGTCAACCCTCTCCGGTCGTCTCAACTCGATCACGCGGTTCAGCCAGCCGCGATGGTGATTTTCGGCGTCAGCGGCGATCTCACCTCGCGCAAACTGATGCCGGCGCTCTTCGACCTCGCCGTGGGCCAACCGCTCCCCGAGGGCTTTTCGGTCGTTGGCGTCTCGCACCGCGACTGGAGCGACGACGAGTTCCGCGCCAAAATGCGGGAAGCGGTCACCGCGGGCTCCCGAACTCCCGTCACGGAAGAAACGTGGCAGGGCTTCGCCAAAGGGCTGAGTTACGTCCAGGGCGATTTCGGCGATCCCCTCACCTACAGCCGCCTCAGCGAGCGGCTGCGCGCCATCGATACGGAACGCGGAACCAAGGGGAACCGCATCTTCTACCTGGCCACCTCGCCGAACTTCTTCCTGCCGATCATCCATGGGCTGGAGACCGCCAGTGTCTCTGAACGCCAGGCCAATTACCTTGAACCGAGCGAGGGCTGGCAGCGCATCGTGGTCGAAAAGCCATTCGGGCACGACCTCGAATCGGCGCGTCAACTCATTCAGGAGATGGCCGACGCCTTCTCGGAACGGCAGATTTATCGCATCGATCACTATCTGGGGAAGGAAACGGTTCAGAACATCCTGGCCTTCCGTTTCGCCAATATCATCTTCGAACCGATCTGGAACCGGAACTACGTCGACAACGTGCAGATCACCGCCGCTGAGTCGATCGGGGTCGAAGGACGGGCTGGCTACTACGACAGCGCCGGGGCCCTGAGAGATATGGTGCAAAGCCATCTGCTGCAGTTGTTGACGGTCGTCGCCATGGAACCGCCCGCTCGCTACAGCGGCAATGCCGTCCGCGACGAAAAGGTGAAAGTGCTGCGCTCGGTCGTCCCTCCGCTCGGGGAACAGGAAGTGCGGCGCTGGGTCGTGCCCGGGCAATATGGTCCGGGATTCGTGGGCGGCACTGCGGTCCCCGGCTATCGGGACGAAGCGAGCGTCGCCCCTGACAGCAAGACCGAGACCTATGTAGCCCTCCGCCTGAAAGTGGAGAACTGGCGCTGGAACGGGGTGCCCTTTTTCCTGCGCACCGGCAAGCGCCTGCCCCGCCGGGTGACCGAGGTGGCCATCACCTTGAAGAGAGTGCCGCATCTGATCTTTGGCGGCGCCGAACTGGAGCCGTCGCCCGACGTTATTTCGATGCGCATTCAGCCAGATGAAGGGATCGCCATTCGTTTCAACGCCAAGGTTCCCGGCGCCGGGACATTGATTCGTCCGGTGCGTATGGAGTTTTCCTATGGCTCAGCGTTTGGCGAAGCGGGACCCGACGCGTACGAGCGGCTTTTGCTTGACGTGATCCGCGGCGATCCGACGCTCTTCACCCGCCGCGACGAGGTCGAGGCCGAGTGGTCAATTGTGCAACCAATTCTCGATGTGTTTGCCGCGCCTGACGCCCCTGGTCCTTTCGCATACCCAGCCGGTTCCTGGGGACCTGAAGAAGCAAACGCGATGATCGCCCTCACCGACCGCACCTGGCGGCGGCCGTAAGGCCTGAGGAAGGGCTACGATGGCTGCACCTCGACCGTACGCCGCCCGTTCCATTGCCCGGCCGGTGCCTGGCGCGTCATGGCAGGCGCATGTCCACGATGCCAACGAGATCACGACACGCCTGAACGATCTGTGGCGGCGGTATGAGGAACGAAGCACCGGCGAAGGAGCGGTAGCCGGCGTTACGGCACGTGATTCCCTGGGATCAATTGTGACCGCGCGCGCATCAACACTCAACCTCGTCGCCGCGACCCGTGGCAAAGAGGACGCCGATCGCGTGCGGACGACGATCTCCTCGCTTTCGGACATCTACCCGTCGCGAGCCACGATTCTGATCGCTGATCCGGCGCGCGGGCAAAGCGATGCAACTGGCATGGATGTCCGTGTCGATCTGCTTGAGCAGGATGCGACACGAGGCCGCTCGGCCATTGTCTTCGAGTGCCTGACGGTTGATGTCAGCACCGAAAACGAGCGTCAACTGGCGTCGATCGCGTCACCCCTGCTGGTGCCCGATTTGCCTGACTTTCTCTGGTGGTCGGCGGATACCATTGATGGCGGACCACTCTTCACCGAGCTGGTCACGATCTGCGATCGCCTGATCGTGGATAGTGCCGTGTCGCGCCAGGCGGCCGGGGCGTTGCAGACACTCGACGAATTCGCTCGCGCTCCTCGTGACCGCGCGGCGCTAGGAGACCTGGCCTGGGCTCGCCTCAGTCCCTGGAGAAGGCTGACCACGCAGTTTTTCGACGTTCCCGCGGCGCTGCCAATCCTTGATCTCATCGATGAAGCCACGCTGACCTTCGGCAACTCGACGCACCAGTGGTCTGGCTTTTCGGGCGCGCTCCTCTATGCCGGGTGGCTCGGCTCCCGGTTGAACTGGCGCACGCCAGGAGAGCTCCTTCCCGTGCGCGGCGATCCAAACGCCTGGCGAGCGACGCTCCGGGCCGGGGCAACTGGCCAGCAACGTGAAGTGACGCTGACATTGCGGCCGACCGCCAGACCGTTGGCGGGCTCGACCCTCCTTGATGTCCGATTGGCCGCGGATAGTGGCAAGGCGGGGTTCTTTTCGATCGAACGGCTCGACAATGACGAAATTTCGACCACGAGTGATTTTCCGGGCATGCCGAACATGCTGCGCACGGTCTTTGCACCGCTGCCCACGGAAGCGGATCTTCTGGCGGAAGAGCTACGGGTCTTTGGCCGCGATCACGTGTTCGAAGCGGCCCTGGCGTTCGCCGCCGATCTGGCGCCAGCAGGGTTCATGGGAGGAACGCCACATTGACGCCGAACGGGGAGGAACCACGAACCCTCGATTTTGGGGCGCGCGGCATGGTGACGGTCGTCGCGGATGGGTCAGGGCTGGCCCGGGCCGCGGCGGAGCGCTTCGCGCGCGGCGTGGAGACGGCAATAGCCGCCCGTGGGCGGGCCATTGTCGCGCTCTCGGGAGGGAGCACGCCGAAACAGATGGGCTCCATTCTGGCCCGCGAGCCTTATCGCTCCCGCATTCCCTGGGGTCACGTTCACGTTTTCTGGGGCGACGAGCGATTCGTTCCCCTCGGTTCACCGGAGAGCAACGCGGGCGAAGCAAAGCGGGGGTTCCTTGATCTGGTCCCTATCCCACCTGATAATGTTCATCCTTGGGATACGGCCACGGACACGTCCGACGAAGCTGCTGAGCAGTACGAACGAGCAATCCGGGAGGTGTTCGGCACGCCAACGGAGATGCCACGCTTCGATCTCGTGCTGCTCGGCATGGGTGACGATGGCCACACCGCATCGCTCTTCCCCAATACCACGGCCCTGGCCGCGAACGGACCACTCGCGGTCTCCAATTTCGTGCCCAAGCTGGGCGCAGAACGCCTGACGCTGACCGCGCCGGTGCTCGACGCGGGCCGCGAGATCCTTTTTCTGGTGGGGGGGCCGGGAAAGGCCCAGACCCTTTCGGCGGTCCTGGAGGGTCCAGAGGATCCCATCACCCTCCCAGCGCAGTCAATCCGGCCTAGCTCCGGGGATGGCCGGCTGGATTGGCTCGTCGACGAAGACGCCGCCGCCCGGCTCGACACTGCATCGTTCTGACCATGGAACAGCAGGAACGACTCCGCATCCTCGCCGTCGCCGCCGCCGATCTGGTGCGTGACGGCATGCGCGTCGGACTGGGCACCGGCTCCACCGCCGATGCAGTCATTCGCGAGCTCGGGCAGCGCGTAGGGAACGGATTGAACTTTACCGGAGTGCCAACCTCGAAACGCACCGAAACGCTGGCGCGCTCGCTCGGCATTCCCTTGACAACGCTGGAAGAGGTGCAGCGCCTCGATCTCGGCATCGACGGCGCGGACCAGATCGATCCCTCGCTCGACGCCATCAAAGGCAAGGGCGGCGCACTCCTCCACGAAAAGCTGGTGGCCCTGGCCTGCCTTGATTTCGTCCTGGTGGCGAGCACCGAAAAAAGTGTCGAGCGGCTTGGCGTACAGACGGCCTTGCCGGTCGAGGTCGTGCGATTTGGCTGGATGCAGACGGCAGGACGTTTGTCTGGCCTGGGCTTGACTCCCGAACTCCGCCGTTCGGGGGCTGCACCGGACGGCGCCTTCGTGACAGACAATGGAGGCTTCATCCTCGACTGCGCCACGGGGCCAATCACCGATGCAAGGCGGCTGGCCGAGGCGGTGAAGGCGATTCCCGGCGTGGTGGAGCATGGTCTGTTCGCGGGCATCGCCAACGCGTCACTTCAGGTTGATCCGGACGGAACCGTGCTGAACAGAGTGCGGCCATCCGACGAGTGAATGTCTGTCGCTCCGCCATCTTGCGATTCTTCGTCAAATGCCTATGATTACCGTTAACAGGGGGAGTAGCCATCGTCCCAGGTCACCTGGGACGACCCTCTCGGCCGCCAATACGCGCTTCGGCGCCGGTCGAGAGAGCGTGCGAAGGTTGCACTAGCAACGCCCGGTCAGACCCTGGCTTCATCCGATGCGGATGTGGCCGGGGTTTTTCGCATCAAACACCCGGCCAAACAGCTTAGCCAAGGAGCGCTTACATGCTCGCCGAGCTTTTGGACCTGGCCCCTGCCCGATCAAGCGACCGCGCCGCGAAGCCGTTGCGGAAGGATGGGGATGCGATGGCGTATCGGCCAGGTTATGGAACCTCGAATCAGCGCGCAACGTTACATTTTGGAGAGATGCCACGTGATCAGCCTCGAACACTCCTGGCCATCACGCGATCATCCCCCGAAATCGCGGCTCTCCAGTGCGATCGGGCGCCACGATGATGTGATCGATATCGAAAGCAAGGCGACTACGCCTTGCCATCCCACCGGCCGGGACGTGGCCGGGGTTCGGCGACACTCGGGTTAGCCGGCAGCGGCGTTGCCGCATGAGAGAGAAAGAGGCCCCAGGCAATGTTTTTCGATCCGAGGTATTTCGTGTTCATGATCCCGGGGCTCATCCTGATGCTCTGGGCGCAGAGCCGGGTCAAAGGGAGCTACGCCAAATTCAGCAAAGTGCGCAATGACGTCAATCTGACCGGGGCCGACGTCGCCCGCCGCATTCTGGACGCCAATGGGCTCTATAACGTGCCGGTCGAGGCCACCAAAGGCGAGCTGACAGACCATTACGATCCCCGCAACCGGACCCTCTTCCTGTCGCAGGGGGTGTACGGCACGCCGAGCATCGCGGCCATGGGCATCGCCGCCCACGAAGTCGGCCATGCCATCCAGCACGCCAAGGCGTACGCTCCGTTGCAGGTACGAACCGCGATCGTGCCGGCCGTCAATATCGGCTCGAACCTTGGCATATTCGTCCTGATCGCGGGCATCGTGCTCCAGTTCACGCAACTGGCCTGGGCCGGCGTGGCGCTTTTCGGCCTGGCGACCGTCTTTGCCCTGGTCACGCTCCCCGTCGAGTTCGACGCCACCCGCCGCGCAAAAGAGGCGTTGGCAAACCTGGGGCTCGTCGATGGCGGCCTGCAAACCGGTGAAGAAGGCCGCGGCGTCGCCACGGTGCTCAACTCCGCCGCCTGGACGTACGTGGCGAGCTTCGCCGCGTCGTTGCTGACCCTCCTCTACTACGTGATGATGGTCGGCGGCATGAACCGCGACGAGTAACGCCTACCGCCGTATTCTGGACCAACTGTTGAGGGAGTTTGTTCGATGTCTTCTGTTCCGACGCGCATGGTGAGCGGAGAAACCGCTGCAGCGCGGCTCATGGCCGATGCCTGGTCCGCGTGCCACGAGGCGCTCTGGCAAGGCGATCCCGCGGCGTCCGTCTTCGCGGAGTGGCTGGCCGAATTCTGGGACCCGGAGCTGGAGCGACCGTCCGGCCTCGCCGACGCGCGTGGCGCGTACGCGGTTGGTGGAGCGATCGAGTGGTTCGACCGCGACGGGTGGGTCAGTGGCCACATCGCGGGTCAGCGCGGCGGATACCTGCTGCCGCGTGAGGTCGTGCTCGAGCTTACCTGGAGCAGCCTGATCGAGTCCGCCGCCTGACCTCCGTTCAATCTCGACTGAAGCGCGGGGCCGTCTCCTGCGCTACGATGGACCCGGGGCACTGAGCCTCGGGTTCCTGGTATCTGCCGCGGTCTCCCCGCTGCATAGCAAGGTAGCGTCAATTCCATGCCTGGCGACAACACTGGCAACATCGTCATCGGACATGCCTGGGGCATCCCGCTCCAGATCAATCCGAGCATGTTTCTCATTCTCGGCATCGTCACCTGGAGTCTGGCCGGGGGGGTGCTGCCGACCCAGCACCCGGAAATGACCACGCTCGACCGCTGGCTGACCGGACTGCTGACGGCGCTGATCTTTTTTGCGTCCATCCTCGTCCATGAGCTGGCGCACGCCTGGGAAGCGCGGCGGAACGACATTTCAGTGCAGAGCATCACGCTCTATATTTTTGGCGGCATCGCCCAATTGGGGGGCAAACCCAAGAGCGCGGCCGCCGAGTTTCGCGTGGCCGCTGTCGGACCCGCATCGAGCTTTGTTCTGGCCGGGCTCTTTTTCGGGTTGAGCCAGGTCATTGGAGCCCGCGGCTATCTCGGCGCGTCCGCGGATTGGCTGGCCAACATCAACCTCTTGTTGGCGCTCTTCAACCTCTTGCCCGGCTATCCGCTCGATGGCGGCCGCATCCTGGAGTCGATCGTCTGGGGCGCAACCAAGAAGCAAGGCACTGGCGTCAAGGTCGCCGGCACCGCCGGGCAGATCATCGCGTACGTGTTAATGGGATTCGGCGCGTTTCGGGTGTTCCAGGGCGACGTCTTCGGGGGCATCTGGTCAGTGATGATCGGGTTCATTCTGCACAACGCCGCCACCAGTGAAATGAAGGCCTTCCGCCAGCAGGGGCAGCTCTCTGGCGCCTCCGTGTCGCAAGTGATGGGGATCGTGCGGGAGCCGGAAGTTGACGCCGCAGTCTCCGTGCAGACGCTGGTCGAGCAGAACATCCTGGGCCAGGGGCAGGGCTCGTTCATCGTCACGGCGGCAGGAAGCCCGATCGGAGTGCTCAATCTGCGCGACGTGGCCCAGCTTCCCCGCGCGGACTGGCCGCGACTGACCACGGGAGACGTGATGACGCCTATCGGCGAGTTGCCCCGTGTGGCGCCCGCGGACGAGCTGCTCGACGCGGTGCAGCTCATGGATTCGAATCAACTCGTCTTCCTGCCGGTCTTCGACGGCAGTGTCCTGACGGGGCTGCTCACTCGCGATGAAGTGATCCACCACTTGCGGATGCGGGCCGAACAGGGTTTATGAGGGAGCGGCCAGGATGGACGTGACGGTGCGCTATCAGGGAATCATCGGCGACATGCTGGGGCGCAAGAGCGAGCAGGTCGCGCTGGATGACGATGCGACAGTCGCCGATCTGATCGCGCTGCTCGCGGCACGCAATGAGACCGCTGAGTCGATCTTGAAGCAGACCCGTCCATTCATCAACGGCCAGCAGGCCGACCGCGCGGCGCTCCTGGCAGATGGCGCGGAAGTGCTCTTCATGAGGCCAATCGCCGGGGGCTGATGAGAGGGAGTGCGAACTGCCTGCTCCCGTCGCGCAAAACGCTCACCCCAACCCCTCTCCCAGCGCACTGGGAGAGGGGCTTATTGTTGTGTTAAGGGTCGTCGCTCTTGCATACTTCCCCCTATCAAAGGGGAGAGTGTTCGGCGCGCGCTACTTCGACGCGGTTGAGCCCGCCGGAAGATCTAACCCACCCATCCCCGGCAACGGATGAGCGCCGGCCGCGCCCCCGGCCCAGCCTAGCCCGTAGCGGTCGAGGGATGCCTCGGTCGGCATTCCCGTGATCTTGTCCCAGCCGGCCATGGCGTAGTAGCGGTCGAGCGCGTACTCCATCTGCTCTTCGGTGACGTGATATCCGTCGGATGGCCCTCCGGTCAGCGGCTTGAAGAGCTTCTTCGGCAGTTTGTCCTGGTCGCGGCCGGCCCCTTCCCGCGCGTTGAAGAGGCGTTGCATGGTGAGCTTGCGCGCACCGACGTCGACGAGCTCATCGACGGAGGTGTTCCAGCCGGTGGCGGCGTTCAACGCCTCCGAAAGATGATCCGGGCCGTAGAGCTGCCAGGCCGGTCCATAGACGAACTGGCAGACCGATGCGGAATCGAGCAGCGAATAGAACTGCTGGGTGAGCAGCGCAAAGCGGACCTTTTCGTCCGACAGATTCAGCGGATCCTGGGGATCGGTCAGGCCGAGCAGGGCCAGCCGGCGCAGGCTCTCCTCGTCGGAGTCGGGACTGTAGCTGGGATCGTGCTCGCTCGACTGATGATCGGCCCCGAAAGGGTTCACGGCATAGATCAACGCCAGCGAGCGCTTCACCTGCGGCATGTGCGCCGGCATGGCGCCGCCCTTGACGGCGGTGATCAGATCGGCGCCACGTCCACCGAGGCGTTGCGCCGCGCCGGTCATCCCTTCGGCCAGCACATCGCCGAAGCCCTCCCGCGTGGCAATCATCTCCGTCAGCTTGACCATCATTTCGGCGTCGCCCCATTCCAGGGCCAGGCCTCCTGTGTCTTCCAGGGTGATCTCGCCCTTGGCGAAGGCGTCCATGGCCCAACCGATGGTGGCGCCGACGGCGATGGGGTCCATCCCTTCCTTGTTGCAAATCTGGTTCGCCAGCGCGACCCGCTCCAGGTCGGAGATCATGCAGTACGAGCCAAGCGTGGCCAGGTTCTCGTACTCGGGACCACCGAACCGGCCTTCGACCCCCAGCTCTTCGACCTGGACGACGCGCTTGCAGCGCACCGCGCAGGCATAGCAGGTGTCGTTCTTGAGGGTGATCGTCTCGTACATCCGCTCGCCGGAAATCTGCTCGGCCTGCTCGAAGACGCCGCTATCCCAGTTGTGGGTCGGCAAGCCGCCAACCGATTGCTGGGCCAGCACGGTCTCGGCGGTGCCGTACTTCTGCAACCCGGCCATGGCCACATTCACGCGGACGTTCTTGGCGCCCCAGTGCGTCAGCTTCTTCAGGCCGTCCGCATCGTTCACGGCCACCTTGCCGGTGCCGCGGATGACGATCGACTTGAGGTTCTTGCTCCCCATCACCGCGCCGGTGCCGGTCCGTCCCGGCGCGCGCGAGGTGAAGGTGATCGGGCAGGCGAACTTCACCAGGTTCTCGCCAGCGCGGCCGATGGTCATCGTCTGCAACTTGCTGTCGCCCAGTTCGGCCTGGATGGCGTCTTCGAACTGCCCGGTCTGCATCCCCCAATAGGCCGAGGCATCGCGCAGCTCGAACTCGCCATTCTTGATCCAGATGTAGACCGGCTTTTCGGCTTTGCCCTTGACCACCACCGCGTCGAAACCGGCCATCTTCAGCTCGGCCGGGAAGAATCCACCCACCTGGGCATCGCCGATCAATCCGGAGAGCGGGCTCTTGCAGTTGACGCTCATGCGGCTCTGCCCGGAGATCGCCGTTCCGGTAAGGGGTCCCACCGCGAAGACGAGGACATTCTCGGGCCCCAGCGGATCGGCTCCCGGCGGGCAGTCGCGCAGGATGTAATCCATGGCCATGGCCGCGCCGCCCATGTACTTGCGGTACCAGTCATCATCATGCTGATCGACAGTGAGGGTTCCCGCGGTCAGGTCCGCCACCAGAACCTTGCCGGTGTATCCAAATGCCATCGTCGATCTCCTTCTTACGCTTATGCGATTCTCCGGCCATCCGCCACGTTGGGGATTCGGAAATCGAGCGCCCGCTTCGTCGTGTGCATGCATCGTTGCTACACGCGGAGATGCGGTCAAGATGGCAAAAACGGGCGTGACGCCGGTTGCTCGCGCGAAAACGGTGTGATACCGTCCCTTCCTGCCCTGAGGTCTTTGATCGAATAGGCCAACCGTTATGCTTGACGACACCGAACGAGCGCGAAAACCGCTGGAAGTGCGGTCCAAGATCTGGATCGAACGGGGTGACGAGGTCGCGCTCTCCGAATGGCGAGTCGAGTTACTGGAGGCGATCGACGCCAATGGCTCGCTGAGCCGCGCGGCGGAGAAGCTCGACGTGCCGTATCGCACCGCCTGGGAGCGAGTGAAAGCGACCGAGGCGGAACTGGGGATACGGTTGCTGGAGAGTGAGAGCGGCGGCGCGGATGGCGGAGGGAGCCGGCTCACCCCTGAAGGGAAGGACCTCTGCCGGCGGTTTCGCCGCGTTTCGAGCGGAATTCAGGAAGTCGTCGGCCGGCGCTTTGCCGCCGAGTTCGGGGAGAGTAAGCAGGAATGACTCGCCGCGCCAGCGTTATGCGCGATCGTGCCGTACGCGCCATGGGGGAAAAGTGATATGCGATCCTTCTGGTCCCGCCGCGGAAGCCTTGCGGTCACAGTCGCACTCTTTTTCGGCCTGCTCGGCGCGGCGGCAGTTGCCGCTTTCGCTCAAGAGTCAACACCCGCTCCCAGTGGCTCAATCATCCTGGCAACTACAACCTCAACGGCCGACTCTGGTCTGCTCGATGCGCTTGCCCCGCGCTTTTTAGCGGAAACGGGACTTACCTTGAAACCGATTGCCGTCGGCTCCGGCGCCGCCCTGGAGCTCGGCGAACGGGGCGAAGCGGACGTGCTGTTGGTCCACTCCCCGGCCGCCGAGCAAGCCTTCATGGACGAGGGGTTTGGGACGGAACGACGCACCATTATGTACAACGATTTCATCATCGTCGGGCCGCCGTCCGACCCGGCGCAGGTGGCCGAGGCGTCGTCCTCGGTTGATGCCATGACCCGCATCGCCAATGCGGGCGCGGTCTTCGTCTCACGGGGTGACGACTCGGGCACACATGCGCTGGAAAAGCGGCTCTGGGAATCTGCCGGCATCACCCCCGGCGGAGCGTGGTACACGGAATCGGGAACGGGCATGGGCGACACGCTCAACATCGCCAGCGAGCGGGATGGTTACACGATCAGCGATCGCGGCACATTTCTCTCATTGCGCGATCGGCTTGCGCTGGAGATTCTCTTCGAGGGCGATCCGGCCCTGCTGAACATCTATCACGTCATCCTGCTCAATCCAGAGAACAGCCCCGCCATCAACAGCGAGGCCGGCCGCGTCTTCCTCGACTTCATGCTCGAACCGGCGACACAGCAGTTCATCGGCGGATTTGGGGTAGAGGAGTTCGGAGAGCCACTCTTCACGCCGTGTGGCGACAACTCCTGCGGCGTCGAGACGATCGCGACGCCGATCGCGACCCCTTCGCCATGAGCCCCTTCTCGTGATTCGTCATGAATGAGCTCGCCTCCGGTCTTGGCGAGGCGGCCGGGCTTCTCCTTGGCGGCAATCCCGAGGTCTGGACGATCATCAGTCTTTCCCTGCGCGTCTCCCTGTCCGCGACGGCGATCGCGCTCCTGCTCGGCGTGCCCGCGGGGGCCATGCTGGCGCTTGCTCGATTTCGTGGCCGTTCGCTGGCGGTGGGAGCAGTCTATGCCGGAATGGGACTACCGCCGATTGTCGCCGGCCTGATTGTCAGCCTCTTTCTCTGGCGCAACGGTCCGCTGGGAGCCATGGGGCTGCTCTATACGCCAACGGCGATGATCGGGGCCCAGGCGCTGATCGCCACGCCGATCGTGGCTGGATTGACGTTTGCGGCAATGAACGCCCTTGATCCGCGCTATCGATTGCAACTTCTGGCCCTCGGCGCGGGGCGCGCGCAGACCATCTGGTGGCTGCTGCGTGAAGCACGGCTGCCATTGGTCGCGGCAGTCATCGCCGGCTTCGGCGCGGTCATCTCCGAGGTCGGCGCGGCGATCATGGTCGGAGGCAACATCAAAGGGGAAACGCGCGTGCTGACCACCGCCACCGTGCTAGAGGTCAGCCGGGGTCACTTCCAGACCGCCTTCGCCCTCTCATTCGTGTTGCTCGGCCTGACCTATCTGGTGACGGTGTCGCTGGCGTTCCTGGGCCGCCAGCAGCAGCCCGCGCGGCGATGACCTCGGCAATCATTCAGTTCTCGGGCGTCATCGCCCGCGCCGCCGGGCAGGTCATTCTGGACGTTCCCGAGTTTGTGGTCGCGGCCGGAGAAACGATCGCCCTGATTGGTCCCAATGGGGCCGGCAAATCGACGCTTCTGCACCTTGCCGCGCTGCTGCGGCCGCCAGACGCGGGAATCGTAACGATCAACGAAACGATCGCCACGGGCAAGAACGCGGCCGCGTTGCGACGATCGCTTTCCGTGGTGTTTCAGGAGCCCATTCTCTTTGATGCCAGCGTGATGGCAAACGCCGCGGCGGGCCTTCGCTTTCAGGGAGAGCCGCGGGCCGTGGCGGAGCGCCGGGCTGGGCTCTGGTTGGAGTGGTTCGGCGTGCAAGGGCTGGCGGATCGCAAAGCCCGCTCGTTATCCGGGGGCGAAGCGAGCCGCGTGGCCCTGGCGCGCGCCTTCTCGACCGACCCGGCTGTTCTTCTGTTGGACGAGCCCTTCAGCGCGCTCGATGCGCCGACGCGGGCCAGCCTGCTTCCCGCGTTACGCGCCATGCTGAACGACACGCGCGCCGCGGCCCTGCTGGTTACGCACGATCTGCACGAGGCGTTCGCCTTCGCCGACCGCATCGCCGTGATGGAAATGGGCCACATCATCGCCCGCGGGGACGCGCAGGAGCTGATCGCCCGGCCGCCAACGCGCCGGGTCGCCGAGCTGCTCGGCATCGAGACGATCCTGCGGGCACGGGTGGCCGGAATCGAAGGCCGCGAGACTCGCCTGGAAATTGATGGCGCTCGCGGCGCTTCTCTTCGAGCGAGCATTCCCGCCGGGACGTTGCTGCGCCCGGGGGACCACGTCACGGTGACACTTCCGGCCGGGGCGACACGCGCGTTTCGCCCCGGGAGCAACGGACCGCGTGGAGCAAACGCGCTGCCGGGCAGAGTAACGGGGGTGATGGCCCGGCCATCGGGCGCCCAACTCGTCGTCGCGACGCCCGCGCACATCGTCGCGCTCGCAGCGTGGGATGTTTGTGAAACACGTTGGGCGATCGGTGATTGCGCGATCGTCTCCTTCCCGCCCGCAGATGTCCACATCGTGCCCGATCCGACGTAACCGGCATCTCTCCGGTCACGATCAGAGTCGTCCCTTATGCTTTGTCTTTCGTCGCCCATTGGCCCGATCGGAGATCATATGGAGGAGCAACAGAGCCCGCCAGGGGCGCACATCGAGCTCACGGCCGAGGCGCGGATCAACGAGCTCCTGGCCGCGCCCGGCGAGGTGCAGCAACGCATGACGCTCGCCACGGCCGAGTCGTGCACCGGGGGCGGCGTCGCCGCGCGGATCACCTCTATCGCTGGCTCCTCCGACTACTTTCTGGGCGGAATCGTCGCTTACTCCAACGCGGCAAAGGCGACATTACTCGGCGTTTCGCAAGAGACGCTCGATACCCGGGGGGCGGTGAGCGCGGAGTGCGCGCGCGAAATGGCCGCAGGGGCTCGGCGCGCGTTCGGGGTTGATCTGGCGGTGTCCACCACGGGGATTGCCGGCCCGGGCGGCGCCACCGCGCGCAAGCCGGTCGGACTGGTCTACATTGCCCTGGCCACCCCCGATGGCGTCGCGAGCGAGGAGTTCCACTTCCCCGGTAATCGCGCCGTTGTCACCGGCGCGGCCACCGAGGCCGCTCTGCTCATGCTGCTGCGCGGGGTCGAACGCCTACGGGAGAAGGGCTGAGCGCCGTTTCCTGAGGTGCTAATCCCCCGGTGTGATCTTCGCACTTCCCTGCCGGGCGAAAGTGTTCCGCCATCGCGTAAAAAACGGCATCCCGCCGTTCCCCCCCGTCCCGTTCAGCGCCCTTATAGCGATTGCTTTATAGATGCGGACACCTCGGTCTGCTCGCATCCCCGCCTTGGCAGCGCTCCAATCGATCCGACGGTGTCCGGATTTAAAAGGCAAACATCATCAGGGTGCTTCCGTCCTTCCAGCCGGGGGATTTATCCCCTCGCGACACCGGCCGCGACGCTCCTCCTGGCCAACGTCATGCCAGGCTACGTTGCTCTGACTGACCACTCAATCCCCCACGGGCGACGGGCAGCCTTCCCCTGCGCAGGTAATCCGCCCTTCAATCGCTGGGTCGAGCGGCGCGCCTGGCAGTGTCAACGGCGATTCAGCGGCGATGTATGACGCGACCACCGAGGCGAGCACATCTCGCGAGTTCGCCCGCGAGAGGAGATCGGGGTAGCCATCGCCACCCGAGGCAGTGAAGTCGTTGGTGGCCAGGGTGTAGGTCGATGCGTCGCTGAAGTCGATCGCCTCTCCGCTGCACGAGCCGTCCGCTGCTTGCCGCACCGCGGCGGTGACCCGGCTGCCCGGTTCGGCCTCGAGATCGTAGGTGAAGCAAAAGCCGGAGACCTGCGGAAACGCGCCCGATGGTTCGGGCATGAAGGAAATCCCCGCTTCGAGCATTGCCTTCAGTTCCGCGCCAGTGACGTCGAGCGTGACCGCCACATTGCCAAAGGGAAGGACGGTCAGCACCTGTCCTTCGGTGATCTGGTTGGGGCGATCGTCGGTCGGGCAGAATTCGCCGCTGTCCGCCGGACAGGTCAATTCAGCACGAATCCCGCCCGAGTTCGTGATCGCGAAATCGACACCGTACGTGGTGCGCATGGCGTCAGTAATGACATTGCCGACCAGCGACTCGCAGGTGCGCCCGGTCTCCATACCGCACGAATCAGAGCGGAGAATCGGTTGCGCGGCAGAGCCGATCACCCGCCCCAGGGTGGGAGCCAGCTCGGCTTCCAGCGCGTCGAGACGCTCGACCATTTCCGGGTCCGGCGTGACGCCGATGACCCAGGGGCGATGGTAATCGGCGGCGCCATAGACCAACTCGCCTGATTCACTATCAACGACGAGGGTAACGCGGGTAAACATGACCCCCTTCGACCGATTTTCGACGAGCAGGACGCCGTTGGGGCGGATCGCGGCGACTTGCACGTCGGTGTGGTCGCCAACGACAACATCCACGCCCTCGAGCTGGTCAGCCAGGTCGACAACCGGGCCGGTGGGCTCGGTCAGCGTGCCGCCGGTGGCGCCCATGTGACCCATGGCGATGACCACGTCGGCGCCCTGCTCGCGCAGCCGCGCGGCCTCCTCGTTGACCGGCTGCACGGGATCGATGACCCGGTAGGGATCGAGCGCCCCCGGCCGCGTCAGACGCGGAATATCGGGATTCGAGAAGCCGACCAGCCCAACGCTCACGCCACCAAGCTCTAGCAGGAGAGATGGCTGGAACGGGGCGGCTCCCACCCCTGGCGTGGCCAGATCAGGCCGGCCCAAGACGAGGTTGGCAGAGAGGTAGGGAAACTCGGCGACTGGCGCAAGGGCGCCGAACATATAGTCGGCGCCAGCGTCGAAGTTGTGGTTGCCCAGCGCGTCGGCGGTGAAACCCAGCGCGTTCATGACCTCTATGGTCGGCAGGTCGCAAAACGCGTTCGAGATCGGCGGCGTGGCCCCCACCGCATCACCAGCCGTGACCAGGAGCACGTCGCCGTTCGCTTGCTCCCGATAGCGATGGAACCAGGGACCGAGGACGGCCACGCCGCCCACGTCGTACGACGAGTTGACCGCGCCGTCGGCGGCGATGTCATCAGCGCGAGCGGTGAGCGGCGGGAGCTGGCCGTGAAAGTCGCTGATGTCGAGCAACGTGACCGCGCGGAGCACGGGGCCTGCTGTCAGCGCGTCGAGGAGAATCTCTCCACTCGCGTTGTAGGGGCCGGGCACGCCGAGCAGAAAGGCCGCTGTCGGCGCGACGTCGATGGCCCGTGCATCGTGGGTGGCGCCGTCGGCGATGGCGGGGCCATCCGCCAGAAGGAGGCCGCTGTCAGCCGGGGCAAGGTAGCCACCGCTGCCGACCGTGCTGGCCGGGCCGAGGCGCACGCCGGGTTCCAGATCGCCGAAGCGATAGGGCGGCGCCAGCGTGACCACCACGTCGCCGCTCCGGCTAGGGTGCAAGGCGTCCACCCCGCCCACGTCGCGAAGCTCCTCCTTGCGGTAGATGCCGGCGACAACCGTCGCATCCGGGTTGGCCGGATCTTCCAGATCGGCAAACGCGGCGACGATGGCATCGCCCGCGGCGACGTAGGCATCCTCAGGGACGGAGCCCGCCGCTTCGCGGCCATCGAGATTGAGGTAGATGTGGGCCGTGCCCCCCGACCAACATGCCTTTACCGCCGGTCCCACCGGCAACGCCTCGGGGTCGGGGGTGGCGGGCGGGGGGGGCAACCCGCCCCGCCCCCCCTGGCCCGGCGGGTGGACCGCGGCCAGTCCCGCGTCCACGAGAAGCTGGCCGGCGTTGACGACCTGGGTCGACGCCTCGAATGCACGGGACGCGACAGCTAGCGTCGTCACCTCCGGGCCCAGCAGCTCGCGGCCGGCGGCGAGGAGGCGATCGGCCGCCGCATAGGCCTCCCGGGTGAATGCTTCTGCGTCCATCAGAGAATCTGAGCTGCCAGCGGAGACAGGAGTCGCCCCGCCGCTTTCATTTTCTGATGAGAGCGCTGGAAACTGACGTGATACCGCCTCGGGAAACGAAGACTCCAGCAAGAGGAGGTCGGGCTGAACGCCCAGCTCTTCCACGATCAGCCGGAGCGCGTCGGCGCTCTGTTCGGCGCTGGTCGTGCCTTGGGCCATGAACGTGGCGGCGTCGATGAGGCCCGCTGCCAGGGATGAGGCATCGATGGCGAGGGCAGGGCCGACAGCCTCGTTGAGATACTCCTCGAAGCCACCCGGTTGCGCGCATTCCGGCCGCTCGCCGCAGTCGAGCCAGGTGGCGCGATAGCGGCTGATGGGGGTGTAGTAGAGCCCGAAATCACTCAGATCGGGCGTTAGCGTGATCGCCTTGAGCCAGAAGCCTGCCGTTTCGCTCTCACGATCCCCATTCAGCTCGACGGGCAGCGAGGCCCATGCCCCTTCGCTGAGCTCCACGCCTTCGTCCGCCGCCAGCTTGTCAGGGGCCACGAGGACGCGGTCGTAGTTTGTGGCCGCGTCGTCAGTCGAATCGTAGATGTAGATCGCGAACGTGCGGTTCGGATTCGCGCCGTTCGCATCGAGCGAACGAACCGTCAACTCGGCTTCCTGAGCCGGAGAGTACGATTCCGGCGCGGCGCTCCACCCCTCCGCCGGCTCCAACGCGATCGCTTCATAGGCTACACCTCGCGCCGCGGCCATCGCTGCCTGTTCGCCCAGCTCGCTGCTCGTCAGGAGACCCGCCTGGGAGAATGGCATGGCCTCGCCGACTACAGGACCGGCGAGCGCTGGATCGAGTCCGGCCGCTCCGTCCCAGCCAATGGCGACGACCGACTTCCCCGCGCGCTCGGCGGCTTGCGGCAAGGTGTCCGCCTGGATCAGGCCGGGATCGCTCCAGGTTGCCGTGTCGGCGAAGTCGGGCGAGCCCGTGCGGTAGAAGGTCTCCCCCACGATCCCGTGCTCAGCCGGCCACGTTCCCGAGAGCAGCGTTGGCAGCATCGTGCTTGTTCCCGCCGGAAATGGCGCGAGGAAGCTGCCCTGAGCGCCGTCCAGCAAGCCGGAGAGCGCCGGCAACACCCCTTCGGCGGCGAGCGCGTCGATTGCTTCCGGCGCCATCCCTGGCGCGGCAAACAGGATTACCGGGGAGCCTGTTGAGCCAATGGCCTCCGGCGTTGTGTCTTGTGCCCGCGCGGGTGTCACCCCAAGCAGCGCCGGCGTGGGCACGATCAGGGTGAACGTCAAAGCGAGTGCATACAAAATGGCGGAAGTTCGAGAACGGCGCATGGGAAACGCTCCCTTTTTCCAGACAGCCGAAACCATGGCATCGAGTATGGGGAGTATCACGCGGAATGCATTATGGCAGCATGAAATGCCCTCTGGATTCTCTAGTCCAGTTCGTAGAGGGCAATCTCGTCAAACGAGACGCGAAACGGCGCCACCCCTTCCGATGCCATCAGCGCGCCGAAGCTGAGCTCGCCCTCATTGCCGATCTCCGGCAGCGGGGTCCCGGCCGCGGCCGCCACATCAACTCCGTTGACCAGCAGGATCGGAAAGCCGTCCGTCACCCGCAACTCGACGCTCTCCAGCGATGAGGGATCCTCCCCGCTTCCGTACGGGAAGGGTCCGGCCCAGGGCATGAACTGCGCATTATCCGTATCGAACTGGAGCACTTCCCACGTCTGCGCTTGGGCATCGACCGCAAAGACGTACTGCTCCCCGGCGGGATCGGAATGGGTCTCGACCGTGACCATGCCATCGCCCTTCGCTTCGCTGATGCGAAGCAGCGCCGCGAAGTTCTCTCCCGCCAGCGGCTCGTTCGTGAGCGGATAGCCCGACACGAGACCCGGCCGGGTGATTTCCAGGACGAACGTCCCATCTTCATAGGCGCTGGTCGATTCGCCATCGCTGGTTTCCACGAAATGCTTCGTGCCATCGAAGCTGTCCAGCAGCATGGCGCGGCGATAGGGCGCAATGCGGGCCAGATCGGCGGCCGCGTCGGCCCGGGTCGGATCGGTCGCGATCGCGCCGGAAAAGGCCGACCGCGCGGAATCGAGCCGGCCAGCGGCGGCTTCCTGACGGCCGAGCTGGAGGTAGGCGTCGTAGAGCGAGCCGAGGATGGCCGCATCCTCCGGGGCGCGAGAAAGGGCGTCGAGGTAGAAGTTCGCGGCGCAGCGCCAGTCGCCGCGGGCCGCGCAGCCCTCAGCCGCGGCGAGGCTGGCGGTGAGATCGTCCACCTCCGGGGTGAGGGCGGCCTCGGCCGCGGCGCCGATGCCGGCGGCAATGGAGGCATCGACGGAGGCGAGCAGCGGCTTGGCTAGGTCGATCGGCCGCAACTGGGTGAGCGAGCCGCCAGTCGGCAAGCAGCCCACATCCTCAGGACCGATCACGCCGTCCCGGTTTGTGTCGCCGGCGCGACAGTCGAGCTCCGAGCCGGAGGTGGGAATGCCGATCAGCTCCCCGGCATCATTGAGCGCCGCGCCGCCAGAGTTGCCGCCAGAGGTCACCGCATCGGTGTTGATCCAGGCGGTGCCATCGATTTCCTCCTCGAACAGGAAGCCGCTGACGATGCCGAGGGTGTAGGTCAGCGACCCGCTGCCGATGCCCGGGAAGCCGAAAACGTGAACGGGTTCGCCCAGGTTCATGGCGTCGGAGCTGCCCAGGGTCATGGCGGGGAGGTCGAGGGTGGAGGGATCGACGAGCTCGCCGCGCTCATCGCTGTCGATCCGCAGCACGGCCAGGTCGAGGTCGGGATCGCTCTCCACCACCCCGGCCAGGTAGCGCGGCTCTGGGAGGTGTCTTCCATCGGAGATAGCCACCATGAAGCGTTCGGGATCGACGTGCAGCTCGGCGCTCTTCCCTTCGGCCGCGAGCTGTTGCTCCAGCTCCGCCAGTTTATCGCCAACGCCGGCCGGGGTAATCAGATGATGATTGGTCAGGATCAGCCCGTCCGGCGAGACGATCGATCCCGTGCCCACGGCGTACCAGATCGTCTGCGCCTTGCCGTCGACTTCGCCGCGCACGACGATCGAGAGCTGCACCGTGGCATCGACGGCGTGGCCCAGGACGAGCGGATCGACCTGGGCAGCAGCGGGCGGCGCGATGCCGGCGCCTGCCAGCAGCACCAGACCGAGGATACCGATCAGATTGCGTAACCGACCCAGGTGAAGATCGCCAATCATCATGCACACTCCACGCTGCCCGCACGCCCGCCATGGGTGCATGAAAAGAACGCTTGAGACAGACGCCATGTATCGTTGACCTCAGGCGAGTGGAGGCAGAGCATTGGCCCGTTCTTCAATCTGTCGCGTCCTGCGGCAACGGCTCGCGCCGTTCCACGAGCAGGAGGTGATCGCAGACCAGAACCATCTCGTCGCGCTGGTTGAGCACCTCCAGCCGTTCGACAACCAGGCCCATTTCAGGACGCTTGTGGGGCCGTTTCTCGGCGATCGTCACCCGTCCCCGGATCGTGTCGCCGATTAAGACCGGCTTGACGAAGCGGAGGCGATCGTACCCGTAGGAGAACCCGCGCGGGTTGATATCCCCGGCGGTCATGCCCACCGCCACGCTGAAGATCAGCGTGCCGTGCGCCACGCGCTGCCCAAACGGTTGCGTCTGGCACCACTCGGCGTCCATGTGATGGGGGTAGAAGTCGCCGGTCTGCCCAGCGTGCAGGACGATGTCGGCTTCGGTGATGGTGCGGCCCAGGGTCAGGCGTTCTTCCCCTTCGGCGTAGTCTTCGAAGAAGCGTTCCCGAAACTGCATGGCATCCTCTCCGCCGGACTCGTCATGGTGTCCCGGGAAGCCCGATGTTCGGGGGCGGCCCTGGTGGTTGACATCATCCCCGCCTGCCGCAATGATGCGGCCCCGAACGACAAAAGCGTACTCTTGCCGGTCTGGCTCAGGCATCGTCAGAGGGGAAATGTCCGTTGATCGCCTTGGATGCTGTTCTGCTCCGCTCGCCTGAGCGTCTGCCCGATGTCTGAATCCATCCTGCCGCCTGGCCCCCTCGATCCGGAGCAGCGCCCCCTGGCCGGGCTGCTGGTGCTCGACCTGAGCCAGTTTCTGGCGGGACCGGCGGCGGCCCTGCGGCTGGCCGACCTGGGCGCGCGGGTAGTGAAAATCGAGCGACCGGGCGCGGGCGACCTCTGCCGGCATCTCTACATCTCCAATCTGGAGCTGGATGGCGACAGCACCCTCTTCCACTCCATCAATCGCAACAAGGAGAGTTTCGCTGCCGACCTGAAGGACGAGGGCGATCTGGCGGCGGTGCGCGAGTTGATTGCCCGCGCCGATGTCCTCATTCAGAACTTTCGCCCCGGGGTGATCGAGCGGATCGGGCTCGACTACCCGAGCGTGAGCGCCATCAACCCGCGGCTGGTCTACGGCTCGATCTCCGGCTACGGGGATCGCGGCCCCTGGCGCGACAAACCGGGCCAGGACCTGCTGGCGCAATCGCTTTCCGGGCTGGCCTGGCTTTCCGGGGACGCCGATCAAGGTCCGGTGCCGATGGGGCTGGCCGTGGCCGACATGATGGCCGGCGCCCATCTGGTGCAAGGCGTTCTCGCCTGCCTGGTGCGGCGCGGCATCTCTGGCCAGGGCGGGCTGGTCGAGGTCAGCCTGCTGGAGAGCGTGCTCGATTTCCAGTTCGAAGTGCTCACGACCCACCTCAACGACGGCGGGCTGCCACCGGAACGGAGCGCGATCAACAGCGCCCACGCCTATCTCGCGGCGCCCTATGGGATCTACCCGACGGCGGATGGCTACCTGGCGATCGCCATGATGCCCGTGCCGCCTCTCGGCGAGCTGATCGGTTGCGACGCGCTCCTGGCGTACAGCGAACCGCAATCCTGGTTCAGCGAACGCGACCCCATCAAGGCGATCCTGGCCGCTCACCTCCGGAAACGGACGACGGGCGAATGGCTCGCTATCCTTGAGCCGTCCGATATGTGGTGCGCCGACGTGCTGACCTGGCCGCGTTTGCGCGCGCAGGAGGGGTTTCAGGCGCTGGGCATGACGCAACGCGTCAGCCGCGCGAACGGCGCATCGCTGGAGACGACGCGCTGCCCGATTCGCATCGACGGCGGCGTTTTGACCTCCTCGCGTGGCGCGCCGACGGTCGGTGAGGATGACGAGGCGATCCGAGCCGAGCTCGCCGCGCCCCACCTTGGCGTCGAGGAGAAGAGCTCATGAGCAGGTTCGATCGCCAGAAGACGTTTCGCGTCGCCATCCGCCGCTTCTCCCCGTTCGAGTCGGCGATTGAGAAGCAATGGGCCAGTTTCCAGGCCGCCACCGGCTGCCCCTTGCGCCTGGAGTGGGAATCGCTCGACCTCAACCGGCTCGTCGATTCCCTCTTCACGCGGGGAGGGTTAAGAGATGGGACCTGGGACATCGCGTTCATCGTCACCGATTGGCTGGCGGACGCGGTCGCGGAAGGCTCCCTTCTCGATCTCGCGCCATTCATGGCAGGCGATCCGGTTCCGGACTATCCCGCCGGCTGGGCGCCGTCGCTGACCGGCATGCAGCGGTTCGGCGACGCCATCTATGGACTGCCGTATCATGATGGCCCCGAATGCCTGATCTACCGCACGGACCTTTTCGCCGATCCTGCCGAGCAATCGGCATTTGCGGCGCGATTCGGCTATCCGCTCGCCGTCCCCGGCGCCTGGCGCCAGTTCGAGGACGTGGCCCGCTTTTTCACCCGGCCAGAGCAGGGGCTGTATGGCACAATCTTCGCCGCCTTCCCGGACGGCCACAACAGTGTCTACGACTTCTGCCTCCAGCTCTGGAGCCGCGGCGGCGAGCTGACCGACGCCGAAGGCAAGCCGTCGCTCGCAACTCCCGAAGCCGTCGCCGCGCTCGATTTCTACCGGCGCATGGTCAACGACCGGGGCGTCAGCCCAGCGGGACAGGAGAAAATCGACTCGGTCAAGAGCGGAGAGCTCTTTGCCGCCGGATCGGTGGCGATGATGGTCAACTGGTTCGGCTTCGCCGCCGTCTGCGAGCTACCGGGGTGTGCCGTGAAAGGGAAGACCGGCGTCACCACCCTACCCAGCGCGGAAGGGATTTCGCCTACTTCGCTGATTGTCTATTGGCTGCTGGCGGTCGCCGCGGGCAGCCCGCACCCCAAGGTCGCCTATGCCTTCGCCCGGCACTGCTGCACCCCGGCGATGGACAAGCTCATTACCCTCGAAGGGGGCATCGGCTGCCGCCTCTCGACCTGGACCGACCCCGAGGTGAACGCGCTGATCCCGTTCTACGCGGAACTGCCACGCTTGCATGAGGGAGCCCGCACGCTGCCTCGCTCGCGCGACCTCCCGGCGCTCGTTCACATCATTGACGAGGCCGTGCAAGCGGCCATCGCGACCGACGCGCCCAGCAGCGACACTCTGTGCTGGGCTCAAAAAAAGACCGAAGGGCTTCGCCTCATGGGTTAAGGGCCAGAAACCAAGCTCCAGGCGAGCTTGGATCAGGGATCTGCAATCCTATTGGCGGATCGAGCGGGACCGGCGACGGAGGTGGATTGGCGAGATCCGGCAGTCGGTCCACCTCTTCGAAGCACCAACGTACCCAGGCCGTCTGCTCCGCGGCCCAGCCCTGCAGTTCCGTCCTTTCGGCGATGCCGATGCGCACCTGTTCGGCTGTTAGCAATCCACCCAACGTGAGATGGACCGCGTCCCACTCTTCCGCGAATAAGCCCCAATCGGGCACGATCAATCCTTGCTCGTTGTGGGAGGGGTACCGTGTTGCGAGTTGGCGCCAAGCTTGAGGGCCGTCCACTTCGAACACCCGCGCCTGGGAGGAAGCACGCAATCGCAAACGACCGATTGGCGGGACTGGGCGAAAATCGCCCGCCAAGTGCTCCATCGCGGCCAAGATCGAGCAAGTGTCACCAACGACCGTCGACGAATAGCTCGTCGTTGCCGGCTTCTGCGCGTAAAGCTCCCAATTGGTCGGCGGCGAAGCCGGCGCAACTAGGCCCTCGGGACCGACGTTTGAGTCGGGCCGCAATATCCTCCACTGCGCTTCGAGGTCGATCGGCGCAAACCACCAGGCCGTTTCCGGGCGCGCCAGAATCGCACGCGCGAGGTTCCTGAGCCGAGGACCCTGCGCTAACGCCATGGCGACGATGTGCTCGTGATGTGATTTCCATTGGTCGATGGCGTTCACCGCGACAGCCGCGACGTGGACCGCAACGCTCGGATCGGCGGCGGACCCAACCGGCACCTCGTTTTCTTCGACAACCATGAGGAACGCACAGCCAGTTGGGGATGTGCAAAGAGCGTCGACTTTCTCCTCGATATACATCGTTTTCTCAGTATGCTCTCCCTACCCTCGCGATGCTGCCACATTGTTAAAGAAATCAGGTGCATGAGGTTCCATGCGGTACTGACGCTGCAGGAGACGCAGAACTTGTTCGAACCCTGGATAGAACAACTCGTTCAGTCAACCATTGTCAATGGCGAACAGCCAAGCAGCGTCAAAACGGGACCAGTCAGGAGCGATCTCAGGCGGATAGTCAGACGGCAGCCCCCAACTGCCCCGCAATGAAACAAACGTAGCGCCAGGATCAGCGGGAAGTTCAATGACGATTTTCCAATTCTCACCTTGATCGGCCCTGGTGATGCGACATCCCGAGGATAGGGAAAGGTACTTGCACCATAGCGCAGGTGAAGGGGGCGTCGGGAGACCGTTGTCATCAATTGTCTGGAATACGCGCGCTTCGACTTCGATTGGCGCGACGGCGGTTCCCAGATCGATCGTAAGATAGTCGCCTCTAATCGCAATCGGATCAGGCCAAGGAAATGGCGTCTTGATATCGCGCGAAACAGATTCCCCGTCAATGATCCAGTGAACCATGACAGAAACCCCGAGTTGGTTATCGTTGACTGCCACAGTGTTGTGTTCGTTTGAGATGATTGCTGGGACTGGAACATTTGGCGGTGGGTCTTCAATCAAGACCCATTCAATTGGATCCGCCGTATGAGTTTCAGACTCTTGATCTTTTGCAACTTCCTGTGCCGAAACCTCTGGATTTGTTAGTGACATCGGAGCTCGCACGAATGCGTTCAGCCCGAGAGCAACCATCAGCAGAAGCCACATACCGTATGGTTGGCGGCTCAGCATGTGACAGCCGCGCTCTTTCCACTTGCACCGAAGTACTGTTTATTGTTATAGCCGTTCAGGGTGTGGGTTGCCGCCACGAGGTACAAATCGTTATTGCAAGCAGTCACTGCTACCGCTTCTACGTACTTGCTGTCTTGTTTCGATTTGAATCCGGGCGTTCCTTCAGCACCCCAGTAAACAAGGTGGTTACGGTAAAGCTGATTCGCTGCTGTTACTCGTTTTATCATTTGCTCACATTTGGTTTGGGACTTTCCGGTAATTTCCCACCTGCCCCTGTCTTCCGCAAACCGCGATTTGTGTGGATTGTCACTCGTGCCCTCACAGCCGAATGGCATGAAAACTACTTGAACTTGAGCCGCGCAAACGTCTCCGCGGCAGTCTTGTGAGGCGGTAAATTCGTGTGCCGTGTCGCTGATTACACTTGAATCATCCATCGCGACTTCTTGTGGGAAGTTGGGACGATGGTTCTTCTTTCGCGCGTCGCTGGGAGCCGCATTACTCAGCAACATGATGAGAATCAGCGCGGTGCAGGAAAGTGTGAATGAACGCATGTGCGACACCCTTCCATTGAACCTGATGATTGCGACAATTGGAATGATTCGGGAAATTTACCCTACATGCACATCAATGTGGTGTTCCCAAAATGTCAATGCCATCGTCGCTTGAAGATTTCAACGTTGTCGCGACGTTCCGGATGCCGTCGTGTACATTTCGGATGGATTGCGATGCGGTACTTAGGTCCTTTTAGGTTTAAGGATGAATTGGTCTCAAAGTCCACAATGATTCCCCGGATTCCTGCTTCCGATACGCGGATTCGCTGGCTCCTTCGCTGCAAGGCGGGACAAGGAAAGGCTTCAAGATTTTTTGCGGAACAGTGCCATGAATCTCGCTGAATTCAATGTGACCGACACCATCGCGCTGCCGCCCAAGATCGACTACGGCATCGGGGTCATTGGCTGCGGCGGCATCGTCAACTATGCCCATCTTCCCGCCTACCGGCAGGCCGGCTTTCAGGTGCTGGCCTGCTACGACCGCGACCCCAAAGCGGCCGCGCGCACCGCCAGGGAGCATGGCATCCCCTCCGTCGCCGGGAGTGTCGAGCAGTTGCTGACCGACCCCCGGATCGAGATCGTCGACATCGCGGTGACGCCCTGGGATCAGGTCCGCATCGCGGAACTCGCGGTCGCCGCCGGAAAACACGTTCTCTGTCAAAAACCGCTGGCAGACGATTATTCCGACGCCGTACGGCTCGTGAACCTGGCCCAGGAACGTGGGGTGAAGCTGGCGGTCAATCAGCAGATGCGCTGGGACGCGGGCATCGCCGTGGCGAAGCAGCTCATCGCGCTGGGCGCCGTGGGCATCCCGGCCGACGCCCGGGTGGAGGTCAGCATCCGCACCCCCTGGACGATGTGGCCCTGGATCGCCAACTCCGAGCGGTTGGAGATCATGTACCACAGCATCCATTATCAGGATGCCATGCGCTACCTCTGCGGCGATCCCGCGCGCGTCACCTCGGTTCACGGCCGCTGGCCGTCGCAAGCGGAGGCCGGCGAAACCCGCACGCTCACGATCTTTGGTTACGCGGACGAGCGGCGGGTGACCATCGACGTCAACCACCACAACTGGAGCGACGACGCCTATGCCCGTTTTCGCTTTCTCGGCGCCGACGGCATCATCACCGGCACGCTCGGCTTGCTCTACGACTACCCGACCGGCCGCGTTGATACGCTCTCCTACGCATCTCGGCGCGAGCCGGGCCAGTGGTTCGCGGCCGATCTCTCCACCCGGTGGATTCCGGACGCGTTCGCCGGCCCGATGGCCTCGTTGATGGCCGCCATCCAGACCGGCGGCGAGCCGCTCACTTCCGGCGCCGACAACCTCGGCACGTTGCGCACGCTCTTTGCATCCTACCGATCCGCCGCCGAGAGCCGGACGGTGGCACTGGATGAAATCGCGGCCGAAAGCGGCTAGTGTTCCGTCATGAATGAACCGCGGGGCGATGACCGAAAAGCTAGGTTGCCCTCGGACACGACGGCCGGTTCAGCCAGGAGACCTCGCATGCGCACGACCAAGTACGACGTGGCCCTGATTTAGGCCGAGCGCGCCCAGTCGCGGACGCTGATTGGGGCGGGGAGGCGCCTGCCCGGCAGTCGATCTGGCCGTGTTGCATGGATTGGCCAATAACAAGAGATGCATGATGAATGATGCACAGCAGATAGAGGGGGAGAAAAGCGTTCTGCGATGGGGTGGTCTGGCCGGTATCCTGGGCGGCGTCCTCTTCATACTGGTCTTCGCCATCGTCGCCGTGTTCGTGGGAGCGGATCCTGCCGAACCCGAGGGGTCGGTCATGAGGTTCCCCGACATCCGAGCGGCGCGCACGGTCGAGAACGGCCTGTACCTGGGGGTCCTCATCCTGTGGGTCGCCCATTTCCTCGCCCTGTACCGGGCGCTCCGCAGGACGAGGCTCGCGCCCGCTCTCTTCGGAAGCGTCGTGGGTATTTTGGGTCTTGTCGTGCTCGCGGCCGGAGCTCTCCCGCATGTCGCAACCGCTCCGATTTCCGACCTCTATCATGCGCCTGGGGCCACCCCCGAGGATCAGGCGACACTCGTCCTCGTGTGGCAAGCGACCGAGGGCATATTCGATGCACTGTTCGGCGCAGGAATCCTCCTTGTGCCTATCGGTCTCATTGCCATCGGGGTAGCCATGCTCGGGGCCCCGGCCTTTGGCACGGGCTTTGGCGGCGTGAGCGTGGTGCTCGGGGTGGTTGGATTCATCGCGGCAGCTTTCCTTCTGATCGATCCGCTCTCCCCCATCGCCGTGGTCAGTGTTTTCGCACTCATTGCTTTCCATCTCGTCCTGGGATGGAAGGTCCACAATCTGTCGCGGGCCTCGTAGGGAGTCTTGCATTGCGGGGAACGGGCGGGCGCGCTGAAGGCCATGAAGGAAGAATGGACGCGCCCGCATCATTTCGAAGGGAACCGAGCTTCTCCCGCTGCATGCGATTCTAAGGATGAAGGCTCCAAGCCTTGATCCGCCGAATACGCCTGAGTGTGGTACGACCGATCAATCGCTTCAAACAGCACCGGGGCATCGCCCCGCGTTTGATTCATGACGGAACTCCAGCGATGTAGTCCGTCTCCGCTTCGCGTATCCTCACTATCCAATACTTCCAATCAGGAAGCGTTAGCCCTTGAGCCTTCCTGTATCGAAAACATGTAATCGGAGTTGGACCGTGAAGATCGACGTCTATCACGACATCGCTTGCCCCTGGTGCCGCATCGGCAAGGCGAATCTCGAAACCGCGTTGCAACAATGGGACGGCGAGCCGGTGACAATAACCTGGCAACCGTTTCTGCTCGATCAGGACGTCCCCGCGGCCGGCGTTCCGATCCGGGACTTCTATGAGAAAAAGTTCGGCGCCGAGAATCTCACGCCGATGTTCGAGCGGGTGAAGCAGGCCGGCCGCAATGTCGGCGTGGAGTTCAACTTCGACGACGCTGTGCGGGCGCCTTCGGAAAACGCGCATCGGCTCGTCTTGCTTGCGCCCGACGACAAGAAGACGGCCGTGGTGGAAGGCTTGCAGCGCGCTTATTTCAATGAGCAGAAGAACGTCGCGGATCTGGAGACGCTGGCCGACATTGCCGAGGCGGCGGGGATGAATCGCGCCGAGACGCTGCGGCGCCTGCAGAGCGACGACGGCGTCGCCGAAACGGCGGCGGCGATCGCGAACGCCTACCGGCTCGGGGTTACCGGTGTGCCGTTCTTCGTCTTCGACGATCGCTACGCGCTCAGCGGCGCGCAACCCGCCGCGTCGATTCTGGCCGCCATGCGGCAAACTGTGCAGGAGCGGGTGTTGTCACCCAATCTCGCGTAACGTGAGGGGGGAAACCAGCGTGCCGGATGTGAAGATCGGGGTCCAGATCAAGCCGCAGCATGCGCCGGTGGCGGCGCAGCGCGATGCCTGGAAGTTCGCCGACGCCATGGGTGTCGATTCGCTCTGGACCTGGGACCACTTTTTCCCGCTGTCGGGAGAACCGGATGGCCTCCACTTCGAGGGGATGACCCTCCTGGCGGCCATGGCAGAATCGACCGCGCACGCCACGATCGGCCCACTGGTGGCCTGCAATTCCTACCGCAATCCCAATCTGTTGGCCGACATGGCGCGCACCATCGACCACATCTCGGGCGGCCGTTTCATCCTCGGGCTCGGCAGCGGCTGGTTCGAGCGGGACTATGACGAGTATGGCTACGACTTCAAGGATGCGCCTGCTCGTCTGCGCGACCTGGCGGCGGCGCTCCCCCTCATCGAGGAGCGCCTCGCCAAGCTCAACCCCGGCCCGGTCAACGGCACGCTGCCGATCATGATCGGCGGCTCGGGCGAAAAGGTGACGCTGCGGCTGGTGGCCCAACATGCCGACATCTGGAACAGCTTCGGCTATCCCGACGAGATCGGGCGGCTGAGCCGGGTGCTGGACGACTGGTGCGCCAAGGTCGGCCGCGATCCATCCACCATCGAGCGGTCGCTTCTCTTCGGCGACGCGGATCGGATCAAGCTCGCGGACGACTATGTCAAGAACGGAATCACCCATCTGATTTTCGGCGTCGAAGGGCCCGAATTTGACTTCCAACCGATCGAGCAGCTCATATCGTGGCGCGACAGCATCCGGAGCAATTCGTAGGAGACTGGCCCTCACCCCAGCCCTTCTCTCACACCCCAACCCGCACGCGGGCGACGCGTCCCGCGCGCGTTGAAGTTGACCCTGTTCCTGTGTCTCATAGCCTTCATCCCCATCACCCCCTCTGGGCTCTTGCCGCCGACGCGTGGCAAAACCGCGCCGGGAGCAGTGGCGGCCGCGCATTGCAGCGAACGGAGCGCCTTTCGGGCGCAGCGAGGCCGATTCGGGGTAGAGTTGCGGTACTGAGGCCGCGCTGGCTCTGACCAATCCCCGGCGGTCGAACCTACGCCTCGTGCGTTCAGCAACAGGAGCTCCAGATGACTGACATTACCGCGACCGCGTCCGCCGTGGACACGGCCACCGATGAGAGCGAGGCTTCTTCCCCGGTCACCGACGACGAGACCGGACCTACATTTGAAAGTCTTGGCCTCAACACCGCGCTGCTGAAGTCGATCAAAGACGTCGGTTACGAAGCGCCATCGCCCATCCAGATTGAAACCATTCCCGTGCTGTTGAGCGGGCAAGATGTCATTGCGCAAGCGCAAACCGGCTCGGGCAAGACGGCCGCCTTTGGCCTGCCCATCATCGAAGTGATCGACCCCAAACTGCGCGCCGTGCAGGCCCTCGTCCTGGCGCCGACGCGAGAGCTGGCGATCCAGGTCGCCGAAGCGCTGCACAAATTCGGCCGGCACAAAGAGGTCGAGACGCTGCCGATCTATGGCGGTCAGCCCTACGAGCGGCAGTTCCGCGGGCTGCAGCGTGGGGTGCAGATCGTCGTCGGCACGCCCGGCCGGGTCATGGATCACATGCGCCGGGGCACGCTGAAACTCGACAATATCCGCTTCTTTGTCCTCGACGAGGCGGACGAAATGCTCGATATGGGCTTTGTTGAGGACATCGAGTGGATCCTCAATCAGGCCCCTGCCGAGCGGCAGACGGCGCTCTTTTCGGCCACCATGCCGCCCCGCATTGCCGACCTGGCGTCGCGTTACATGCGGGATGCCAAGCGCATCTCCGTGGCCGGCAAGGAAATGACCGTGCCTCAGGTGCGGCAATTCTCCTACGAGGTGCCACGAGCCCGACGCATCGACGCCTTGACCCGCATTCTCGACGCCGAATCCCCCCCCTCGACCATGATCTTCTGCCGCACCAAGGCCGGGGTGGACGAACTTGGCGAGGCGCTCATGGCGCGAGGTTATGGCGTGGAGACGATTCACGGCGACCTCTCCCAGGCGCAGCGCGATCGGGTCATGCGCCGCTTTCGCTCCGGGCAAGCGGACATGCTGATCGCCACCGATGTCGCGGCGCGTGGACTCGATATCCCTGACGTCACCCACGTCATCAACTACGACATCCCGGAGAGCGCCGAGGCGTACGTCCATCGCATCGGCCGCACGGGGCGCGCCGGGCGCGCTGGCGAGGCCATTACCCTCATCACTCCGCGCGAGGTGCGCTGGCTGCGCCAGATTGAACGGGTGACACGGGCGCGCATCGAACCGCGCCGCCTGCCGACGCTGGCCGATGTCGCCGAGCGCCGTCGTGACGCGCTGAAGCAGCAAATCCTGGCGGTGCTCGACGCCCCCGATGATGGCTACACGAGCTACCTTGAAACGATCAACGATCTCGCGGACGAGCATGATGCGGCGGAAGTAGCTGCCGCCATCCTCAAGCTCTACGCGGAAGAGACTGGACGCACCACGACGCCCGAGCAGCAGGAGAACGACATCGCCACCTTCGCTGCCGCCGCGCCACAGGCGCGCGGACCGCGGGGCGAAACGGGCATGGTCCGGCTCTTCATCAACGTCGGCCGCAACCAGGGCGCCCGCCCGCAGGACTTCGTGGGGGCCATTGCCAACGAGGCGAGCATTCCCGGCCGCGCCATCGGAGCCATCGACATCTTCGACGACTACGCCTTCGTGGATATCCCGCGAGAATTCGTCGATCGGGTGATCGTCGCCATGCGCGAGGCGAAGATCAAGGGACGGCCGGTGAACGCCGAGGTCGCCCGGGTGGACGGCGCTCCTGGACCGCGCGATCGGGGCAGCTTCCGGGGGGGCAGCCGGCCGTCGCAGCCTGGTGGCCGGCCTCCCTTCGCGGGCGGCCGCGGGGGTGATGATCGCGCGCCACAGCGCCGGTATGAGCGCTCCGATCGCCCCGACAGGGGTGGCTCACCCCGCTTTCGCACGAGCCGCGATAATTAGGATCGCCTCGGCAATCGGATCGACGATTGCGTCATGATGGCCGCAGGATTCAACAAAGCTGGAATTATTTCGATTCGCACGGCCTGAATCCCTCACCCCAACCCCTCTCCCAGTGCGCTTGGAGAGGGGCTTATTGCCGTGTTCGAGGCGGTGATTCTTACGTACCTTCCCTTGCTATTGGGCGCTGGCACTGGGGCTCGTCCAGCGTGTCGCAGCATTGAGCGCGCCGCTGCACGCCGTGTCACATGACGCGAAGCCGCCGGTTCAATCCCGGGCCGGGAGTGGCTCCAGGGGCGCATTCGGGCCGTTGAGACCGAAGTTCGGCTCCGGTCCGGCGCCGGGAGCGGCCCACGTGACGGCGTTGCTGATGACGCGCAGGACATCGGCGTTGTGATACGTCGGGTATGACTCATGCCCGGGCCGGAAGTAGAAAATCTTGCCCCGACCCCGCTGATAGCAACAGCCGCTGCGGAAGACTTCGCCGCCGCTGAACCAGCTCACAAGGACCAGGTCGTCGGGTTGCGGGATGTCGAAGAACTCGCCGTACATCTCTTCTGCCGGCAGTTCGATGTATTCCCCGATGCCATCGACGATGGGATGGCTGGGGTTGACCACCCAGAGCCGCTCCTTGTCGTTGGCCTCCCGCCACTTAAGGTTGCAGGTCGTCCCCATCAGCGTCTTGAAGATCTTCGAGTGGTGGCCGGAATGGAGCACCAGCAGTCCCATGCCATCGAGCACCCGCCGTTGCACGCGCGCGACGATTTCCTCCTGCACAGCGGCGTGCGCCTTATGCCCCCACCAGATCAGGACGTCCGTCTCCGCGAGCACCGCATCGGTCAGGCCGTGCTCAGGCTCATCGAGCGTCGCCGTGCGAATGACAAGGTCGCTGGAAGCGATCCCGGCCGCAATCGCGCCATGGATGCCCTCGGGGTAAACGGCGGCAATTTTCGGGCTCTCCTTTTCGTGGCGATACTCGTTCCAGATGGTTACACGCGTGGTCACGACACTCCCCCTTGCAACTCGATCAGGCGCGCCCGTCGGCGCAGATAGACGGATTTTCGCCGAAGGCGCACCCATGCACCAACGCGGCTGCAATTTCGTCGCCATCAGGATTGAAGCTCAGAGCAGCCATCCGCCATCGATGTAAAACGACCGCCCCGTCACCCACCGCGACGCCGGACTGGCGAGATAGACGAAGATCCCGGCCAGATCCTCCGGCGCGCCGATGCGGCCCAGGGGCACGGAGGCGACCCAGCGCTCGCGCAGACCTGGCGTCGCATCCAGAATCGGCTCCGTCAGTGGGGTTGAAACGGGGCCGGGACCAACGGCGTTGACGCGGACGCCCGTCGTTGCCCACTCCCGGCCAAGTCCCGTCGTCAACATCGCGACCGCCGCCTTGGAGACGGCGTAGTGGAGGTTGCCGGGGCTCGGATCGACCGCGTCGACCGACGAGACATTGACGATCGAGCCAGAGCCGCGTTCGATCATGGCGCGGCCGAACGCGCGACAGGTGTTCCAAGTCCCCATCAGGTTCACCGCGAGCATCCGCTGCCAGTCTTCATCGGGAATGTCGAGCACCGGCCGCCGAAAGGACGAGATGCCAGCGGAGTTGATGAGGACGTCCACGGGGCCGGCATTCAGCATGTTGGAGGCGGCGCGCTCGACCGCCGCGGCGTCGGCCACATCGACGACGCGCGTCGTGATGGCCTCGCGCCAGCGGACAAGATCGGATGCGAGCGCCCGTTCCAGCGTTTCTTCTCGCTCATCCCAGAGTTCGACCAGCGCGCCCCGCCCCAGCAAGGCTGTGGTCGCGCCGAGCCCTATGCCGCTGGCGCCCCCGGTGATCGCGATCCGATAGCCGCGCACGTCAAAGAGGTCGTGGCGATCATCAGACATGCGCTGAGATCTCGGCGTGTCTCTTCATGTCAGGACTCCATTCAGACGTGGGTCGATCAGAGCAGTTGCGTGCCGAAGGCGAACACCGACGGTCCCCCACCGGTGTGCAGAAAGATCACCGTGTCATCTGCATTCAGCGCGCCACCGCGAACGTCGGCAAGGAGCGCCGCCATCGCCTTGCCGGTGTAGACCGGGTCGAGGAAGACGGCCTCGGTGCGGGCCAGGAGACGAATGGCCTCCAGTCCCTCCGCGGTCGGCACGCCATAGGCCTCGCCGATGAACGCGCCGTCGAGCGCGACATCCTCTACCGTGAAGCGCGCTTCCAGGCCAATCAGCTCCGCGGTTTCATTCGCCAGCGTCACGCACTCCGCTCGCAGCTTCTCGACCGGCGGTTGAACGGCGATGCCACGGACGCTGAATGAAGCCGAATATGCGCGGGCGCCAACCATCAATCCGGCCTGGGTACCAAGTGACCCCGACGCGAAATAGATGCGGCCCGGCGCTTCTCCAAGCTCTGCAAGTTGCGCCAGCAGCTCCTCCACCATGGCCACGTAGGCGGCGGCCCCGAGCGGGACGCTGCCGCCGGTCGGGACGATGTAGGGGCGCTCGCCGGCCCCGCGCAGCTCGCCGCCGATGCTCGCCATGGCTTCGGCCCGCGCCGCCCGATCGGGAACGATGCGCACCTCGGCCCCCAGGAGATGATCGAGCAAGAGGTTGCCGACGACATCAGCGCCGTGCCGGGCATCGAGGATCAGGAAACAACGCAGGCCCGCGATGATGGCCGCGGCGGCGGTCATGCGGGCGTGGTTCGATTGCGCCGCGCCTTCGGTGACGAGGATGGTCGCGTTGGTGTTCAGAGCGTCGGCCAGGAGATATTCGAGCTTGCGCGCCTTGTTGCCGCCAAAGGCGAGCTCAGTCAGATCGTCGCGTTTGAGATAGATGCGCGGGCAGCCGGGCCCCAGGGCTGTCTCCAGATTGCGAGCGCGCTGAAGCGGCGTCGGCAGCGTCGCGAGTGCATAGCGCGGGAGCGTCGCCAGTTGCAAGAAATCCCTCCGATGCGACGTGTCCTGACCCCTCAAAGTCGAACCACGCCGGCAAGCAGCGCCTGATCGCGTTGAAGCTAGCCGATCGCTGCCCCGAAGCACAAGCGCGCCCAACCCGCTGCGGCAGTGCATGTTCGAGAAGCCACGGCGCGCGCAGCGGGGTGCGGGCATGACCTCGCGGGTAATTGGCGGAGGTGCGCTGGCAACGTACCGTGTGGGCACGGAGTGCAAGGGCGGTGACGCGAGGAGGAATGAACTTGCCGTATGTAGAGACGAGGGATGGCACACGGCTCTTTTACATTGATGGAGGCGCCGGGGAGCCCGTGGTCTTCGTGGCCAGCGCCTGGCTGAGCTCGCGGATGTGGGAGTTTCAGTTGCCGGCGCTTGTCGATCAGGGGCTGCGTTGCATCGCTTTCGATCGGCGCGGGCATGGCCGCTCCGATTGGCCCTGGGATGGGTACGACTACGATACGCTGGCCGACGATCTGGCGGCGCTCATGGACTCACTCGAGCTCCAGAATGCGACGCTGGTGGGTCATTCAGCCGGTGGCGGCGAAATCATTCGCTATCTCACGCGCCAAGGCGCCAGCCGGGTGCAGCGCATCGCGCTCGTCTCCGCAACGACGCCATTCGCGATGAAGACGGAGAGCAACCCGGACGGTGTGGACCCGGCCTGGATGGAGGCCGATATGGCGGTCCGCACCGCGGACCGCGCCAAGTGGTATGCCGACCACGCGGACGGCTTCTTCGGCGTCGGCTTGCCGGGCATCACAATCTCGCCAGAATTTGCCGAGTTCATGATCGGGCAGTGTCTCGACTGCTCGGCCAGGGCCACCACGGAGTTCTTTCTGACGGGGTTTGCAACCGATCTGCGGGATGAGTTGCGCGCGCTCCAGATGCCAACGCTCATCATCCACGGAGACCATGACGCCCAGGCGCCGATCGACCTCTGCGGCCGCCAGACAGCGCGGCTCGTGCCGAACAACCGATTTCTGGAATACGAGAATGCCGCACACGGACTCTTTATCACCCACGCGGCCCGGCTCAATGCCGACCTTCTTCACTTCATCCAGAACTGAAGCCGGACTGCACTCAGGAGCGGCCTGCGCCAATGCCAGGAGACCTACCAATGCCAGTGACCTTTGTCATTCGCTTCACCGTCGTGCCGGCGGAACGAGAGCGCTTTCTTCGCCTGCTGGGAGACGTGCTCGACGCCATGCGCCACGAGCCGCGCTTTCATGAAGCGATCCTACTCGGCGATCCCGAGGACGCCAACCGCTTCCTGCTACACGAGACCTGGGACGACCTGGACGATGTGGTCGACATGCAACTGAAGCGCCCATACCGGGAGGATTGGCACGCGGCGCTGCCCGAAATCCTTGTCGCACCGCGCGAGATCTCCACCTGGCGCCCATTGCGAAGCGACCGAGCCACCGAGAAGCGGCAAGACGAACGGCATGATCCCGAACCCGTGGGCCGGTGTGCTGGCCCGCGCTCTGGCTTCGGGCGAGATTGCCGGCTGATCCGCAATCTGGCTCAAGACTCTCTGCACTCGCGGGGTCTTGGCTTCGTTTCCCCCTCTCTCCAGCGCACTGGGAGAGGGGGTTAGGGGGTGAGGGCTCGCCTGCGCAAACGGACACTGATTATCAGGACTACCGTCTGAGACTCGATCCCGTCAGACTCAGACAATGCCGGCGCGGCGGCTGGCCAGGAACAGCCCGATCGCCAGAACCGCGTTGACGATGACTTTGGCGTAGAAGTCGATCTCGCTCAGGCCCTGCAGCGGGATATAGACGAGATCGGTCAAGGTCCAGAGGCCGTTCAGGAAGATCATGACCAGCAACACGTCGCGCGAGCGGTGGGGCGCACGCCAAACCAGCAAGGCCGCGAAGACCAGGGTCATGTGGGCCGCGCCTTCCATCGCGATCTTCTCGATGTGGGGTCCATCCGAAGAACCGAGGACGATCTGGCGGGCGAAGAAGAGCATCGAAACGCCCCACAGCAGTCCCAACGCGACTTGCAACCCGAGCATGATGCGCAAGAAGCGGAGATTGGCTGTCGCTTCCGTGCTTACCCGCGAGCCAGACTCGCCGAATGTCGCGTTCATTCTGGTCCTCCTGGAGTCGATGCCTCGACCGCGTGACGGCGCGAGCCTCCCGGCAACCGCATCGTGCGCCCGTTAGCCGTAAAGGAGCATGACACGCGTGAAGAGGCTTTGCTGTGCAGACTAGCGGCTCTGGCGTCCTTGTCAATCGCCGCGAATCTGCTTGCAAGGTCCGGTTGGTGAAGAAGTGGGCGTCTCAGAGTCCGTCCCGCACGCGTCCTCCCACAAGCCGCACCCCGAGCAAGACGACCAGCGAGGCCACCAGCAGGACAACCGAGAGCAAGAGCGCGGTCGGCAGATCGCCCGCGCCGTAGCGGCCATAGATGGCGAGCGGCATCGTCTGCGTAACCCCTGGGAAGTTTCCGGCGAACATGATCGTGGCGCCAAACTCGCCGAGGGCACGGGCCCAGGCCAGAACCGCCCCCGCGATCAGACTCGGCGCCATGAGCGGGAGGGTCACGGTGCGAAAGACGCGGCCCGGCGATGCGCCAAGATCGGCGGCGGCATCCTCGATTTCCCGCTCGATTCTGGCGAAGCCACCGCGCGCGGCGATCACGAAGAATGGCGCGGCCACGAAGATCTGCGCCATGACCACCGCCACGGTAGTGAACCCGAGCGTGATGCCGCCCTGATCGAGCCACTGCCCGATAATGCCGCGTCGTCCAAAGGCCATCAGGAGCGCGATGCCGGCGACTGCCGGCGGCAGGACGATGGGCAGATCGACGAGCGCTTCGACCAATGCCGCGCCGGGAAACCTGCGCCGGGCCAGCAGATATGCCAGAGGCGTGCCCAGGGCGATGACGACCGCCATCGACATCGCCGTGGTCACGAGACTGAGCTGAAGGGCCTGGCGCAGGGTTTGCAACGTTTCGTCGTTCCAACCATCTCCGGCGCCAAATGCGCGGACGAGCAGCGCGAGCACGGGAACAGCCAGGAAGAAAATGAGGATGGCGGCAAGACCGCTTATGGCGATGCGAGGAACCCGACCCATGTGTCCCGACGCCCGAGGTGTGGTTGAGGTTCTGCTGGCGCGGCGGGCGCCCGCACCGGCACGATCGACCCGCGATTTGACGACTCGTACAGGAGCGAGTGCTCCCGGAATCCCGCGTTCCTGACCTGACTCGGCTACCAATGCTCCTCCGGAAGGTGCGCGCCGCGCGAACGAGCTATTGCTCAACCATTGAGTATCCCTCATTCATGACGGGACGTGAGGAGCAGGTCAGGAGCGTCATGTCATTCGCGAATGTCGAATGCGTTGACCACCGCCCGCTGCAGCCCAGGGTGGCGGTCGAGCAATCCGTCAACGGTCATGCGGAGAAACGATGCCAGTTGAATGAACTCCAGTGGTGAGAGCGAAAGTCTGACAAAGTCGATGTCGAGCTCGACGACATCATCCTCACCGAGCGCATCTTTCTCGCGCAGGGAAACTCGTGCGCCTGTCTGCAATCCGGTTTCCGGCCAGACCATGTCGAGCATCTCGTCCATTTCCGCTCGTGGTCGAGGCAGCGGCCGCAACGATTGGTCTTCTGGTTCCGCGATGATCGGTTCTTCGGTCATGTCGGCCTCCGGCGGGTGACGGCGAGTCGGGAGTCGGGAGTCGTACGCTCATAGCTCATAGCCGATAGCCGATAGCCCCGTTACCCCCTTGCGAACATGCGTTCTCTTCGTATACTGAGAATGGATTAGCGCGCCCCGCGCGAGCGCCGCGATTCTCACCTCAGGAGCGGGCGATGACAAGTGAACGCAGCGAGCGAGAACTTCCGGTTGAAGAACTGGAATCCGCGGAGGACGACACACCTCTCCTTGAGTATCCAGCTCCGGCAGAGGAGGAGCCACGGCAAGCTCTGCGGGAGGAGGGTCCGGCGCGGCAAGGGAGCGGATTCGATCCCACCCCGTACATCCGCCAACTCCGCGGCCGTGGCGGGGGGGGAGACTATCTCGATGTCAAGTGGCGCCTGCTCTGGTTGCGCAAGGAGCACCCCGACGCCGAGATCGTCACCGATCTGGTCCAGCTTGATGGCCAGATGGCGATCTTCAAAGCAACCGTGACCATCGCTACAGGGGGCAAGGCCACCGGCTACGGGAGCGAGACGGCGAACGATTTTCCTGACTTCATTGAAAAGGCAGAGACCAAGGCGATCGGCCGCGCGCTCAACGCGCTGGGATACGGGGCGCAATTCGGCGAACGATCGGACGATCCCGCACTGAACCGGGGGGGAGATCGTACTGGCGCCCTCGCCACTCCCCCGGCTTTGCGACCGGTCGCCTTGCCCCGGCAAGAGCGAAAACCCGCGCCTCGGCCGGCGCCCAGGGCCGAAATCGTTCCCGACGAACCCCCGGTCGCCGCGGCGCCTCCAGCGACCACGGCTCCTCCAGCTGCCGCGGCATCGCCAGACGCCGGTGATGCCGAGCTCGTCGAGTACTCCTGGAGCGCATTCTGGCCGTGGGCACGAGAGCGGCGGCTCAATGGGCCGAAGGAGATCGAGATGCTGATCGGTCAGGCCGTGGCCGGCCTCTCGCCCGCCGAGCTGCGGGACCTCATTCTCGCCGCCGACGCAAAACGCTAGGCCACGCGCATTTCAATGCCGTAGCCCCGTGGTGGGGTACCATTGCCGCGCCGCGCCTTGAAGCATGGTCCGCTGCTGTTGCCACGAGCGAATGTGCCTGGCTCGCCGTCAGGTTTGATGTTTCTTACGGAATCGATGTCGATCCCAATATTGGCCGTTACCGATGAAGTCGATCCCCGCGTCCACAGCGAAACGCTGCGGCAGCGCATGGGGCATGTCGAATTTGTGGTGAGTTGCGGAGATCTTCCTGCCAGCTATCTGGAATTCATTGCCGATGCCCTCAATCGGCCTGTCTATTACGTGCTCGGCAATCACACCCGGCGCTGCTCGCGGCAGAGCGCCTGCAAGCCAAGTGGAGCGATAGAGCTGAGTGGCAAGGTCGTGCAGGATCCTGGGACGGGGCTGATTCTCGCCGGATTTCCGGGTTGCCTGCGCTACGAGGACGATCAGCCCGCGCAATTCACGGAACGGGAAATCGGGCTGATGGCCATGAAGATGGCTCCCCGATTGCATCTCAACCGACTTCGTCAGGGACGGGCGCTCGATCTGCTCGTGACGCACGCGCCCCCGCGGGGCGTCAACGATCGCTCCGATCCGGCTCACCTCGGCTTCGAAACGTTTCGCGGCTTCCTGGAGCAATGGTCTCCAGCCTATCATCTGCACGGTCACGTTCATCTCTACGACCGCTCGCAACCCTTTCAACAACGATTTGGAGACACCGAAGTGATCAACGTCTTTCCCTATCGTCTCCTGGAACTCGAACCGGACCACGTCATCTCACGTCCGGCGGTGAAGGCCTCCTCGTGAGCCGGCCTTTCGAGTCTGAAGTCCGCCATGACTTCGAGCGCGCGCGACAGCGCGCTTTCCTCGCCGACGTGCGCGCGGTCATTGCCCGCCGGGCGCGGACGTTGATGCCATACCACGAGGTGCGGCAACGCGTTTCGCCCGAGGGCGAAAGCTACCGCGGCTTGCAAACCGTGCCCCTCGACCAGATCGTGGGGAGCATGGACCGCTTTCAGGATTTCAACCGCGAATTCCTGCCGCGGCAACGCTTCACCGCCGGCCGCTGGCAGAGCATCGACCGCGCCTACTACCAGGATGCTCACCTTCCACCGATTCAGCTCTACAAGGTCGGCGACATCTACTTCGTCAAGGATGGCAATCACCGCGTGAGCGTCGCGCGGGAACGGGGCCAGGAATACATTGACGCCGAAGTGATTGAGGGCCATATCAGGGCCCCCCTCAATGCCAACATGTTGCCAAATGAGCTGCTCCTGCAGGCGGAATACGCGGAATTCCTCCGGCGTACTGACCTCGACCGCCTGGAGCCTGAGCATGACATTCGACCCTCGGCGCTGGGGCGGTATGACGAAATCTGGGAGCAGATCGAAGGCCACCAGGCCTGGCTGGCCTCAATCCGGCATGAGCCAGTCAACGTCCATGACGCGGTCGTGGACTGGTACACGCATATCTATGGCCCGATCGTCGAGGTGGCCAGAAAGCAGGAGCTCACCGAGCGTTTCCCCGATCAGACCGAGGCGGACGTCTACTTGTGGGTGATGCGCCACCGTTCTGAAATCGAGCGCGATCTGGGACATGATGTGGGACCGACAACTGCCGCGCAGGACTATGCCGACACCACCCAGGCCGCGTCTCCTGTCGAGCGCGTCACTGAAGTCGTTCGGGGCCTGCTTGCCCTCCCCGAACGGATCATGAACCGTCGAGACTAGTAACGACTGGACTGAACGCGCCGCACTCCTGCCCGACCGGATATGCCGCGAGAAGGGGATTCCTCAATCCCACGATCCGTGGCAAGATGTGGAGGCGTCGGCAGCGTCGCCGTTTGCAAGCAAAGGCAGCTAGGGGGCAGCTCGCATGGGAGGCTTAATTGATGAATTCAAGGCATTTGTCCTTCGCGGCAACGTTCTGGATCTCGCCGTCGCCGTCGTGATCGGCGCCGCGTTCGGCGCCATCGTCACGTCCCTGGTCGAGAACATCATCACGCCAATCATCGGCGCCATCGGCGGCCAGCCGGATTTCTCCGCGTTGACGTTTTCGATCAATAACAGCGAGTTTCGCTATGGAGCGTTCATCAATTCGCTCATCTCATTCCTGGTCATCGCTCTTGTGATCTTCTACCTGATCGTCAAACCGATGAACACGCTTTTGGCCAAGGTAACTCCGCCGACGCCGGAGGCGGCGCCCGCCATCTGCCCGCAATGCTTGAGTTCGATCTCGGCGGACGCCATTCGCTGTCCCAACTGTACGTCATGGCTGAGCGGACCGAACGCTCCCATCACGTAAGCATCCACCGCCGCTTCGCGGAAGCATGACCTCATGGTATCTGCGCTAGAGCTCGCACGGCGCTACGCCAATGCGCTGGACATGTTGCGCGCCATTCACGCCTTCGACGCCTGGCTTGGCGAGCATTGGCATGACCAATGCCCCGCGCCCGCGACTGACCCGATTGCCACGACCAAAGTCGGCGCCGCGGGCGCCATCGCCTGGCACGAGGAGGAAGATGGCGTCGTCGGCATCGTCCCTGAGCTGCCTGGCTGCTTCCGCGTCCATTACGATGCTCTCCTGCCCGCGTTCCCACCTCTGCGCGACGTTCCCGGCGAATTCCGGGACCAGGACGTGGTCATCAACGCGTCGATGCAGGGGGAACCCCAACACCCGTCCCGTGAATGATCCGGGGCGGGTTCGGCACGCGCTTTTGCTTGTCGCCGTGAGGCCTCTGGAGCGTTCAAACGCACACCAACGCGATTGACACTGCCTTATGTCACGTTGTATGCTCCTCCATAAGCACTCTCCACCGGAGAGTGCTAAACTGGCGACAGGAGCAGACTGTGGACGACGGCAGGCCCAAAACCACTATCACGCCCCCCGGAGAATCGGTCGCTACGCTTTCCGAGCGGCAGCGCCTGATCCTGCGGTTCATTGTGCGCGACTATGTGGCGACCGGGCGTCCAGTCGGATCGAAGGCGCTCGCGGACAGCTCCGGCATCGGCGTTTCCTCGGCCACGATTCGCAATGAGATGGCCGCGCTCGAAGAGCTCGGCTATCTGGAACATTTGCACACCTCGGGCGGCCGGATTCCCACTGACCAGGGCTACCGCTACTTCGTGGCGCATTTGATGGGGGATATCGAGCTGCCCTCCAGCGAGCGGCTGACCATTCTTCACCAGTTCCGCCAGGTCGAGCTGCAGTTGGAGCAATGGATCGAACTGGCGGCGGCCACATTGGCGCGCGCGGCCGGGAATGTCTCACTCGTTTCAGCGCCAATTCCGCAGACGCCGCGCCTGCGCCACATCGAGCTGGTCGCTTTGCAGCCCCGGTTGGGACTCGTCATCATCGTCACCACGAATGGCGCCGTACGCCAGGTCATGGCCCATTGGCCAGAAGATGTCGATCAGGAGACGCTCTCACCGCTGGCCGACACCCTGGCGCAGGCGCTGCGAGGCCTGACGCCGGAAGAGGTGGCATCCCGGATGACGGGCGCGAGTGGATTGGCGCGCGCCGCGCTCGAGCACATCGCGATGGCATTTCAGGGGATGACCGCGACCGGCACGGCGGTTCACCATTCCGGGCTGGAGCATGTCCTGACCCAGCCGGAGTTTGGCGATGCGGCGGAGGCACAGGACGTGTTGGCGCTCCTTGGTGGAGGCTCATTTCTGAGCGCGATGTTGCCGCGCCTGGGCGAGAAGCCGGGGGTGCGGGTTTTCATTGGCCAGGAGAATCCCGCCGGGGAATTGCGCCGGCTCGGCATCGTCGTTTCGACGTATGGCGTTGACGGCGAGGTGGTGGGAGTGCTCGGCGTGATCGGCCCGACGCGGATGGCGTATGACCGCTCGATCTCGTCGGTTCGCTACATGGCGCAACTGATGAGCGGCCTGATGGCCGACCTGCATGGAGAGTAGCGGCGCTGCCAGCCGCCAGCAGGCGATGCTGGCGCGGCACATGCGTCAATTACGGAAACGACGTGGGATGTTCCCCCGATGGGGAGATGGGAGCGAGAAAAAAATGGACGCGCGACGGTTTGGCGGCGATTCCGATCCGATGGCGGAAGAGATCGACGCGGCCGAGGCGGAGCAGGCGGCGCTGGATATCGAAGCCGCGCAGGCCGAACGGGATCGCTATCTCGATCAACTGCAACGCACGGCCGCCGACTTCGCCAACTACCGGCGCCGGACAGAGCAGGAGCGCACGCAACAGCGTCTCTCGGCCAACGAACAGCTGCTGCGGGAATTTGTACCGATTCTGGACGACTTGCAGCGGGGATTGGGCGCGATTCCGGATGATGAGCGGGATTCGAAGCTGGCGGAGGGGATGCGCTGGGTCGAGCAAAAGTTTCTGACGACACTGAAGAAGCATGGCGTGATGCCGATTGAATCGATGGGCCTGCCGTTTGATCCATCGGTGCATGAGGCAGTCGAAGCGGACCCGGGCGGAGGCGACACGGTCGTCGGCGTTTACGCACCCGGATATCGCCTGGGGGAAGGGGTGCTTCGTCCCGCGATGGTGAAAGTAGGACCTGCAAATGGATGATCGATCGACGCTTGCCACACGAGGCGTGGCGCTGATTGTATGGACTACCGTTTAGAGCGAGAGGAGCAAGACAACTATGGGCCGAACGATTGGCATCGACCTGGGGACAACAAACTCGGTGATGGCCACCATCGAAGGTGGCGAACCAACCATTATTCCGAATGCAGAGGGTGAGCGGCTGACGCCGTCCGTGGTGGCCGTCACACCGAGTGGAGAGCGGCTCGTGGGCCGCTTCGCGCGGCGGCAATCTGTCACGAATCCGGAGAACACGGTCTTCTCCGTGAAGCGCTTCATGGGCCGGAAATACGACGATCCCATTGTCCAGCGCGACAAGGGTCTGGTCCCGTACCAGATCCGCGCGGCCAAGAATGGCGATGTCGAAGTCAAGATGGGGGATCGCTGGTACAGCCCGCAGGAAATCTCGGCGATGATCCTGCAGAAGCTGAAGACCGATGCCGAGGCCTACCTCGGTGAAAAGGTCGATCAGGCGGTCGTCACGGTGCCCGCGTACTTCGACAACGCCCAGCGCGATGCCACCAAAGATGCCGGCCGCATCGCCGGCCTCGAGGTGCAGCGCATCATCAATGAGCCGACGGCCTCAGCGCTGGCCTACGGGCTCGAAAACAAGGGCGACGAAGAGATCGCGGTCTACGATCTCGGCGGCGGCACCTACGATATATCGGTGCTCAACCTGGCCGACGGCGTCTTTCAAGTGCAGGCCACCAATGGCGACACCCACCTCGGCGGTGACGACTTCGATCAGGCGATCATCGATAACTTGGCCGACGAGTTCAAGAAGCAGGAAGGGATCGACCTGCGCAAGGACCGCATGGCCCTGCAGCGCCTCAAGGAAGCAGCCGAGAAGGCGAAGATCGAGCTTTCGTCGGTCGAGCAGACCGATGTCAACCTCCCCTTCATCACGGCCGACGCCAGCGGTCCCAAGCACCTCAACATCACCTTGACGCGGGCCAAGCTGGAGCAGCTCACCCAGTCGCTCATCGATCGCACGGTGCCCCCCATGGATGCGGCGCTCAAGGACGCTGGGCAGAGCAAGAGCGCGATCGACGAGGTGATCCTCGTCGGCGGGCAGACCCGCATGCCGTCGGTGCAGCGTAAGGTGCAGAGCTTCTTCGGCAAGGAGCCGAACCGGGGCATCAATCCGGACGAGGTGGTGGCGCTGGGCGCGGCGATTCAGGGCGGCGTGCTCGGCGGCGAGGTCAAGGACATTCTGCTCCTGGACGTCACCCCGTTGACCCTTTCCATCGAAACGCTGGGTGGCGTGGCCACGCCGCTTATCGAGCGGAACACCACGATCCCGACGCGGAAGAGCCAGACCTTCACCACGGCCTCGGACACGCAGCCGCAGGTGGAAATCAATGTCCTTCAAGGCGAGCGGCCGATGGCGACCGACAACAAGAGCCTGGGCAAGTTCGTCCTCGACGGCATTCCCCCGGCGCCGCGCGGCACGCCGAAGATTGACGTCACGTTCGACATCGACGCCAACGGCATCCTGAACGTCACGGCGAAGGACCAGGCCACCGGCAAGGAACAGAAGATCACGATTACCGGATCTTCCGGCCTCTCGGAGTCGGAAGTGCAGCGCATGGTCCAGGAAGCGGAAGAAAACGCGGAGGAAGACCGCCGCCGCCGCGACGCCATCTCGCTCCGCAACGACGCGGAATCGATGACCCTGCAGGCGGAGAACACGCTGAAGGAGCATGGCGAGCGCATTCCGTCCGAGCTGAAGATGGATCTGGACACCAAGGTTGCGGCGGTCAAGGAGATTCTGGAAAACGATCCGCAGAACGCGGATCGCCTGCGCCCGGCGTATGAGGAGATGGTGCAGACCCTGACGCAAGTGGGCACGGCCATGTACGCCGCGGCCGGGGCCGCGGATGGCTCCGGCGCGGGCAGCAATGGCGCGGAGCCGGACTCGGGCCAGAGCGCCGAGACGGATGACGAAACGGTCGACGCGGAGTTCCGTGAAGTTGGCGGCGATCGGTAGGCGCACGACGATCGCGCATCATCGCTCAGTTTGCGACCCGGGGCAGCCGAACGGCTGCCCCGGGGTCTCTTTTGGTCTTCGAAAGACGGCGTACGTGGGTCTGGCGTGATCTGTTCGCAGGGACGGGCAGCGCTGGCCCGGTCGCGGGAGGCTGAAAGCCGTCCCGCTGGTCCGACGAAAGCCCCATGAAATGGGGCGAGAGCGATAGCATGGTCGGCCGTGGCGCCGTTTTGGAGGGCAGCCGGAGGGAATTCGCCTGGGGTGGCGAAATCGACCTCCCGCAGGCGGGACCACGAGGCGCCTCGTTTCTCGGCACGACTACATTGCCATTTCAAACAATCGAAATGGGGCCGCATTCGCCACGAGAAGACGAACCCTGATTACCCGCCTGCCGACGCAAACACAATTACATCGTCCGGGTCGAGCGGCCAGATCGGCCGGCGGATCTTCTTGAAGGCGAGGCGGGAAAGGTCGGCCCCGGTAATGCCCGGGCCCTCCACGAGCACGACGCGCCGCGCGATCGGCTCGAACGCGGCCCGGAAGTGTCCCTTTCCCTTCAGGCCAAGGACGCGGTGGCGAATCGGATCGATGCCATGGCAGCGAAAGACGTTCAGATCGATTGGCGTCTCTGCGCGGGTCGTCACCAGCACTTCGACCGGAGGCGCGGGCGGACCGGAGGCGGGTTCGCAGAGGAGCACCGCACTTGGCCCCAGATTGACGGCGAGCCCGGCCATCATGGGACCATCGTTCTCATAGCGGCCGTCGCTGAGCAGCTTGACGTAGGCGCGTACCGGCAAGGGATCGCCATGCAGGTGGTCAACCTTTCCCCCCAGCTCGACAGTAATCGTCGCGCCCGGCCCGGCAGACGTCGCCGCTCGCACCACGTCTGGATCCTTGATCAACGCCACCGCGGCCCCGTGAACACCTTGTGAAAAGAGAAAGCGCACCAGCTCCGCGCTGTCACCTGGCCCTCCGCTCCATGGATTGTCGGCAATATCGACGAGCACCAATGGGCCGCTGACCGGCATGTCCACATCGTCGTCGCTATCGAGCGAACGAATCAGCTCGGCGGCGTGCTCGAAGCTGGCGACCCCGCCCAGGAATCCGTCGCGCAAGGACCATGCTTCCGCGGCAAGCTGGTCGGCAAGCTGACCGGCGAGCTCGGGATCGTTGTCCGTGGTGACGAGCACCCCAAATCCGGCGTCTTCCGTGTCGCTTGGGGGAAAGCCCCCGGCGATCGTCACATTGATGACGCGCGGGTCTTCCTCCATGCGGTGGGCGAGATCGATGAGCGCGCGCATCGGCATGCGCCCCGTGGTCATCCGCTGCGACGTCGGGAGCAGCGGAGGCTTGCGCAGCGCGGCCGTCGGAGAGATTTCTCCGCGCAGGAGCTGGCCCAGAATGGCGCAGGCCTCTTCCGCCCGTTCCGCCATGTCGACGTGGGGATAGGTGTCATAGCCGATCATGACGTCGGCGAGCGCGACCATGCGAGGGGAGATGTTGGCATGCAGATCGAGCGTCGACACAATCGGCACATCCGGCCCGACGATGTCCCGCACGCATTGCAGGACTGAGCATTCTCCATCGTCGTCGACTTCAGTGACCATCGCGCCGTGGAGGGCAAGCAGCACGCCGTCGATCGGCCCGTCCTGCATAGCCTGGCGCAGGGAAGTGCTGAGCAGATCGGTCAAGCGCTCGATCGCATCCCTGGTCACGATTCCCGATGGCGTGGCCCAGACGGCGATCAGCGGAACGAGCTCGAATCCCTGGGCGGCGGCGCCGGTGATGAACCCGCCGAATTCGGTATTGGTGTCGCGTGTGCTTTCGACCGCCTCCAGACCCAGATGCACTCCGGAGGCCGCGAACGCGGCGAAGTCGGTCGCCACGGAGGAGAAGACGTTTGTCTCGTGCGCGATCTGCGCCGCGGCAATTCTGGGAGGCACCGATCAGGCCCGAGCCAGGGCGGAGCGTGGCCTGGCTCGCCTCGCATCACGCAACCCCAGCAAAGCCCGTGTCTGATCGGGCGTGGCCAGCGGCCGCCCCAGCTCCCCGGCAACGCGGGCCAGCCGCTCCACGAGTTGGGCGTTGCTCCGCGCCAGCTCCCCTTTGTGGTACCAGATGTTGTCTTCCAGCCCGGTCCGCACGTGCCCTCCCATGGCCATCGCCACCAAACCGAGGGGCAACTGCGCGCGGCCGATCCCGCAGACCGACCAATGCGCCCCGGGAGGCAACATCTCCACCATGTGCGTGAGATTCTTGACATCCGGAGGGCTGCCGCCGCGGACGCCAAGAACGAACTGGAACCAGAAGGGGGGTTCCAGCAAACCCTCGTCGATCAGGCGCAGGGCGTTCCAGATGTGGCCGGGCTCGAAACACTCGATCTCGGGTTTTACGCCATGTTCGTTCATACGCTTGGCCAGTTCACGGAGGAACGCCGGCGAATTGATGAACACGCGCTCGCCGAAATTGAGCGATCCGCAATCGAAGGAGGCGATTTCAGGCGCCAGCGCAACAGGCGCCAGGCGCTCGTCATCGCCTGACGATCCCGCGCCGCCGCCGGTGCTCATGTTGATGATGACGTCGGAGCCAGCGTGCTCGACGAGCTCTCGCACCTGAGCATAGCGCTCGGGATCACACGTCACCCGTTCCTCGTCGTCCCGGACATGCACGTGAACGATGGCGGCTCCAGCCTCGCCGCATTCGATCGCCGCGCGGGCGATCTCCTGGGGAGTGGTGGGGACGTTCGGATTTTGCGCTTTCGTTGGCCACGACCCGGTCGTGGCCGCCGAAATAATCAGCGCGCCAGGCGGAAACGTCGTCCTCTCGGCGGGGGAACCAGGCTCAGTCATGGCAGTCCATGCGGACCTCGCCGCGGGAAAAGCAATCGACCACGTCGAGGCCGGACTATAGCGGGAACACGGAATCACGTCGAGGGAGTCCGAGCTCATTAGGTCGCCTGAAGCGCACGTGCGCCCGCTTGCCGGCCACATGACCCGCCTGGCAGTTCCGTGCGCCTCTTGCATCAGCTATGCCCAGAGTCGGCCTGAGCGAAGGTGATTCCCTTGCGGAATGTGCTCTCAAAGCGGGATCGTGGCAACGGCTTTCCCCGCGTGCGGCCGTTGTAGTCCGCGTAGGCGACCCAGAGATGCTCGATGCCATCATCGATCAGGCGCTCATGCATCGCGTCGTGTTCAGCCGTGGCCACGCTCGTACTCTCCGTCTTGCCTCTTTTGCGACGATGAGCGAATCGTATCATTCGCTCCAGGGAAAGCGGCGGCGGATGAACGCTCAAGGAAACCCGCTGCACCACGTTCCCGCGCCGTGATTCCTGGACAATCGCCACAATCTCCGGCGGAGCGACAGCGCCGGCCCAGGGAGCCAGCAGAACGACATTGCAGATGATCCATCTCCGCTCGGTTGCCCTGACGCACGCGGTCGACGCCGGGGCGCACGATTCCGGCTATCCGTTCACGGTCCCCGCGGTGGCTTCGCTGCGCGCCAGGCCGCTCGAGTTCGACGCGCCGGTGACGTTCCTGGTGGGAGAAAATGGCAGCGGCAAATCGGCCATCCTCGAAGGGATCGCCTGCGCCGCCGGAGCCATCGCGATTGCCGGCGATGATCCCCAGCGCGACCCGACAATGGCGCCGGCACGGGCGTTGGCCAAGCGCCTGCGCCTGGTCTGGCGGGCCCGCACGCGGCGCGGCTACTTTCTGCGCGCCGAGGACTTTTTTGGCTACGCCAAATACATCTCGGCCCTCAAAGCCGGCCTGGAAGAAGATCTGGCCGAGTTTGACGCCCAGCCCGGCCCCGATTCTTTGGGCCGGCGAATCGCCCGGGGAACCTACCTGCGCGAAATCGGCGAGCTGCGCCGGACCGACCATACGGTCAACGAAACTTCCCATGGCGAGAGCTTCATCGAGCTGGTCGAACGTCGCTTTGTGCCTCGCGGCCTCTACCTGCTCGATGAGCCGGAAGCACCGCTCTCGCCCGTGCGCCAACTGGCCCTGCTCGCCGTTATGCAACAGATGGCGGGGGACGGCGAGAGCCAATTTATCATCGCCACCCATTCTCCGATCCTGATGGCCTTCCCCGGGGCCTCCATCTACAACCTCGATGATGGGCCGCCGCGGCGGGTGGCCTGGGGCAACCTGGAGCATGTCACGGTCACCCGCGATTTCCTCAACGATCCCGAGACATATCTGCGTCTTCTAGCGGAGTGAGTTGCCATCCAGACGGGGCGTAGCGCTGAACGCCAGAGTCGTTCGGCAAAGCCTCTGCCAGTTCCCGAATCGAACGCCGCAGTCTGGGATGGACAACGTCAGGGGCCACCTCCGCCAGAGGGATCAACACGAAGGCGCGCTCGTGCAGGCGAGGGTGGGGCACGGTGACATCCGGCGATTCGGTGACCTCATTGCCAAGAAGCAGGAAATCGAGATCGAGCATACGGGGCGCATTGGGAAAGGTCCGCGTCCGGCCCAGGTCATGCTCGATGGTCAGGAGCGCCTTCATCAGGTCAGGCGCCGGCAAAGCGGTCTCCAGAACGACAACTCCATTCAGAAACGGCGGCTGCTCGAGGTAGCCGACTGGCGCGGTCTCGTAGAGCGACGAGACCGCGGAGACCCGTCCCAGGGTGGCGAGCCGCCGCACTGCCTCCCGCAAGGTGTCCGCACGGTTGCCGAGGTTTGCCCCAAGTCCGATGTAGGCTGTCCGGGACGCCCTCACGCAGGAGGACCGCCCGGCCATGTGCGCGATGTTGCCGGCGCCCCGCGCACGACGGCATCGGTCATCCGCGCCACTCGGGAGATCGCCTGCACGTCGTGCACGCGCACGATATCGGCGCCGCCCGCGATGGCGAGGCTGACCGTGGCGGCGGTCCCTTCCAGCCGGTCGTCCTCCGCGAGTCCGAGCACCCGCCCGATCGTGCTTTTGCGCGATGTGCCGGCCAGCATCGGCCGCCCCAGCGCGCGCAGCTCTCCAAGGCGGCGGAGCAACTCCAGATTCTGCCGCCAGTCCTTGCCAAAGCCGAAGCCGGGGTCAATGATCACCTGCTCCCAGGCCACGCCCGCCTGCACCGCGCGGTCCAGCCGCCGCGACAGCTCGCGCAGGATGCTGGTGATGAGATCGACGCCTGATTCCGGCGCGACGTCGTGCATCAGCACGGCCGGCACTCCGGCGGCGGCGACCACCGCGGCCATCTCGGGATCGGCGGTGAATCCGCGCACGTCGTTGACAAGGTCAGCGCCGGCCGCGAGCGCCGCATGCGCTACCGCTGCCTTGCTGGTGTCGACCGAGATCATCGCTGTCGTGCGTGGGCGGATTTCCGCCAGGGCCGGCAGCAGCCGTTCCAGCTCTTCCGCGGCAGAGATCGGGGCGTGGCCGGGCCGCGTCGATTCCGCCCCCAGATCGAGGATGCCTGCTCCCGCGGCGACGGCCTCGGTAACGGCATCAAGGAGAGCCGCCGGCTTCCCTGCCAAACCATCGCCTGAGAAGGAGTCGGGCGTGATGTTCAGCACCGCCATGAGGTGTGTTTGGGCGCCCCAGCGCAGCTCGTGCGCGTGCCAACGGGTAGGAGGCAACACGTCGCGAGCGCCATCGCCGGCGGAGAGGCCGCGCCAATGCGGCTCCCGCTCGCTCAACGCTGACCGCCGCGGACAAAGGCCATGAACTCGGCGCGCGTCTCGGGACGCGAGCGGAAGCCGCCACGCATCGCCGAGGTGACCATCGTGGCGCCCGGTTTCTCGATGCCGCGGATCGTCATGCAGGTATGCGTCGCCTCGATGACGACCCCGCAGCCATCCGGCTTCAGCACCTCCATCAGGGCGTCGGCGACCTCGCTGGTCAGCCGCTCCTGCACCTGCGGGCGCCGGGCGTAGCCTTCGACGAGGCGGGCCAGCTTGCTCAAGCCGACGATCTGGCCGCGCGGGATGTAGCCGACGTGGGCGACGCCGGTAAAGGGCAGCAGATGATGCTCGCAGAGCGAGGCAAAGGGAATGTCGCGCAGGACGACCATCTCCTTGTGGCCTTCGTCAAACGTCGCGCTCAGATGGGCGCGGGGATCCTCGCGCAGGCCGGCGAAGAGCTCCTGATAAGCCTTGGCGATGCGATGCGGGGTTCGGCGCAGGCCGTCACGATCGGGGTCCTCACCGATGGCCAGCAGGATTTCGCGCACGGCGGCTTCGATTCGCGGCGTGTCGATTTCGCCGTTGGGCTTTTCGCTCACGTCTGGTTGCTCTCCACGGCACGGGCACGGCTGATGCGCACCCCGGCGGCATCGAGCATGGCGCCTTTCATGGGAACTTCCGGCTTGCGCACGGTGACTGTCACCCGTTCGATTGGCGGATGTTCAAGGAGAATTGCGGCGGCGATCTCTTCGGCCACGGCTTCGATCAGGTTGCGCGGCTCTCCTTCGACGATGCGGCGCACCAGTTGGTAGACGGCGCTGTAGGAGACGGTGTCGGCAATGTCGTCGCGCTGGCCAGCCAGACGCAGATCAACGGCCATGGCGACATCGACGGTGAAGCGCTGGCCGAGGGTCCGCTCCTCAGAATTAACGCCGTGAAAGGCGTAAAAGCGCATGCCTTCAAGCAGGATTCCGTCCGTTGCCGACACGTTGGCGATACGCGCATCTCCTGACATAGCGCCGCGAGTATACGAGGCTTCCCCGCAACGGTATGAGTTGATGCTGACCAAGCAGCTCGGCCCAGAAGCGATGCGATTTCACGGCCATGGTCCACGCCAGACACGATCGAAGCGTTGCGACGGCGCGAAGGTTCAAGTCACGCCTAAAGTTAGGGCATACTACCGTGCGCTGTGCATGGGATGACGGCGTACACGAGTGTTGATCGCGTGAAATTGATCGAAATATCCAGGAATTTGCCCCTATCGAATCGTGCCGTGCGCTGGCGTGACAGCGGGTGTGACAATTGAGAGGTTTGAGAATCTCCTGGTGGTGACCTTGGAACGGACAACGCAACGCAGTGCGGCGAGCGCGGCATTGCACGAGCGAATCGATCGTCGCGAGGCGAGGATCGGCCTGATAGGTCTTGGCTATGCCGGGCTACCATTGGCCATCGCGTTCGCCGAAGCTGGCTTTTCCGTGATTGGCATCGATCTTCAAGAGGATCGGATCAACGCGCTCAACCAGAGCCGCTCGTACATCGGCGACATCGCGGACGAACGCCTGGCGCCCCTAATCTCTAACGGGCGCTTGAAAGCCACAGACGATTACTCCGCGCTTGCCGACGCGGATGCCATCACCATCTGTGTGCCCACACCGCTCACCAATGCCAAGGAACCGGACACCAGGGCAGTTCTGGCGGCCACCAACGCATTGGCGCCCTGGTTGCGCCCCGGGCAGCTCATCGTTCTGGAAAGCACTTCCTATCCTGGCACCACCCAGGAAGTCGTGCAACCGGTGCTCGAACGAAACGGCTTCACTATTGGTGAAGACCTCTTCCTCGCCTTCGCGCCTGAGCGAGTGAATCCAGGCGATGAGCGATTTGGCACGCGCAATACGCCGAAGCTCGTGGGCGGCGTTTCCCCCGATTGCAGCGCCCTGGCTGCTGCCCTCTACCGGACAATCATCGATGAAGTCAGGCCCGTTTCCACGCCACGGGTGGCCGAGATGGCCAAGCTACTGGAAAATACGTTTCGGCAGGTCAATGTGGCCTTCGCGAACGAAATGGCCATCATGTGCGAGCACCTCGGCATTGATGTCTGGGAGGTGATCGATGCCGCCGCGACCAAGCCTTTCGGCTTCATGCCCTTTTATCCTGGTCCCGGGCTGGGCGGTCCTTGCATCCCCATCGTGCCGCACTATCTTTCCTGGAAGCTGAAGACCGTGGGCTACGATGCCCGGTTTATCGCATTGGCCGATGAAATCAATGACGCCATGCCCCACCATGTGATCCACCGGATCTCGGATTCGCTCAATGATGAAGCGAAAGCGTTGCGTGGCTCCCACGTCCTGCTCCTGGGCGTGGCGTATAAGCCGAATGTTGCCGACACCCGCGAATCTCCGGCGCTCGCGACGTTCGCGGGGCTTCTGGAAAAAGGCGCCGACGTGCGGTACCACGATCCTTTTGTGCCGACGCTGACCATCGCAGGCCAGGAATTTCGCAGCGTTGGCCTTGAACGCGCCTTGCTTCGGGAGACCGACTGCGTGGTGATTACCACGAATCATCGAGCCTTCGATGTGAACTGGATCATCGAAAATGCCCGGCTCATCGTCGATACCCGGAACGCCACGGCGGATGCTCCATGCCATCTCCCCCCTAGTGCAGCACGGATCGTGAAGCTCGGCGCTCCCTCCATCGCCAAACCGAACGCGTCAGCGTAAATGCACGACCTCCCCGACGCTCTCCATGCCGATTCGGCCGCACCGGCGACGTGGCTGGTGACTGGCGCCGCCGGGTTCATTGGGTCGCATCTCGTGGATGCACTCCTGCTGAAAGGTGCTCGGGTGCTCGGGCTCGATAACCTTTCGACGGGCAGATTGGAAAACGTCGCGCACCAACTCGCTCATCCCCGATTTCAATTTGTACGGGCGAGTCTTTCGGACGCCATTGTGCTCGATCGGCTGACATCGGAAGCCGATGTCGTCGTTCATCTGGCAGCGGCCGTGGGCGTGGAGCTGATCATCGAACGCCCAGCCCACACCATCGAGACGAATGTGATGGGCACCGAGGCGGTCCTCCAGGCGGCGCTCCGCTACGGGACGCGCGTGTTGATCGCCAGCACCTCCGAGGTCTACGGCAAGGGGAGCAAGATTCCCTTTAGCGAAGATGACGATGTGCTCCTCGGGCCAACCAGCAAGAATCGCTGGGGCTACGCGGCCAGCAAGATGGTGGATGAGTTTCTTGGTCTTGCCTATTACAGTGAATATGGCCTCCCCGTGGTCCCGTTCCGGCTCTTCAATACCACGGGACCGCGCCAGAGCGGACGCTACGGCATGGTCGTGCCCCGCTTTGTGGGCCAGGCTCTACGGGGCGATGCGATAACCATCTATGGCGATGGTTCCCAGCGGCGCTGCTGTTGTGACGTCAGCGATGCGGTGCGGGCCATTGTTGGACTCGCGGAGCATGGCGAAGCGCCAGGGCGAGTATTCAATGTGGGTGGCCCCGAAGAGGTTACTATTCGCGATCTCGCCGAACGCGTGAAAGCGCTGACCAACAGCCATTCCGAGATTGTCTCCATCCCCTATGCCGAAGCGTATGCTGCCGGGTTCGAGGATATGCAACGACGCGTACCGGATACGCATCGCATTCACCACCTTCTGGGTTGGCGCCCTGAACGCACGCTCGATGACATGATCATCCGCGTTCGCGATCACGTTCGGCTCGAACGTGCGCCGGAGCACGGTATCGCCGTCGAGTCATGAGCGCGGGAGATGACACCCTCTTGACGCATGCCGCATGGCAACAGGCCGTCATGACCACGGCAGCTTGAGCGATGTCAGGGGTGCAGCCGGGGGCGCCTACGCTTGTCAGGCGATCTTGTGCGCGAAGCCGTGAGATGTCATTGAATCTTGCCGGGTCGATTCCCTCAGAAATCGAACTCGAGGAGCCGAAGATCTGAGGTTGGCATTCTTTTCGAAGCGTCTTCACCTTCCGCTCCAGGAGCATCGTTGATGTGCCATGAACGGGGTTGCCGATGAACGCTCATCAACGGTCTGAACCCATACGCGTCATGCATGTCATCACGCGCATGAACATGGGTGGAGCGGCCGTGGTGGTTACCCAACTCGTCGCCGGTCTCGAAAGGGCGGGGTACGACTGCCTGCTGGTAACGGGACGAGAGGGCGCGCACGAGGGGACCATGCGTGACCTCGCCGATGCTCGTCGTTTGCGCGTGGTCGATGTGGCGGAGCTTGGTCGCGAGATCGCGCCATGGAGCGACTTTGTCACACTCGTCAAACTGTACTCGCTCATGCGTCGCGAGCGACCTCACATCGTCCATACGCACCTGGCCAAGGCAGGATTTCTGGGGCGCATTGCAGCTCGGCTCGCCGGGGTACCTGTTGTCCTGCACAGTTTTCACGGTCATGTCTTCCACGGATATTTTTCGCCAGGGAGGAGTCTCCTGTTTCAGACTATGGAGCGTCTGGGGGCGAGATTGAGCTCGCGCATTATCACCAGTAGTCCAAGCCTGCGCCAGGAGATCGCCCACTACCGCGTGGCTGCACTCCACAACATCGTGGTCATCCCGTATGGATTCGACCTCGATGCGTTCGCGTCCCTACCCCGTGGCAGTGGCAACCTCCGGCGCGCTGTCGGCCTCGCGGAAGACGCAAAAATCGTCGGGGCTATTGGGCGCCTGGTTCCCATCAAGAACATCCCCCTGCTGCTCGAGGCGGCGGCGCTTGCCCGCCAACACGACGAGGATATCCGCGTTGTCATTATCGGCGATGGGGAACTGCGCGCCGAACTGGAAGCGCGGATCAAGGAGCTGAACCTGACTGATGCCGTGACGTTGGTTGGTTGGCTACCCGACTTGCTTGGCGTCTATGCTGACCTGGACGCCTTCGTGCTGTCGTCCGACAATGAAGGAACTCCTGTTGCCCTGATCGAGGCGATGGCCGCCGGCTGTCCGGTGATCGCCACCCGTGTGGGAGGCGTTGGCGACCTGGTCGACGATGGCGAAACAGGCCGGCTCGTGCCCCCAGGGGATCGTGAAGCTTTGGCCAAGGCACTGCTTGCTCTCTTTCGCGAACCGGAGCGAACACGCCAGATGGCGGAGCGAGCGCGTCGGCGAGTATTGGAACTTCACCAGGATCGAGATCGAATCGCCGATGTTGATCAACTCTACAGAGCATTGCTTATGACTGCTGGCACTCCCAAATCAGGCAATGGAGATGATATGGGTGGAACGAAGGGCCAATGAACTGGTCACTCGCCATAGCGGCGCTCCTGGCGATTGCGATCTCTCTCGCGGGAACGTTTCTGATGCGAACCGCGGCGATCCGGCTCAACTGGCTGGACCGCCCCAGCCATCGGAAGATGCACGCTTCGCCAGTGCCTCTTCTGGGCGGCATCGCGATCTACAATGCCTTCCTCATCAGCTTGCTGCTCACCGACTCACGCCGGGTCCTTCAGGAAGGCACCGCTGTGCTCATCGGCGCCACGCTTTTGTTGGTTGTGGGCGTCATCGACGATCAAAATGGACTTCCTCCGATTGTCAAGCTGGTGGCGCAGATCGCGGCAGCCGTGATCCTGGTGATCGGTGGCGTCGGCGTCAACTTTCTGCCGTACTCCTGGGCAAATTTCGCGGTCACCATTGTCTGGGTGGTGGGTATCTGCAATGCGATGAACCTGCTTGACAATATGGACGGACTTTCCGCCGGTGTCGCGGCGATTGCCTGTGCGTTCTTTACCTTGCTGGCCATCCTGCACGGCCAGGTTTGGGTCTCACTCGTGGCGGCCGTCCTGCTCGGGTCGATTCTTGGATTCCTCCGCTTCAACTGGAACCCGGCAACGATCTTCATGGGCGACGCCGGCAGCTTGCTGCTTGGCTTCCTGCTTGCCGTTCTGGCGATCAAGTTGCGCTTCCCGGGGGTTGATCCCCAACGCACCTGGCTCATTCCCATTCTTGTGCTTGCCGTTCCAATTTTCGATACCTCGATTGTGACCGTTTCGCGCCTCCGCCGTGGCATTTCAATTTCGAGCGGTGGTCGAGATCATGTCTCGCATCGCCTCGTGCGCCTTGGTTTGAGTGTCCGCCAATCGGTGGCGCTCATTTACCTGACGGCGCTCTTTTGTGGCGCGGCCGCCGTACGCATCGCCTTGCTTCCCGCCTTGCCCTACGTCTACACCATGGTGGCCCTGCTCTGTGTTGCCAGCGCCGCCGCGTGGATCTTGCTGGAGGGCATCGATTTAGCCGACACGGGGCAGATGCCCCGCGTGCACGCCGAGCACAGAGCCATCGCTTCAACGTCGGCTCCATACATCGCCTTGCGGCGGATGAACCACCGCGTGAGACGTCCGTTTGGCTCACGGCGCGTGAAGCGACCTGCAGGCGCGCGCACATGGGGAACGTTGCTTGGCGAGAGGCGCGGCCAGCCAGCGGAGAATCTCCTCGCCACGGTGGCCCAGCGCGAATCGGTGTCCGACAATCCGCGTGAACAGGTGGAGCAGCCGGCTCGCTAGTGGACGTGGCGCGGCGTCCAGGATCCAGGACCATCTGAAACGCATGGATACCATCGTCGTGACCGGAGCACATGGGTTCATCGGCAGGCATACCGCTCTCGAGGCCATGACGCGGGGAGCCCGTGTTATCGGCATTGGGCATGGCGATTGGAGCGACGACGAAGCACGACGTTGGGGCATTGCTGACTGGCGCCGGTGCGATGTGACGCTCGAGACATTGACCCAACATGCCGAATCCGCCAACGCCATCATCCACTGCGCGGGAAGTGGCTCCGCCGGGCTGGCGCTATCAAAGCCCGCGCAGGATTTCGCGCGCTCCGTGGGGACCACCGTGGAAGTCCTGGAGTTTATCCGCACGCGCTCGCCTCAGACCGCGCTTGTCTACCCATCCAGCGGCGCCGTCTATGGCCCTTCACCATCGATTCCCACCGGGGAGGATACGGCGCTCAATCCCATCTCGCCGTATGGGGTGCACAAGAAAGTTGCAGAAGACATGGTCCGCTCGTATGCGCGGAGCTTCGGCATTCGGGCAGCACTTGTTCGCGTTTTCTCGGTTTACGGCGCCGGGCTGCGCAAACAGCTCTGGTGGGATGCGTGTCAAAAGGCGATGGTGGACGACTTCCGCTTCATGGGCACAGGAACAGAGACCCGCGACTGGGTTGCGGTTGAAGACGTGGCAGCGTTGATGTTGATCGCTGGCCACCGTGCGGCAACAGACGCCCCGTCCGTAAACTGCGCAACTGGGTTGGAAACCAGCGTTCGCGACGTTGTGGCCGCACTTCTGGCGGAGCTAGGCACTGATCGGGAGCCATGCTTTTCCGGGGAGCGGCGACCCGGCGACCCAGAACGCTACGCTGGTGATCCTTCCCGCGCCGTGACCTGGGGATGGCGTCCAAAGAGGACCTGGCGCACGGGTGTCTTCGAGTACGCTCGATGGTTCCTGGCCTCTGCAACCTAATGCAGTCCACCGCTCCGCGCTTGGCAGACATCCATGGGATGGAGCGCCTGCAGATGGAGGCGCCAAGAGTGTCGGAAATGCGTTGACTCGCGCTAGATTCGGGGCCAATCATGACTGCCGGATCCATGACACGGGAATGAATGAATTTTCAACCGAACCACGGTCCAGTTGATTCGCTCGCGTGACGATATCAGACGTTTCCGCAATGTCAGCACTTGTGAGGTTGGACCGGGGTCGCAGGAATGAATCAGGATTCAGGAAGTCCACGATTAAGCCGGTTAGGATACGTGCCCGCCCTCGACGGAATCCGAGGCATCGCCGCGCTAGGTGTCCTGCTGGTCCACTATCTGTACCAGGCTGCCGAGACGAAGCCGATCATCTCGTTTCGCGGCGGATATCTCGGAGTAGATGTCTTTTTCGCTCTGAGCGGTTTCCTCATTACCACGCTCCTCGTGGAAGAGCATGCCCTCCGGGGAAGCATTGCGCTCCGCGCGTTCTGGGTGCGCCGGGGGTTGCGGCTGATGCCGGCTCTGATCCTGGCCCTCGCCTCACTGATTCTCTTAGGCGCTCTCGTCGATGCCGGCTCGCCCCTTACTGGCCAGGGACTCCAGGCTGGACCTACAGAATGGTCCGGATTGACGCTTCTCTCGTTCGGGCCGGGGATCGTTGCGAACCTCATTCCGATCGCCAACTGGGTTTGGGTCAGCGGAGCTTTCTTCAACCCCCTCGCGGTAGGGTGGTCCCTCGCGGTTGAGGATCAATTCTACCTGTTGTGGCCCTTCGTGCTCGTGCTGATCTTGTCTAGCGAAAGGATGACTTCACGGTCTGGCGTCCTGTTCGTGTCGGTAATCGCTGTCGCCGCTGTACTGTGGCGCAGCGTGCTCGTCGAGAAGCCTTCACCTTGGAGTCTTTCCAGCCTAAGGACCGATGCCCACGCTGGGACACTGCTGATCGGATGCGCGTTTGGCCTGGCAGTGGCGTTTGGCATGACGCCTTCACGTTTGGCTGCCCGCTGGCTGTCAGTCACTCTCGGATGGGTAAGCCTCGCCGCCATTTTGGCGCTCTTCATTTTTGCCCGGGCAAGTGATCCGACAGTCTTCAGACTCGGGGCGCCGCTGATCGCGCTACTAACAACACTCCTCGTGGTTGCCATCATTTACGATCGCGGCGGGAGACTGTCGCGCATCCTCTCATGGCCACCGCTGGTTGGGGTAGGACAAGTGTCATATGGACTCTACCTATGGCACTGGATTTGGCTGCAATACGCCCCTACCACCGGTTCAGCTCACCTGCTGGCAGCAATCGTCCTGACATCGGTTTCTGTGCTGGCGTCATACTACATCGTCGAACTTCCTGCTCTGCGATTCAAGCATCGCTTCGAGCCGACCGAGAATGCGAATCTACGCGAGAAAAGGATGCGCGTGGTCGCTACCCGTCCCGCTTCGCTGCCGATTCTCGGAATGTCCACTCTTGTCGTCACGGCGACGGTGGTCCACGTCATGAATAGCCGTATCTATCCGACGACTGTCGTAGCATCGTCCATGCTGCCAGCAGCGACATCCGCCACGACATTGGCGCCTGCCGCAACTCCTACACCAGCGCAAGTGGAATTACCACGCTTGCCGCAAGCGCCTGGCCGGGCAAGGCCGGGAACTGGAACTCCTGCAGCCGCGTTTCGGCTTTCTTCGCGTTGCCTCGCAACTCCCAAGGCGCGAGGTCGAAATCACAGTCCATGCCGGACAGAGGTCGAGCGGTTAGATCCTGAGGTATCCGGCAATCGGTTTGATCAGGCGCCTTTGCCGCGAGAGCGCGCTCGCTGGAATGAGATAACTAGCAATGAACGCGGCAGCGGTCCATGAGTCGCTCCCGCCCACGCCGCGTCATCTGCCCAACCTGACCGCGTCCTACAACCTCGGCATGACTAGCGTGTTGCGGGCGTTGATGACATCGCGCCGTAGCGATCAGGTCGGCGTTACGAGCAGTTCAAACTTTGCGATGGGATGGCATCGAAATTCCGGCGCATCCAGCAATCCCGCAAGGGCCGAATGGCGAGCGCCATGCCGCTGTGGGATGATTGCAAATCGCATTCATCGTTGCTGGCCAAATCGTAAGTAGTCTGAGAGGAAATAATGGATTGGAGCGGTCGTCCGGTTTTGGTCACCGGGGCAGGCGGATTCATAGGCAGCCATCTGGTTGAGGAGCTGGCACGATGCGGAGCGAATGTTCGTGCCTTTCTTCACTACGGCGTCATGGGCGAGCGCGGCTTGCTCGATGTCATCGATCCGGAAGTAGTCGAGGCGGTTGAGTTTCTCAGCGGAGACTTGCGAGATGTTGAGACGGTGATGAGCGCCGTCCGAGGCCGAGAGTACGTGTTCCACCTCGGCGCCTTGATCGGCATCCCGTATTCGTACCAGAGCCCCCGCGACGTCGTTGAAACCAACGTGATTGGCACGCTGAATGTCTTGCAAGCGTGCCGTGGGGCAGACGTCCGCAGGCTCATTCAGACATCCACCAGCGAGGTATACGGCAGCGCCCTGACGATCCCCATGCGCGAAGACCATCCATTGCAGGGGCAGTCGCCCTACGCGGCGACCAAGATCGGGGCAGACCATCTCGCGGAGAGTTTCTGGCGCAGCTTCGGCCTTCCCGTTTCCATCGTCCGCCCCTTCAATACCTATGGCCCTCGCCAATCGTCGCGGGCCATCATTCCAACGATCATCAGTCAGGCTCTGGCCGGTGACGTCCTCCGTCTCGGCTCGCTGGAGCCCACGCGTGATTTCAATTTTGTGACCGATACCGTGTCCGGATTTCTTCACGTCGCCGCGACGGATTCGGCGGTGGGAGAAACGTTCAACCTTGGAACGGGCCGAGAAACGTCCGTCGGCGATCTGGTCAGGATCATCGGTGAGCTTACCGGTACACCGTTGGTCGTGGAAGAGGATCGCCAGCGCGTTCGTCCTCCCTCAAGTGAAGTGGACCGCCTGGTCGCCGATGCCGCCAAAGTGCAACAGCAGTGTGGATGGAGGCCGGCGGTGGGCCTTAAGGAAGGCTTGCGTCGGACCGTGGACTGGGTCACCGAACATCGCGCACTGTACCGACCGCGGGTGTACGGCGTTTGAGGAGGGTCATGTGCGTGCCGTAGTCCTTGCTGGCGGTCGGGGCCGCCGGCTTGCTCCATTCACGACGGTCTTTCCCAAGCCGTTGGCGCCGATCGGGGACGTCCCGATCATTGATATCGTCTTGCGCCAATTGCGATGGCACGGGATTGAGCAGGTCGTCATCTCGGTCGGGTACCTTGGGGAGTTGATCCAGGCCTATTTCGCGACCAAGGGCGGAATCCCGGGCCTGGAGATTAGCTACCTTCGGGAAGACGCCCCTTTGGGCACCGCCGGAGCATTGGCGATGCTCCGCGATCAGGATGAGGACTTTATTGTGGTGAATGGCGATGTGCTGTCTGATCTTGATTACTCCAGCCTGATTGCATTCCATCACGATCAGGGTCCCGCACTCACCATTGCTGTCCATCACCGGGAGGTGACGATAGACCTCGGCGTCGTCGACTTCGCCGACGCTGGCGTGGTAACGGGATTTCGCGAAAAGCCGCGTATCGAATACCACTGCAGCATGGGCATCAATATCTATTCCGCGCGGGCGATCCGGGAGATACCACCGGGCGAGCCGCTCGATTTCCCGGATCTGGCTCTGAAACTGATTGCCAAGGGCGAGCCCGTTCTGGCGTACCGCTCGGATTGCTATTGGATGGATATTGGGCGACGTGATGACTATGACCGGGCACTTGAAGAGTTTTCAAGTATGCGAGCGCGGCTCTTGCCTGATGAGCTTGACCGCGACACGACCCGCTGACATGGGGGAACCCAGGGCGAGTAGTTCTCCGGCCCTTATGAAAGGCGCCGCGCCAGGCCTCTGGGCAGTGCCGCCAGCCGCTCGCACAGCTCCTCATACTGGTGCACCACCTGGTCCAGGCTGAAGATCGCCTCGACCCGAGCCCGGGCCCGACGTCCTAAATCCTGGCGACCCTCGGACCCGAGGTCGATCAATACCTGCCACGCTTCGGCCATGGCCTCGGCATCCCGCGGCGGCACGACCAGGCCGGTGTCCGCGACCATCCTCGCCGCATCGCCCACATCAGTGACAACGCACGGGACAGCACAGGCCATGGCCTCGCCGACGATGTTTGGAAAACTCTCACCATAGGAAGAACAGGTGGCAATATCCAGTGCCGCGGTCAGGTGTGGCACATCTGAGCGCTCGCCAAGTAGATAGACCCTGTCGCGCACGCCGCTCTGCTCAACCCAGCTCCAGAGTTCCGCATTCTCGGCCGTGATCCCTGGGCCTATCAGGACAAAATACACGTGTTCTTGTTGCTGCCCGAGCAGACCGGCAGCCTGCAGAAAGGTGTGATGCCCTTTGACAGGATTGAAGCGGCCAACGAGTCCAACGATCAGGGCATCGGGCGGCAGATCTAGCTCTCGGCGTAAGGCATATCGGGCTGGCTCATCCGGTTTGAACAGCTCGATATCGAATCCCATGGAGATGACGTGCCACTCCTTCGGGCGATATCCAAGCTGAATGTGCCAGTCCTGCCCGGCCATGGAATCAGTAACGACGGCCGCGGCCAGGCCCGATGTGCGCACCGCCACGCTATTCATGGCTGAGAATAGCCGGCCAAAAAAGGGATTGAATGAGCTGAAAACCGTCCAAATGACTGGAGAGCGCACCATGGATGCGCCCAGCAAGCCCAGGATGTCGACGTGGTATCCCCAAGTCATGATCAAATCCGGCTCCACTCGCCTGAGCAGATCCAAGAACCGTCCGCTGGCGCCGGGCAGTTTCAGCATGCGCACCAGCTTCCTGACATTGCCAGGCGGCAAGTCGCCATAGCGCATTCTCAAATCGTGCACTGGGATCCCCATGGCACGAATCTGCTCCGCAAGCGGACCCTCTTCGAAGGCGCAGACGACAACATTCCGAAAGCGCTGGCGATCCATGCGCGACAGCAGTTTCCAGAGCATCATTTGGGCGCCGCCAAGCTCAAGCGTGCCGATCACATGCACCACGGTAATCATGGAAAATGGGTTTCTCCACCGGTAAACGCTTGAGGCGAAGGTTTCGACACCGATTCATGCGCGTGCTGGAACCGACCCCAGCATGGTGGCAATGGA